>DATHUD010000816.1:0-3406 GCA_035462575.1 Thermoanaerobaculia bacterium | reverse complement strand
CGCCGCCGGGCCGCCGTGGAGCCCCCGCAGAAGGAGGGCGGACACGAGATAGTCGAGCGGAGGTTGAAAGCTCTCGTAGGCGTACGGGCTCCGATCCAGCCCGATCGGAGGGAGCGATCCCTCGCCCACGATGTGATCGATATATGCGAGGTGCGCCGGCTCGTCCGGAGCCTCCCCCACGGGGATAACCCGGGCGTAGACGGCCCCGAGCAGCACGAACAGCGGCAAGACCCTCCAGAGAAAGCGGCGTGCGTTCACCGCGCTCTAGTCTATGCGCGTTCGGGCCCGGGGCCAGAGATCCCCCACCTAGCCCAGCGGGTCTTCCTGCGATCTGATCGTTCCCGAATCCGTCAGGGGGTCACGGTCGCCGGCTCCGAGCAGACCGCGGGCTCGATTCCTGCGAACTGCTCGCCGTTACCGGAAGGCGAGAGGGGATTCTCCGGGCCGATCCAGGCGAGGCAGGCCGGCCTGCCGATGCAGACATCCCCCCAGGCGCCGCACGTGGTCACCTGCCAGGTGGTGATGTCGCGGCACCCCCGCGAGCACTCCATCGTGCAGTCGCACCACATGCAGGCCAGAGCGTTCGCCGAGACCGCTCCAAACGCGAGCAACACCAACACGGCCAGACAGAGCTTGGCCTTCATCTCTCTTCCTCCTTTGACCTTAAAGGTGCGCGGACCGCCGCTTTGCGCTCCTCCTCCCAAAGGCAGGTAGAATCAGGACATCCAGGAGACCCATCGGCCGGACGCTTGCGCGGCCGTGCTGCCGTAGACAGAGCCCCTCACACCTTGAACGTGTCTCCCACAAACAAATCGAAAATCCCCACCAGCGGATTGGACTTGGCCTGATAGAACTCCGTGTACGTGCACTGCTTGCAGGTGACGGAAAGGAATTTCCGGCTCTCCGTATCGGAAAGGCTGTCCACAACGCCGCCCGCGACGTGGATCTCGCCCTCTTCGAGCTCTTGGTGGCCACACTTCGGGCACTTCCAGTTGGGATGATTCATCGTGCCTCCAGACGGACGAGCACTTCCGTCCCGTTCACCTGCACGCCCGCCTTCCTGAATTGCGCCTTGAAGCCGGGGGTGCTGACGATCACCTGCTCTCCTTCGGTCCGGATCTCCGGCTTCGCAAATCCCGTCGCGAACACGCGGCGGACCCCGTTGAAAAGCGGATGCGCTCCGGCCCCTTCGGTGAGCGCCTCGATGTCCACGCCCGCCTCGTCGATCGCCTGCAACTCTCCCGCGTCGTTCCCCAGCTTCAGGAAACGGGTGTGGAGGACGCCGCCTTCGACGCGCTCGACGTTCAAGGGGTCAAAACCCTGCGGCCACAGCGGCTGCCCCTCGGCCGCCTGGATCACCACACGCCAGCCGGGCCGGGCGTCGAAGGCCTTGCGGCGCTCCCCTCGCACCGTGATCACCGCCGCCGCGTCCGCCTGCGCGGTCCGCTGGATCTCTGCCGCTTCGTCCGCCCCAAGCGCGCACGGCGCCGCTCCCTTTTGGGGTTCGCCCGACAACGCCGACTCGAGCACCTGATCGAGGAACTGCTTGTCATCCGCTTCGAGGGCTGATTGCCACCCGGGCCGCAGGCGATCCAGCAGAAAGGCGAGCGCCGGCCCGACAGTGTAGATCCGGGCGCGGAATTCAGTGGACGGAAACTCGGCCGCCGGGATTTCGATCGTCGTCTTGCCCTCGGCGATAAGTTGGATATAGGTGGCAAGCCCTTCGTTGAGCTCGGTCAGGCGCTCATACGCCGGGAAGGCCGGTTCCATTCCGGCGAAGCGCTCGCGGCGATAACCCAGGGCGAGCCGGGCCCAGCACGCGGCGCCCGCGGGATCGGCAGCGCCGAGCGCGCGGCGAAGCGCCGCCGACTCGAGGCGGCGAAGCCCCAGAAGCCGGGCGTCTTCGGTCGGGTAACGAAAGATATCGGCCTCGTTCCCGGCCCACCCGGGATGGCGCTTGCGCTGGTCGACGTGGAAGGCTTCGTGGAGCGCCACGGCCGCGAGCTCGGTCGCGCTCCGAGCGGCGCGCTCCCCATCCGCGACGAGCGTCGCGGTGGCCGTGCCGCCAATGTCCGCGCTCGTGTTGGAGGTGACCTCCGGATGCCGCCCGTCCATCACGAAAACGTTCGCCCCGGCCCCTTCGAGCCGGGAGAAGCCCGCGGGGGGTGACGGGTGGCGGAAGAGGTACGTATTCTCGCCGGTGTAGACCGCCAGGGGAATGGCCAGCGGATTCCACCCCGGCCAGAAAACGCGCTGCCCCGCCAGCCGCTCCACCTCGCGCCCCACCGAAAGCGCGCGCTCCAGTTCCTGAGCCGTGGCAGAGCAGGCTGCGCCCGCTCCGAATGCGATCAGCACCAGAAGGGGGAGCCCTCGCCTCATTCAACAGCCTCCTGGCGGGCGTTCCCTATTCTAGGCTTCTGCCCGGCGCGGCCCGGCCACGATCCCGAGGATTACCACGGCGATCGCTACGGCGGATGCCGCGAGCAGACCCGTGAGGAGTTGGCTCGGCTCATCGCTCATCCTCTGGAGCGTCATCACAGAGACGACCCAAACGATGGGCGCACCGCCAAGGCAGAGGAGCTGGCCCAGGCGCCGATCGAACCGGTTCGAGGTGACAGGACGCTTGAAGAACGCAGGATTCAACATCGCGACCTCCTGATAGGTTGGTCTTTCAATACTACCAGACTGCGGCCCAGCCCCTCACCCCCTGCCGCTCCTTCAGGATGTCTCAGGGCTCTTGCAGTAAGTGAGAAGCGATCCATTCTTCCACAGGCACCGTCCGGTCGTACACCTTCGGTCGCTCTTCCTCGGCCGGGGGCTCGAAGGACCGCGCGTGCGCCTCGAACACGTCCGAGTGGATCGGCTCGCGCTGGAGGACGGCATCGTTTTCGGCCATGGCGCGGTAAATTTCCGGTAAAGGCGTCGAGACGTAGATGAGGACGAACTGAGCGCCGTGACGGTCTGCCACGGCCGCGTACCGTTCGCGCAGCCACCGGAAACAGAGCGTATCGTCGAGCACGACGTCGCGGCCCGCGTCGAAGAGCCTCCCCATCCGCTCGATGGCGAGAGCGCTGGTCCGTTCCCATTCCTCGACAGGAATCCCCTCGCCCCCGCGAAGGCCGCGCTCTTCGTTGATGTCGTCCAGGCTGACATACTCCGCCCCCGCCAGCCGCGCGATCGCTCGAGCGAGCGTGGTCTTGCCGCTGAACGAGAGCCCGCACATTGCGAAGAGTTTGCGGCGTGTCAAAGGTTAGGCCTGCTATAGTGGCTTCCGTCTGTCAGGCTTGTGTCGATGTGTCCTGCCCGATCCACAACCGGTTGCCATCCGGATCATCGAGTCGAAACTCGGTCAGGCCGTAAAAAGTGACATCAAGGTCGGGGACAGCCAGTCCGTTCGTTCGCACCT
>DATHUD010000815.1:0-4028 GCA_035462575.1 Thermoanaerobaculia bacterium | reverse complement strand
GGGCTATCCGAACAGCGCCGGGTAAACCGGCGCCACGCCCCTGGGGCGTCGTCCGGATAGCCCAGGGGGGGAACCCTGGGCGGTGGGACGGCCGCTTCGCGGACCGGGTCCTGGGAGGTCACGGGCTTTCCTGTCGGTCAGCCCCCAACGAGCGGGCGCGCGAAAGAGCGTCTTCGGCTTCGCAGGCCCGGCCGAGGCCGTGCTCATCGAGCTCTCCGCGGCGCGGTGCTAGGTGTCCGTGGAGCCACCAGCGCAGCGCCGCCTCGGCCTGCAGACGCCCGCCACCCGCGAGAGAGTCTTGGAAGCGGTGTGCCAGCTCCTTGCGCATCGCATTCGAGGAGTGCTTCCATAGACGGCGGACGAGGGGCTCGACGCCGGGGTCCGAAGGCGACTTGCCGGCGGGGAGGTCCGGGCTTTCGTCCTCTCCTGACCCGGGCCGGTCGAGGCGTTGCCCGGCGGCGTCCACCAGGGCGAGGATTTCCTCCTTGTGGTCGGCTACCTCGTTGCGGGCCTCCCCCGGATGGAGACGGTCAGGAAGATGTTTGAGGACCGAGAGCGCCGCCTTGGCGCGCCGGCGGGTCCGGGAAGGGCTCCCACCGGCGAGAGGGACGAAGACGGCCGGGATGGAGGCCAGGAGGCTCTCCAGGGCCTTCCGCCGAACGAGCCAGGGGACTCCTTCGAGACCGGCGATCTTCTCGGCTCCCTCGACGACCTCGGCCACAGCCCGGCGGTCGTTCGGCTGGGCCGCCAGGGCCACGACGGCCGGAGTCCAGGCGACCAGGGATTCGTCGTCCTCGATTACCAGCCGGGGTTCGATGCGCGAGAGGATCGCCCGCGGATCCCAATCCGTTTGGACATGTTTTGCTTCGTACGAGAGGGCGTGCCACCCCAGGCGCAGGAAGAGGTCTACCCGGTTTGCCGGCACCCGGTCGAACATCTCCGGATCGTTGGGGTGCCCGAGGAGCATCTTGAGGCCGGAGAGCTCGGTCTCCAGAGCATCCGCCTGAGCGACCTGCTCGAACAGCGAGGAAGGCTGGAGCTCCTTTTCGGGATCGAAGGCGCGCGATCTGAGGCGGGCGATGAGATTTCGCCGTCCGTTTCGAATCCCCGTTGCAATCGTTTCCGCGGCTCCGTCGAAGCCGGCCGCCAGGGGCACGAGGGCAGAGCGGATTTCGTCTTCTTCCTGAAGGAGGAGCCGCTGGGAAACCTTTTCCATGACCTCGCAGGGGCTTTCTCCCAGCAGGCAGAGTCGGCGGGCCGCGCCGTTCAGGATCTCGCCGCGGAGCCGGAAGGCCTCGGCCTCGTTGCGCGCGGCGAGCGAGGCGTAGCGGGACGCGTTCTCCATCATGTGGAAGAGCACCGCCGTGGATTCCGCCGAGCGGATCAGGGCGTAGAGGACGTCCGGGTGGCTCGCCGGAGACGTGAACAAGCTTTCCACCTGGAAGGGGAGCTCCTCCGGGAAGAACTGGGCGATCCGGTCGAGATACCGCCGCAGATCGTCGGGGGCGGCGCCGTAGCGGATTTCGTGGAGGTAGCGGGCCACGGCGGCGACCTGGCCGCGGACCTCGTCCTCGGGCTCACTGGGACGCGCTCCGAGGTAGCGCAGGGCGTAGTGCAGCTTCTCCGGCCCGTCGGGCAACGATTCGACGGCTTCCAGCGCAGCGTCCGCCCGGAGCGGGTCTTTCGTGGCCTCCAGCACCACCACGCGGAGGGCGGCCCGGGTGACCGGATCCTGGATTTCGAGGCGCTCGGAATCGAGCCGGGCGAGGAGAGGGCCGGCTGTTTCGATCAGCTCCACCGTCCAGGAGAGGCTCTCGTTGGAAACCTTTTCCCACAGGGCGCACGCGTCGTCGGGCCGGCTGCCGGCCAGCCGGCTCAGAAACGAGAGCACGGCGCGGCTGCGCTGGTCTTCTTTCTGGAACAGCGAGGATAAACGGGTGAGGACCTCTGCGGGATCGGCGGCAGCCCGCAGGCCCAGGGCCTCGGGGAGGAAGTCGAGGAGCACCTGGGGGTGGTGGATCTGCCGGAGAGCCTCCCAGAGAGCCGGTTCCGCCGTCTCCTCGCGATCGAGCCAGCTTTCGGCCACGGCGCGCCAGACCGGGTCCGCCTCCTCCTGGTAGAGGCCTGCCTTGGCGATCCAGAGAGGCCATGAGGAGGTGAGATCCGGGCCGAGCAAGCGGGCCATCCGGGCCAGGAGCCCGCCGCGGCGCACCACCTCGGCCGGGTCGGATGAGGGGGGCAAAGGAGCTTCCAGGCTCTGGCCGAGGGACTCGAGCCTCTGCCGGAAGTCGGCCGGATCGCTCCTGCATTTCTGGGCGATCACGGAGAGCGCGGCGGCGCGTTCCAGAGGCTCCGCAAGCCGGCCGGCGAGGTCCGTTGCGAGTTTGAGCCGGCCGCTCTGCGCCAGGGCCTCGAGGATCTCCGGCTCGGTGAGCGCCTCCGCAAGGCCCCGCAGATGAAGGGTGACCGTGGCGTAACGGAGAAAACGGTTCCAATCCCCGGCGGCGAGGGTTGCCGGGAGGATGAAGGTTTCGACATCCTCGCGGGTCCGGCCGAAGTCACCGAAGAAATCTGCCTGGCCGGCGAGGAAGCCGCGTTGCTCGAGGAGCTCGAACAGGCGCGCCGTTTTGCCGGCCTTACTGAGGTGGGAGACGAGATGAGGCCAGGCTTGGCGTTGGGCTTCGGTCGAGCCCGGGCGGCTCGGCCCCGGGATCTCGTCCATTACGTCTCCGGATACAACGCGTTCCACAACGCATCGGCCGCCTTGCCGTGGGCGGCTTTCAGGTCCACGAGCTCATCTTGAACCAAGTCCTTTGCCTCGATGAAATCATGGAAGGAATCGTGGTAGAGCCGCCAGCGGGTCTCTTTAGTACCATCCTCTTCAACCTCTGCCGAGTGTAGGAACGCCGCCCACTCGTCCAGGGCGGCGCGGATCTGGGTCCGCTTCTCGACGCCGGAGAAGTCTGCGATCAGGTCCATGGAGATCGGCTCCTTCGCGATGGCCAGGGCCACGAGCACGGGGAGCTTGTAGCCTTCCCAGGCCGGCCGGTCGAGGACGCGCATGCGCTGCCAGTGATCCTCATAGTAGCTTTCGAGGCCGGCCGGCAACTCGGTGAACTTCAGGTCCCGGTACGTTCCCTTCTCGATTTCCGGCAGGACGTAGTACAGGTACATGAAGTTGCCTTCGCTCAAGCGGACGATCTCGTCGACGAAAGCCTCGTTTTCCAGGCCCTGGTTGTGGATGTAGGTTTGGATTCCCTCCTTCCCGATCCATTTCTCAGCGAACAGGCGCACGTCCGCGAAGTTGTTCTCTGTCTCCTTCTGGAGGTCGATTTTGTGGTCGGCACAGCGATAAATCAGCGGTGGCCCGCCGCGTCGAGAGGTGACGACGAAGAAAACGCCGTCCGGCAATTCGGCGGGAAGGTAGAGGGTGTTCGACCCCCGGGTGACCGCGCCCGGGTCGCTCTCGTCCAGCGCATCGACGAGGACGAGCAGCTTGCGGCCCGAGGGGCGGAGCTTGGCTGCGGCCTTTTCCAGGAAGTTGCTCAGTACGGCCGCATCGCGCGACACCTCCGGCGGGAGGCTCGAGGGACCCAGCCGGAAGCGCGCCACGAGCTGAGCGCAGAGGTTGGGGAGGAACTGCTCGGGTTTTTGGATCCCCTCGCTCCGGACGTTGAAGTGGTGAGGGTGTTTCCATCGCTTCACCATCTCGGCGAGAAGGGTGGTCTTGCCGATCCCCGGATCTCCCAGGATCTGCACGTAGCCGCGGGTCTCGGCCGTGACGAAGCGGTCAATGGCGTCGAAGAGCCACTGCCGGCCGACGAATCCTTCGGTCTTGCGCCGGATGAGTGGGCCGAACTCGTGGATCTTTTCGCGGATGGCCGGCGGCGCGTTGCGGACGTCCGCATCCTCACCGAAGAGCACCCGGGCGTTGGGGTTGCCGTAGACGGTGTAGGCGAGGACGCTGGGGTCTCCCGGCGGCCGTGTCGCGCGCAGATGCTCGCGTGCCTCCTGGGCGGCCTGCCCCA
>DATHUD010000814.1:0-6441 GCA_035462575.1 Thermoanaerobaculia bacterium | reverse complement strand
GCCACGGTGGGCTCCTCGAAGAGATCGGCGAGAGGGAGGCCCACGCCCAACGCGTCGCTCACCCGGGAGATCACCTGGACCGCCAGGAGCGAGTGGCCGCCCAGCTCGAAGAAGTTGTCGTGGACGCCGATCGTCGCCACTCCCAGGACCTCGCTCCAGATCCCCGCCAGCCGTTCTTCGAGCGCGGTCCTCGGGAGGACGATCTCGCGCTCCCCTTCCCCGGGCACCGGACCGAGGCGCGAGAGGGCCTCGCGGTCCACCTTGCCGTTGGCCGTGAGCGGCAGCGCGGGGAGCGGTACGAAGAAGGACGGCAGCATGTACTCGGGCAGGCTCTCCCGCAGGAAGTCCCGGAGGTCCGGGGCGAGCTCGTCCCCCTCCCGCGGCACCGCGTAGGCCACCAGGGTCCGGCCGCCGGGCAGGTCGTCCCTCACCACCACCGCCGCCGCCCCCACCTCCGGGTGAAGCGCGAGCGCCGCCTCGATCTCCGCGGGCTCGATCCGGAAGCCGCGGATCTTGACCTGGCGGTCTGCCCGGCCGAGGAACTCGATCCTTCCCGAGGGGCGCCACCGCGCGAGGTCGCCCGTGCGGTAGAGGCGCGAGCCCGGCTCGGCCCCGAAGGGATCGGGGACAAAGCGCTCGGCCGTCAGGTCCGGCCGGCCCCGGTAGCCGCGCGCCACGCCGTCGCCCCCCGCGAACAGCTCCCCCGGCACGCCCACCGGCACCGGCTTCAAGCTCCGGTCCAGGAGGTGGACGCGGGTGTTGGCGATCGGCGCCCCGATCGGGACCGGGGTCTCCACCTCGCCCGGGTCCCGCATCCGGTGGCAGGCGGTGAAGGTGGTGTTCTCCGTGGGGCCGTAGCCGTTGATCACGGTCGTGCCGGGGAGCCCGGAGAGGGCCCGGCGCACGGGCTCGGGCGAAAGCACGTCGCCCCCGGCCAGGAGCTGGGAGACCCCGGCGAGCCCGGAGAGCCGGCTTTCGACCATCTGGTGAAAGAGGCCCGCGGTGAGCCAGAGCGTCGTCACCCGGTGGCGCGCGATCGCCCCCGCGATCTCCTCGAGCGTGCCGGCCCGGCCCGGGAACAGGGCGAGGCGGGCGCCATTCAAGAGCGCACCCCAGATCTCGAACGTCGCCGCGTCGAAGGAGGCCGGGGCGAGTTGGAGGAAGACCTCGAAGCGGCCGAACCGCGCGTAGCCCGTCCCCCGCACGAGACGTACCACGGCCCGGTGCGGGACCTCCACCCCCTTGGGGCGCCCGGTGGAGCCCGAGGTGTACATCACGTACGCGAGATCGGACCCTCCGGCGAGCGGCGGCAGGGGTGCCGCTCCCTCCTCCGCGCCGTCCAGCGCTCCCGAGGCGTCGAGCAGCACCGCCTCGCCGGCCCGCTCCGCGACCGAAGGAAGCGCCCCCCGGAGGTCGCGCTGGGTGACCAGGGCCGCGAGCCCGGAGTCCGCGGCCATGAAGGCCAGGCGCTCCTCCGGGTAGGCCGGGTCCAGGGGGACGTAGGCGCCGCCCGCCTTCAGGATCCCGAGCATGCCCACGACCAGGGCGGCCGACCGCTCGACGCACAGCCCCACGGCCGACCCGAGCCCCACGCCCGCGCGGCGGAGGCGCCGGGCCAGGCGGTTGGCCAGAAGATCGAGCTCGCCGTAGGTCAGCCGCCCGTCTCCGATCTCCAGGGCGACCGCCTCCGGATCCCTCCGGGCTTCGGCCTCGAACAGCTCGTGGATCGCCGCCTCCCGGGGATAGGGGACGGCCACCCCGCAAAAGGAGCCCAGGACCTGCTCGAGCTCGCCCTCGGTCAGGAGCGGCAGCTCCGAGAGCCGCGCCCCCGCGTCGGCCACGATCCCTTCGAGGAGCGTGCGCCAGTGCCCCAGAAGGCGGTCGACGGTCTGGGGATCGAAGAGCGCCGCGTCGTATTCAAGGCTCACGGCGAGCCCGCCGTTCTCGGGGCCATCCTCGGGGGAGACCGCGAGCGTCGCGTCGAACTTGGCCGTCCCCGTCTCGACCCTCCGGGCGCGGGCGGCGGCTCTCCCCAGGGACCGGGCGGGCAGCGGCTCTTCCAAGAGGAAGACGACCTGGAAGAGGGGGTTCTGCGAGAGGTGCCGCTCGGGGCGCAGCTCCTCGACCAGCCGCTCGAAGGGGACATCCTGGTGGGCCCAGGCTCCCAGGCAGACCTCGCGGACGCGGGCCAGGAGCTCCGTGAACGCCGGGTCGTCCCCCACCTCGACGCGGAGCACCAGGGTGTTCACGAAGAAGCCGATCAACCCCTCGGTCTCCACCCGGGAGCGGTTGGCGACCGGCGATCCCACCGGAATCGACGACGCGCCGGTCACCCGGGCGAGAAGGGTCTGGAAGGCCGCGAGGAGGGCCATGAACGGGGTGACCCCTTGGCGCCGGGCGAGGCGCTCCACGGCTTCCGCCAGTCCCGCGGGCAGGAAGGCCGCGCGCGTGCCCCCGCGGAAGGAGCGCACCGCCGGCCGCGGGTGGTCCGTGGGCAGCTCCAGAATGGGCAGACCGGCGAGCTGGTCCCGCCACCAGTCGAGCTGGCGCTCGAAGGCCTCGCCGCGCAACTGCTCCTGCTGCCAGACCGCGAAATCCGGGTACTGCAACGGCAGCGGCGGCAGCGGCACGCCCTCATAGAGGGCCGCGAGCTCGCTCCAGAAGACCGCGAGCGACCACCCGTCCGCCACGATGTGGTGGAAGGTCACGAGGAGCAGGTGGTCGGCCGGCGCCAGGCGCAGCGCGAGCATCCGGTAGAGCGGCCCGCGCCAGAGGTCGAAAGGCTGGGCGGCCGAGCGCCGGGCGAGGCGCTCCGCCTCGGCCTCCCGAGCGAAGGCGGGGAGATCCGCGAGGTCCACCAGCGGCAGCCGGGCCGCCGCGGGCTGGATCGCCTGCACGGGCTGCCCCCGGTCCATCCGGAAGACTGTCCGCAGCGCCTCGTGGCGGCGCACGATCCCCGCGAGGCTCCGGGCGAGCGCAGTCCAGTCCAGAGGCCCCGCGAGGCGCACCGCGCCCGGCACGTTGTAGGCCGGGTTGCCCGGCTCGATCCGGTCCAGAAGCCAGAGCCGCTTCTGGGCGAAGGAGAGCGGCAGCGGCGAGCCGTCCCGCGGCACCGGAACGAGGGGCGGGGCCGGGAGCGCCGGGGGGCCCGCCTGGGCGATCCGCGCGGCGAGCCCGGAGACGGTCGGCGTCACGAACACGGCGGAGACCGGCAGCTCGACCCCGAAGACGCGGGCGATGCGGGCCACGAGCCGGGTCGCCAGAAGCGAGTGGCCGCCCAGGGCGAAGAAGTCGTCGAGCGGCCCCACCCGGGGGAGCCCCAGAACCTCCGCCACGAGCCCGGCGAGAAGCTCCTCGGCCCCGCTCCGGGGCGCGGCCGGGGCGCGGTCAACCCCGGGGAGGCCCGGGTCCGGCAGGGCCTTGCGGTCCACTTTGCCGTTGGGCGAGAGCGGCAGGGAGTCCAGCCGCACGAAGGCCGACGGCACCATGTGCTCCGGCAGCGACTCGCGCAGGGACTGGCGCAGCTCCGAGGCCGCCACACCCCGCGGCGTCACATAAGCCACGAGGCGCTTGCCGCGCTCGCCGTCGTCGCGCGCCACGACCACGGCCTCGCGCACCTCGGGGTGACGGGCGAGCGCGGCCTCGATCTCTCCCAGCTCCACCCGGAAGCCGCGCACCTTCACCTGGTGGTCGATACGCCCGAGGAAGTCGAGGTCCCCGCCCGGGCGGAAGCGGGCGAGGTCGCCCGTCCGGTAGAGGCGGGCGCCGGGCGCGGCGGCGAAGGGATCGGGCACGAACCGCTCGGCCGTCAGGTCCGGCCGGCCGAGATAGCCCCGGGCGAGCCCCTCTCCCGCGAGGTAGAGCTCCCCCGGCACGCCCGCGGGAACCGGCTCGCCCCGGGCGTCCAGCAGATAGACCCGGGTGTCCGCGAGCGGCCGGCCGATGGGCGCCTCGCTGCCTTCGGCCAAGAGCGCGAAGGTCGAGTACGTCGTGTCCTCGGAAGGGCCGTAGAGGTTGTAGAGCCGCCGCGGAGGAGAGAGGGCGTGGATCGCCTCGACCAGAGCCGGGGGGATCGGCTCGCCCGCGAGGTTGATCACCCGAACGGACTCCGGCACCAGCCCCGCGCGCACCAGCTCGGCGATCGCTGAAGGGACGGTGTTGATCAGGGTGACCTCGCCCGCCGCGGGGAGAGCCGGCAGGGCGAGCGCGTTCTCCGCCACGACCACCCGGCCTCCCCAGGAGAGCGGCACGAAGATCTCGAAGACCGAGAGATCGAAGCCGATCGAGGTCGCGGCGAGCACGTCCGACAGGTCCGCGGGCGGGAACACCTCCCAGGCCCAATGGACGAGCACCACCGGGCTCCGGTGCTCGATCGCGACCGCCTTGGGCCGGCCCGTCGAGCCCGACGTGTAGATCAGATAGGCCAGGTTCCCAGGCCCCGCGGTCCGCTCCGGGTTCCTGCCGCTCTCCCGGGCGATCGCCTCCGCGTCCAGCAGCACCCGGTGCGCCCGGCCTTCTGTGAAAGCGGCGAGGTCGGGGGCGGTCCCCCCCTCGGTGACCACCAGGCGGGCGCCCGAATCCGTGAGGATCAGCTCCAGGCGCTCCCGAGGATAGGCTGGATCGAGAGGCACGTAGGCGCCGCCCGCCTTCAGGATTCCCAAGAGGGTCGAGATCATCCGCTCCGACCGGCGCAGGCAGACGCCCACGCGGTCTTCCGGCTTCACCCCCAGGGTCCGCAGGTGGTGGGCGAGCTGGTTCGCCCTCCGGTTCAGCTCCTCGTAGGTGAGGCGCACGTCCCCGGCGACCACAGCCTCGTCCCTGGGCCGCTCCGCCGCCCTCTCCTCGAAGCGCTCGTGAAGGAGAAGCCCACGGGGGTAGCTCCGGGAGGTCTCGTTCCACTCCCCGAGGATCTGGACGCGCTCCTCCGCTGTCAGGAGCGGGAGGCGCCAGACCGGCGTCTCGGGCGAGACCACGGCCGCCCCGAGGAGAGTCCGGAAGTGGCCGAGCATCCGCTCCGCCGTGGCGCCGTCCCAGAGCGAGGCGTCGTATTCGAGGGAGGCGGTGAGCCCCCCGGCGCCGCTCTCCGTCACCCGGAGCGTCAGGTCGAATTGCGCGCGCCGCTCGGCGATCCGCACCGATTCGAGCGTGGCCCCGCCCAGCTCGATCAGCGCTCCGTCCTCCCCCAGCGCGAAAGCGGCGAGCCCCGGGTCGTCCAGGGCCCGGCCGCGCTGCAGCACGAACATCGCCTGGAAGAGGGGCGAGCGCGCCGGATCGCGCGCCGGCCGCAGCCGCTCGGCCACGAGCGGGAACGGGAAATCCCCGTGTTCCAGGCTCGGGAGGGCCGCGGCCCGCACCCGCTCCACGAGGCGGCCGAAGCCCGGCTCCCCGGAGAGGTCGGCCCGCAGCGCCACCGTGTTCACGAGGTACCCTACGAGCCCGGCCAGCTCCGGCACGGGCCGGCCCGCCGTGGGCGATCCCACCGCGAAATCCTCCTGGCCGGAGGAGCGGGCGAGCTGCGCCTCGAAGACCGCGAGGAGGGTCATGAAGAGGGTGGCGCCCCGCGAGGAGCCGAAGGCCCGGACCTCGGAGACCAGGGAGGACGGGAGCGCCAGGGCCCGGGCGCCGCCGCGCTCGCCCCGGACCGGCGGACGCGCCCGGTCCGTGGGGAGGTCCAGATCCGGGAGCCCGGAAAGGCGCTCCCGCCAGAAATCCCACAGCCTCTCCCCCCGCTCCCCGGCCAGCCTCTCCGCCTGCCACTCAACGAAGTCGGCGTAGCGCAGCGCAGCGGGAGGCAGCTCCGCCGCCGGGCCGCCGGTCTCCTGAAGGTAGAGCGCACCCAGCTCCCGCGCCACGATCCCGAGCGACCAGAAGTCGGCCACGAGGTGGTGGACCGCGAAGAGCAGGACCCGCTCGCCCTCGCCCCGCTCGAACCCGCGGAGCCGCACGAGCGGCCCCGCCTCCAGGGAGAACGGGCGCCACGCCTCCGCGGCCAGACGGTCCGCGAGCTCCCGCTCCGTCCAGGCGGAGGCGTCCTCCACCGCGAAGTCGACCCGCGCCTCGGGGAGCACCCGTTGCGCCGGCTCCTCCCCCACCATCCGGAAGACCGCGCGCAGGGCGTCGTGGCGGGAGACCACGGCTTCGAGCGCCCGCCCGAGCGCCGCCGGATCGAGCCCCCGGGCGCGCGCCGCCACGGCGATGTTGTAGGCGCCGCCCCCGGGCGTCAGCCGCTCGAGGAACCAGAGCCCCCTCTGCCCGAAGGAGAGGGGCTGGTCCCCGGAAAGCGACAGGGCGCGGACCGGCGGGACGTCCTCCGCCTCCGGCCCGGCTTCGGCCAGGCCCGCGAGGATCTTCTCCGCGAGCGCCCGGGTGCCGATCCCCTGGAGGAGGTCCGCCAGCGGAACCGGCAGCCCCAGGGCCGCCTCCACGCTCCCCTTGAGCTCC
>DATHUD010000813.1:0-4109 GCA_035462575.1 Thermoanaerobaculia bacterium | reverse complement strand
ACCCTGCGCTCCGGCGGGGCGGTGATGGGGGCCTTGGCCACCACCGCGGACACGCTCCGGGCGGCGCTCCGGGCGGTCGGCCCGCGGCCGGGGCTCAAGATGGTCTCTTCCTGCTTCCTGATGGTCCTGCCCGACGGCCGCGCGCTGATCTACAGCGACTGCGGCGTCGTGCCCGACCCGGACCCGGAGCAGCTCGCCGACATCGCCGAGGCCGCGGCAGCGAGCTGCCGCGTGCTCCTGGGCGAGGAGCCGCGGATGGCCCTCCTCTCGTTTTCGACCCATGGGAGCGCACAGCACCCGCGGGCCGACAAGGTCCGCGCCGCCCTGGAGGTGTTGCGCGGGCGCAACGTGGGCTTCGAAGTGGACGGCGAGATGCAGGCGGACGCCGCCCTGGTGCCGGACGTGGGGCGGAGGAAGGCCCCGGGAAGCCCTGTCGCGGGGCGGGCGAACGTCCTGATCTTCCCCGATCTCGACTCGGGCAACATCTCCTACAAGCTGACCGAGCGGCTCGCCGGGGCGCGCGCGGTCGGACCGCTCCTCCAGGGGCTCGCCCTGCCGGTCAACGATCTGTCGCGCGGCTGCTCCGCCGAAGACATCGTGGACGTGCTGGCGGTGACCACTCTCCAAGCGGCCGAAGGGAGGCGGTGATGAAAGTCCTGGTGGTCGGAGGGGGCGGCCGGGAGCACGCCCTGTGCTGGAAGCTGCGGCAGAGCCCGCTCTTGACCGAGCTCTACTGCGCCCCCGGCAACCCCGGGATCGCGGCCGTGGCCGACCTCGTGCCGATCGCGGGGGACGAGGTCCAGCGGCTGGCCGACTTTGCGGCGGACTTGAAGATCGACCTGACCGTGGTGGGTCCCGAGCTGCCGCTCACCCTGGGGCTCGCCGACGAGCTCCGGGAGCGGGGCCTGGCGGTCTTCGGCCCGAGCCGGCTCGCCGCGGAGATCGAGGGGAGCAAGGTGTTCGCCAAGCAGTTCATGGAGCGGCACGGCATCCCCACGGCCGCCTTCGCCATCGCGCACGACGCGGCCGGGGCCCGCCAAGCCCAGGCGCGGTTCGGCTATCCCGTGGTCCTGAAGGCCGACGGGCTCGCGGCCGGCAAAGGGGTGCTGATCGTCGAGGACGAGGCCGGGCTCGAAGACGCCCTCTCCGCCCTCTTTACGGAGCGCCGCTTCGGGGCGAGCGCCGACCGGGTGGTGGTCGAGGCCTTCCTCGCCGGGGACGAGGTCTCCTTCATGGCGCTTTCGGACGGTGAGCGTGTCCTGCCGCTCGCGACCGCCCGGGATTACAAGCGGATCGGCGACGGGGACACCGGCCCCAACACCGGCGGCATGGGCTGCCACAGCCCCTCGGGCGGGCTCTCGGGCGAGGAGGCCGCCCGGATCGTCGACACCGTCCTGCGGCCCACGGTCGCCGGGATGGCCGCCGAAGGGCGCCCGTTCGTGGGGGTCCTCTACGCCGGCCTGATCCTCACCCCCGAGGGGCCGCGGGTGCTGGAGTTCAACGCCCGCTTCGGCGACCCCGAGGCGCAGGTCCTCCTCCTGCGGATGGAAGACGACCTCCTGCCCGTCCTCGCCGCGGGCGCCGCGGGGCGGTTTGAAGCCCTCCGGCTCTCGTTCCGCCACGAGGCGGCGGCCTGCGTGGTCCTGGCGAGCCCCGGCTATCCCGGCCGGCCCGTCCAGGGGGAGCCGATCCGCGGCCTCGACCGCGCGGCCGCCCTGCCGGGTGTCGAGGTCTTCCACGCCGGAACGGCGCTCGCGGACGGCGGGCTGGTGAGCGCGGGAGGGAGGGTCCTCTCGGTCTGCGCCCTGGGCTCCGACCTCCCCACCGCGCTCAAGCGCGCCTACGCGGCGGTCGCCGAGGTCGACTGGCCGGGGAAGGTCTTCCGGCGCGACATCGGGCGGCGGGTCCTCGACCCGGGAGCCCTTGCGGGAACATGATAGGGTGTGCCCGCGTTGTTGACGCCGGGACGGGTGGCTGCAACAATCTGCGCCCAGCGTCCCGAGCCTCTTAAACCCGTCGATCCGGCCTGGTTGGTATTCATCCTGCATAGGGTCAGATCGCTGTCGCGTATGGAACGGTAGTCACACCATGGGTGGATGTAATGGTTGCTCATTCAAAGGCATGTCGACGGCCGTCGAGGACGCGTTCGTCGGCGTACGTTTCCGGGAAGAGACCAATCTGACGCTCTGCTCGACCGGGAACCATCTCTACGCGAGGGGGGACAAGGTGGTTGTGGATCTGGAGTCGGGGCCGTCCTTCGGGCACGTCGAGCAGTCTCCCATGCCGGTCTTCAAGCCGTGCCAGAAGTCCTCCGCGCGGCCGATCCTGCGGCCGGCCGATCCGGGAGATATGGCAGCCTACGAGCGGCAGTGCCAGAACGAGATGGCGGGCAAGCTCTTCGCGCAGGAGCGGTCCCGGGCTTTGAACCTGGACATGAAGATCTCGCTCGTCGATTTCTCGCTCTCCGGCAAGAAAGCGACTTTTTACTTCACCTCCGACGGGAGGGTGGACTTCAGACAACTGGTCCGCGATCTCTCCTCGCGGTTTTCGGTACGGGTCAAGATGGTGCAGGTGGGGGCGCGCGACGAGGCCGGCCTGGTCGGCGGCATCGGCATCTGCGGACGGACGCTCTGCTGCTCGACCTGGTTGAAAGATTTTCGTCCGATCTCGATTCAGATGGCCAAGCGGCAGAACCTGAGCCTGAATCCGTCGAAGATCTCCGGCCAGTGCGGACGGCTGCTCTGCTGCCTGGCCTACGAGGACGAGGGCTACAAGACCAGGAATCCGGACAGCCGGCCCGCGGCCCCGTCATCCTAGGGACCCCGTATTCATAAAGAGACTGATCCACAACGGATCCGACATGGCCAATCGCAAACTGATACGCCCCGACATGAACGAGCTCAAAAAGGAGCTCCCCTCGCGCAGTGTGCGCCGCAAGCAGACGCCGCCCGAGCAGACCAACGCCGAGGAGTTCTACTACCTCAAGCAGATGGCGGCCAAGACACCCATGGTGGTGATCCTGATCAACGACGAGGAGCTGCGCGGGTGGATCGAGTGGTACGACAAGGGGGCGATCAAGCTGAACCGCAACGTCGGGCCCAACCTGCTCATCCAGAAGCAGGTGATCCGCTACATGTTCAAGGAAGAGGAGCTCAAGCGGGGGAGAGGCAAGCGCGACGGCAACGGCGACCTCGACCGGTAGAGCCTTGACCTCCCCTCTCCCGTCCGGCCGGCGCCCCGTTCTCGCCCTCACCCAGGGCGACCCGGCGGGGATCGGCCCCGAGATCCTCCTGAAGCTCTTCGCGACCGAACCGGCGCCGGCCGCCTGGCAGCCGATCCTGGTCGCCGAGCGCGTAGCTCTCGAAGCCCTCCGTCCCGCCCTCCCCGACGTTCCCTGGGACCGCCTGCGCTTCCTCGGAGCGGCTCCCGTGCGCCAGGATCTCGAGAACCTGGGAGAGGGGGAGATCCCCGTCCTCGATCCGGTGGGAAGCCGGCGCACCCTCTCCTTCGGGATCTCGGGGCCGGCCGACGCCGCCGGGGCCATGGCGGCCCTGGACGTGGGCATCGAGCTCGTGGACTCCCGCGTGGCCGACGCCCTGGTCACCGCGCCCGTCTCCAAGGAGTCGGTCGCCCGCCAACACCTCCCGGGCTTCGTGGGGCACACGGACTACCTGGCCGAGGTCTGCGGCCTCGAGCGCTACGGCCGCGACTATCTGATGGCCTTCCTCGCTCCCGAGCTCCAGGTGGCGCTCCTCTCCGTCCACCTGCCGCTCCGCCAGGCTCTGGACGGGATCGACGGGCGCTCCGTGGGCGAGGCGCTCGACTGCCTCCACCGCCACGCGGGCGGGAGGATCGCCCTGGCGGGGCTGAACCCCCACGCCGGAGAGGGAGGGCTCCTGGGCGACGAAGAGGGATCGATTCTCGCCCCGGCCGTCGCCGCGGCCCGGGAGCGGGGAATCGACGTCCACGGCCCGGAGAGCGCCGACTCCCTCTTCGCCCGCGCCCGCCGCAACGAGTTCGACTGGGTTCTCGCTCTCTACCACGACCAGGGGCTGATCGCGGTCAAGACCGCCTCCTTCGGCCTCGCCACGAACTGGACCCTGGGCCTC
>DATHUD010000812.1:0-2031 GCA_035462575.1 Thermoanaerobaculia bacterium | reverse complement strand
GGCATTGGCCACCGGCGAGGTGACGAACATCAACGAGCAGACGACGGCGGCCACAAGGCAGATGCGGGAAAACATTTTCATTTCTCTCCTCCTCACAAGATGCGGACTTCGGAGCGGCCTCAGGCCTTCCAGTCCGCGAGTTCATGTGCTGCAAAAAGATGACCTGCTGACAAGAGAAGTGTAGCTCGGGGGAGAAAACGAGACACTCCAGGGGAACATCTTTCGAGCCTTGCGGGCGAGGAACGTCCGCAGGGACGACGCAAAGGGAGGGGAGCCGGGGGAAATCGGAACCGGCGGCGGCCGGGGAGCCGCCGCCGGAGTCGAAGGGGTGTTACTTCATCGCGCCGCGCCGGGCGAGCGGCTGGAGCTGAGCCGCGCGTTGAGCGAGCGGATCAACGCCAGGGCCTGCTGCTCCTGGTCGGCGACTTTCTGGAGCTGGAGGAGGGCGGCGAGCCCCTCCCGGTCGATCCGCAGGGCGCGGAAGATCGGGACCGTGGTGGTCACGGTCTGCCTCAGATCCTCCAGCGCCTTGAGCTTCACGTAGACCGCGGCCAGATCCAGCGAGACGACTGCGACCTCGTACATCAGCTTGCGCTCGATAAAGCCCGTGCGGGCGCGCAGCAGAGCTGCCTCCGCGGCGCGCAGATGCCCCAGGTCGCGCAGCAACTGGCCTTCCTGCCAACGGGCCCGGAGGAGGATGAGATTGTCGCTGAACTCCTTGTAGAGCTCCTGCGTCTCGAAGTAGAGCGAGAGCGCCTGCTCGGGCCTGTCGAGGTCGATGTAGCAACGGACCAGGTTGTGACAGGCGGCGAGGAGCAGGTGCGGGTCCTCCTCGTGATCGATCAGCGGGATCGCCTGATTGAGAATGAGAACGGCGCTCTCCGCCTCTCCGGCATAGAGATAGGCGATCGCCTCCTGGACCAGGGTCCTCGCCAGCGCGTGGTTCTCGCCGAGCTGGCGGTAGATCTCGGCCGCCTCGCCGAGAGCCTCGACCGCCAGGTCGAAGCGTCGCTGGAAGGTGTGGAGGGAGGCGAGATGCTCGAACAGACGCGACCGCACGGTGGGGTCTCCGGTCCCGGCCTTCAGGTAGGCCTGGGCGGTCACCATCGCCTCTTCCGCCTCCCGCAGGCGTCCGGCAATCCGTAGTGCGTTGCCGAAATGCCCCCAGGTCCGGGCCCGGAGGTCCGCCATCTTCATCGGACTGCCTAGTGTCTCGGGAGCGCATCGGGTTGCCACGCTCCGCGCGAGGCTCGTCCAGTGCAGCAGTTTTTCCGGATCGGTATAGCGCGCTGCCTGGCCGCGGTCGATCAGGGATTGGACGAGCTGCGGGCTGGCAAAGCGCGCCTCTTCTTCGACGAGCCGGATCTGTTCCGAGAACGGATGCTGATCCAGCTCGGCGAGGAGCTGCTCCGGCGGAGCAGCCGGCAACGGGTCCGGCATGAGGAACCGGGAGACCGCCTGCTCCGCCTTGGCAAAGGCCTTGTCGTAGCTATAGCCAGTCTGGAGCTGGGGAAAGTCGGTCCTGTCCTCGACAGCTCCTCCGGGAAGGTGGAACAGGCGGTCCAGGCGGGCCGACGGCCAGCCCATCAATTGGAGCCGGTCACGGCACACAGGGCATTTCGACAGCAGATGCAGCAGAATCCGCGAGTTCCGCGTGGATTTGCCGGATCGAGATGCGCTCTTCAGAAAAGCTTCGAAGTCCTCTACAGTCGGGTGATCTCGCAACATGTCTGGCGCCTCCCAAATACCTGAAACAAAACAAAGGATGGGAATCCGGCACCGCGCGCTCGGGCGAGGGGCTTAAGCAACCCTCGCCCGGCCTGAAAGATCCGTGCGCGCTAGCCGCCCCAAGTACATCCATTCGGATCGATGCATGATCCAGTATACGGCGTAACGATGATGGGCGTGGAGCCCCACCCATCGGAGGGTTTGGCCTTCTCCGTCGTGCGGGTCGCATCTCCCTGTCCGGGCAGCAGGCGGCCCAGCCAGACCATGGCCGCGTCGAGCCAGCTTCCGCCGGACTCGGAAACG
>DATHUD010000811.1:0-2125 GCA_035462575.1 Thermoanaerobaculia bacterium | reverse complement strand
GAGGCATCTGATACTATCCGGACCCAAGGAGAATGCCGGATGCCCGCCACCGCCTACCTCGAAATTCCTCAAGACGTCCTTGACTCCGCGCGCATGACGGTGAACCAGCTCCGTATCGAGTTGGCGGTCCACCTCTACGAGCAAGGCCGGCTCTCGCTAGGCAAGGCTCACGAGTTGGCGGGCTTGTCTCTCTGGGAGCTCCGGCAAGTCCTCGGAATCCGCCGGATCGCCCCTCATTTCGAGACTGAGGACTTGGAGCAGGATCTCGAGACACTGCGCCACCTCAACCGGCAATGATCGTCGTCAGCAATACCTCTCCCCTCACCAGCCTCGCCGCCATTGGCCGTCTCGGCGCGATCCCCGAGGTCCGCCCTCTGCTCGATGCTCTCCGCGAACAGGCCGGCTTCTTCCTGGGCGAGAGGCTGTATCGCCAAGTGCTGGAGCGGGCAGGCGAAAACACGGTTCCATAGGGTGTAGACGTCCCCGGACGAGAAACCCCGCAAGCGCTCCCTCTCCCGGAAGGGTGGGAGGGGGCTGGGAGAGGGTTGGGGTGAGGGCCCGGGCGGCGAAGCCGTCCGGGTCGCCATTGGCTGTTGCCCTGTGCGCTGTCGCCCCGGAGCTTCCCCTACCGAAACCGCAACTCCGCATCCCCCCGAGCCGCCTTAAGAAAACCCGCCACCTCCCGCACCAGCCCGGCCGTCACCTCCTCCCGCCGGGCCGCCTCCAGGAACAGGCGGAGCGCGGCCGTGGCCTCCCGGTGGACGTCCTGCGCCGCGAAGATCGGCACCATCTCCTCCGCCACCCGCCGCACCTCCCCCGTCCGCCCTTCCTGGACATAGAGGAGCGCCAGATCGAGCGACACCATCGCCGCGTCATACCCGATCCCCTGCCGCACGAACCCGTCCCGCGTCTCGGTGAGCCACCGCTCCGCCGCCGGAACATCCCCTACCCCAGCCGCGATCTTCCCCCGGAGCCACGACAGCCGGAGCTGCGTCCAAGGCTCCGGGAAACGGGCGTAGAGGTCGGCGTCGACCTCCAGGAGATCGGCGGCCTCATGGAACCGGCCGGCCTCGGTGAGGTACAGGGACAGGTTGTGCCGGCCATATAAGTAGAGGCGGGGCTCGGCCTCCGAGGGAAACTGCTCCAGGGCTGCGGAAACCGTCTCGATGGCGCGACTCAGCAGCTTTCGGTGGAAGTACATCTCCCCCAGCTTGAGTAGGACCCGACCTGTCTCCACGGGCAAAGCGGTGATTCGATAGAGCATGGCAGCCCGAGTCAGAAGAGCCTCGGTTTGGGGAAAGCGGCGCTGGTCGGTCCGAAGGGAGCCTTCGAGGCTGTCAATTCGGGCGATCACCCGGGGATCGGTCACACCGTGATGCGTGATGACATAGCGCGCATACTGGAAGTGCTCCTCGGCTTGGCGCAGATCCCCGCCGGCCCGGGAGGCGTTCGCCATGGAGGCAGTCGCGAGCGCGACGAAGTCGAAGGACTCCGGGGTCCCCGGGGAACGGTGGACGATGAAGCGGGCCAGCTCGGCCAGGTGGTACGCCTCTCCGGGATCGCTGGGGATACATCTCCGGCTCTCCTGGATCAGCAGCTCCGCCAGATACGGACCCCGAAAGCGGCTCCGAGCCCGCTCGATCCGGGCGCGGCGCTCCTCGCGGGGGAATGCGAGGAGAGCCGCGAGATCCTCCTCCGCCCGCCGCCACCGCGCCTCCAGCTCCGGCGCATGCCTCGCGAGCACAGACGGCAGCGCCTGGAGGACATAGTCGTATTCGGGCCGGGCTGCCCTCTTCGCCTCCCAGGCCTGGATCTCCTCCCGGCAGAAGGGACAGAGACTGGCGAGATGCTGCATCCCGGTCTGTACCAGGAATCTCTCAGGCACCTCGCCGCGCGAGACCGCCTCCAGAAGCTCCCGGGTGATATGGATGTCGGTCATGGATTTCCCCCTCTCCGTGCTCACAGGTGTCTAAAGATGTAAGTTGCCGGAGAGGCCGATTTCGTGACAAGGAAACAAAAAGAGGTGCCGGCGAAACCGTACGGCCTCGCCGGCACGGGAACCCGGCCCTAGCCGTCCGGTTCCATATCCGGACCGAGGTCACACCCACCCGAGGGGCACGAGCCG
>DATHUD010000810.1:0-5917 GCA_035462575.1 Thermoanaerobaculia bacterium | reverse complement strand
CGCCTCGAGGCCCGGCCGCGCCGCCATGGACGCGAGGAAGTTGGCGAGCGCGCCGTGGGCGATCTGCACGCCCTTGGGCCGGCCGGTCGAGCCCGAGGTGTAGATCACGTACGCCAACTGATCGGGATCGCACGTCCCTTCCAGGCGTTCCGGGCTCTGCGCCTCGATCCCCTCGAAGTCCGCGGAGGTCAGGAGCACCCGGATGCCGGCGTCTCTGGCCATCAGCTCGAGACGCTCCGCGGGGTAGGCCGGATCCAGAGGGACGTAGGCCCCTCCCGCCTTGAGGACGCCGAGCACGCCGGCGACCAGATCGACCGAGCGCTCCAGGAGGAGGCCCACCCGCGCCTCGGCCTCGACCCCCAGGGCGCGGAGATGGCGCGCCAGCCGGTTCGCCCGCCGGTCGAGCTCGCGATAGGTGAGCGGCTCGCCGGCGAAGACCACGGCGACGGCCTCGGGCGAGCGGTCCACCTGGGCCTCGAAAAGGCGGTGGACCGCCTGTCCCGTCCAGGGGGTCGCGCGCGCCGTCTCGTTCCAGCCGGCGAGCAGCTCCTGCCGCTCCGCGGGGCTGAGCGCCGGCAGCTCGCCGAGCGTCCGGCCGGAGCCGGCCGGCATCGCCGCGAGCAGCCCCTCCAAGTGGCGCAGCAGGCGGGCGGCGTCGGGCGCCTCGATCCGCTGCGGGTCGTGGAGCAGCGTGAGCGAGAGCCGCTCGCCCGGCGTTGCGAGCAGGCTCAAAGGGCTGTCGAGCTGCTCGGTCACGCCGGCTTCGGCCAGCGCCAGCCCGCGCCCCGCCCGCTCCTGCACCGTTTCGTCGACGGGGTAGTTCTCGAAGGCGAGCAGGCTCTCGAACAGCGGCCGTCCGGCGGGCACCTCGCTCCAGGCCCGGATCTCGGCGAGCGGGCTGTATTCGTACTGCAGGGCGTCGGCCTGCCGGTCCTGCAGCTCGCAGAGCCAGGGGCCGAGGAGCGCCGAGCGCTCCACCCGCACCCGCGCCGGCAGCGTATTGATGAACAGGCCGACCATCGACTCGATGCCGGGGAGCGGCGCCGAGCGCCCGCCGGTGACCGCGCCGAAGACCACGTCCTCCTCGCCGCTGTAGCGGTGGAGCAGAAGGGCCCAGGCCCCCTGGACCGCGGTATTGAGCGTCACCCCCAGGGACCGGGCGAGATCGCGGAGCTCCTGCGTAGCGCCGGGAGCCAGCGCGGCGCGGGCGGCGCGCGGACCCGGAGCCGCGGCGGGGGCACCGGCCGGCCGGTCGATCCCCAGGGGCGTCGGCGCCGCGAAGCCGGCGAGAGCGCGCCGCCAGAAACCCTCGGCCGCGGCGAGATCCTGGCCTTCGAGCCAGGCGATGTAGTCGCGGTAGGGCCTCGCCGATTCCAGCTCCGCCCGGGCCTGGCCGGTCTCCTCCTGGTAGAAGGCGAAGAGGTCGCGCAGCAGGATCGGCAGCGACCAGCCGTCGAGCAGGGCGTGGTGGTAGCTCCAGAGGAAGCCGTAGCCCTCCTCCCCCCGGTTTCCGAGGTCGAAGAGGGCGGCGCGGGCCAGCGGCGGCCGGGCGAGGTCGAAGTCCTGCCGGCGGTCCTCCTCCTGCCAGGCGAGCAGATCTCGCCATTCGCCGCGCTGCCGCTCCCAGGGGAGCCGTACGCCGGAGCCCACCACCTGGAGAGGTCTCTCCAGCCCGTTCCAGAAGAACGCCGTGCGCAGCGCCGGGTGGCGGTCGAAGACCCGCTGCCAGGCGCGCTCGAAGGCCTCCGGGTCGAGCTCCGGTCCGAGCCGGAGGCGGAACTGCTCGACATAGACGCCGGAGCCGGGATCGCGCAGCGAATGGAAGATCATCCCCTGCTGCATGGGGGAGGCCGGGAAGAGGTCTTCGATCGGCCCCGGCGCGGCCGCCGCCAGCCGGTCCAGAGCGGCCTGGTCGAGCCGGGCCAGGGGGAAGTCCGAAGGCGTGAACCCCCCGGCGCCGGCCTCCCGGCAGTGCTCGATCAGCCGCCGCAACGCATCCAGGAACCCCCGGGCCAGCGTCTCGATGCTCGCGCGCCGGTGCCGGTGGGCGCTGTAGTCCCAGCGCAGCCGCAGACGGCCCTCCTGCACCCGGGCGGTGATCTCCAGAAGGTGCGAGCGCGGCTGGCGCGTCGAGCGCACCGGCCCGGCCGACTCGCGGGCCGGGCGCAGAAGGCCGCCCGTGGCCTGGTCGAGCTGACCGAGGTAGTTGAAGACCACCGCGGGAGCCGGCAGCGTGCGGAGGCGCTCGGCGGCCTCCCCTTCCCCCAGATACCGCAGCAGACCGAAGGGGAGCCCGCGCTGCGGGATCGAGCGCAGCCGCTCCTTGACCGCCTTCAGGGCCTCGCCGGGCGCCGCGGCGCCGCGCAGGTCGAGGAGCACCGGGTACAGGGAGGTGAACCAGCCGACCGTGCGCGAGACGTCGAGGTCCGGGAAGATGTCCTCCCGGCCGTGCCCTTCGAGGTCGAGCCAGAGCCGGCGGTCCCCCGTCCAGCCGGCGAACGCCTCCGCCAGCGCGGTCAGCAGGGCGTCGTCGATTCGCGTGCGGTAGGCCCGGGGCACATCCTGCAGCAGGGCCCGGGTCTCCTCGGCCGTGAGCCCGGAGTCGACGGTGCGGGTGGAGGCGCCGTCGCCGGGCCCGCGGTCGAAATCGACCGGGATGCGCGGCGGCGCGTCCAGGCTCGCCCAGGCCGCGGTGTCCGCGGTGCGGGCAGCCTCGACGAGGCGCTCGGCCCAGAGCCTCAAGGAGGTGGTTTTTGGCGGCAGGTCGGCCGCCGCGCCGCTCCGGTAGACCGTCTCCAGATCCTCCAGCAGGACGCGCCAGGAGACGCCGTCCACCACCAGGTGATGGGCGATCAGCAGGAGGCGATCCGTGGAGAACAGGGCCGCCCGCAGCAGCGGGCCGCCGGTGAGCGAGAGGCTCCCCTGGAGGAGCGCGGCGGCCTCCTCCAGCGCCGGGGTGCGCCGCGGCTCCGGCAGGGCCGACAGGGCGATCCGGGTGGAGGGGGCCGGAGAGCCGGGCTCTCCGATCTCCTGCTTCCAACCCTCCACATCCCGGTCGAAGCGCGCCCGCAGCGCGTCGTGGTGCGCGAAGACGGCGGCCACGGCCCGCTTGAGCCGCGCGGGATCGAGGGGCGCCTCGGCGGCGAGCAGCAGGGCCTGGTTGAAGTGCCCGGGGTCCGGCAGCTCGCGCTCGAAGAACCAGCGCTGGATGGGCGTCAGGGGGACCGGCCCGGTGACCGGCCCGGTCTCCGCCGGACTGGCCGCCGGAAGATCGGCCACCGCGATGGCCGCGAGCCCGGCGATGGTCGGGGACTCGAAAAGCTGCCGGGGGGTGAGGCGGAGGCCGTGGCGGGCGGCCCGGGAGATCACCTGCAGGCTGAGGATCGAGTCCCCGCCGAGCTCGAAGAAATTGTCGTGGACGCCGACCTCGCCCACCCGCAGGGCTTCGCGCCAGATCCCCGCCAGCAGCTCCTCGGCGCGGGTGCGCGGCGCCGTGGGGCCCGTCTGCCGCGCGGGTGCCCCGGGAGCGGGCAGGGCCCGGCGGTCCACCTTGCCGTTCGGCGAGAGCGGCAGGGCCGGCATCTCGACGAACAGAGCCGGCACCATGTAGTCGGGCAGCCGCTCGCGCAGGAAGGCCCGCAGCTCGTCGGGCGCTGCGCCAACGACGTAGGCCACCAGCAGGGTCCGTCCGCCGTCCTGCCAGGGCACCGCCACCGCCTCCCGCACCGCCTTATGTGCGGCGAGCGCGGCTTCGATCTCGCCCAGCTCGATGCGGAAGCCGCGGATCTTGACCTGGTGGTCGGTGCGGCCGAGGTACTCGATCTCGCCGTCCGCAAGGAAGCGGGCGAGGTCGCCGGTGCGGTAGAGGCGCCCGCCCGCTCCCGCGGCGAAGGGATCGGGGACGAAGCGCTCGGCGGTGAGCCCGGGCCGGCCCAGATAGCCGCGCGCCACCCCCAGGCCGCCGATGAAGAGCTCGCCGGGAACGCCGGCCGGGACCGGCGCGAGGCCGGGGTCCAGGATGTAGAGAGCGAGGTTCGAGATCGGGCGGCCGATCGGGACAGCCCCCGTCTCCCCGGGCCGGCAGAAGTGCCAGCTCACATCGACGGCCGCCTCGGTCGGCCCGTAGAGGTTGTGCAGCTCCGCATTGAGCCGGGCCGCGAACCGGCTCGCCAGCTCGCGCGGCAGCGCCTCGCCGCTCGCGATCACCCGCCGCACCGAGCCGCACCGCTCGAGGCCCGGGGCCTCCACGAACGCCTGCAGCATGGAGGGGACGAAGTGCAGGGTCGTGACCCCCGTCCGCTCGATCCGGTCGATCAGATACGCCGGATCCTTGTGCCCCTCCGGCCGCGCCAGCACCAGCCGCGCGCCGGTCAGGAGCGGCCAGAAGAGCTCCCAGACCGAGACGTCGAAGCTCGCGGGCGTCTTCTGGAGCACCCGGTCCGCCGGGGTGAGGCCGTAGGCCTCCTGCATCCAGAGGAGCCGGTTGCAGATCGCCCGGTGGGTGTTCATCGCCCCCTTGGGCCGGCCCGTGGAGCCCGAGGTGTAGATGATGTAGGCCAGATCGTCCGGCGCCGCGCCGCCCGCGAGGTCGCCTGAGTCTTCGCCGGCGAGGGACGGAGCCTCGGCGTCGAGGAGGAACCTCGGAACCTCCGCGGGGAAGCGGCCGGCCAGGCTCTCCTCGGTCAGCAGGACCGGCGCCGAGCCTCCCGAAAAGGCGTCTCCGAGCATCCAGGCGAGGCGCTCCTGCGGGTAGGAGGGATCGAGGGGGACGTACGCCCCGCCCGCCTTGAGGACGGCGAGCAGAGCGACCACCAGCTCCGGCGAGCGTTCGGCCGACACCGCGACCGGCGCGCCGGGGGTGACGCCCAGGCGGCGGAGGAACCGGGCGAGCCGGTTGGCCTGGGCGTTGAGCCCGGCATAGGTCAGCGCCGCGTCCTCCCCCTCGACCGCCACGGCTTCGGGAGCGCGGGCCACCTGCTCCTCGATGAGGCGGTGCAGGACCAGCTCCCCCGCGAGGCGGGTCCCGGTCGCGTTCCACTCGGCGAGGATCTGGTGCCTTTCGGGCGGGGTGAGGAGCGGCAGCTCCGAGAGACGGCCGCCGGAGCCGCCCGCCACCGCCCGCAGCAGCACCTCGAAGTGGCCGGTCAGGCGCTCGATCGTGGTGCCGTCGAACAGGTCGGGGTTGTACTCGGCGACGCCCGCGACCGCGTCGCCGACTTCGAGAAGGGTGACCGTGAGATCGATCTTCGACGTGCCTCTCTCGACGGACAGCGGCGTAAGCTCCAGGCCCGGAGCGCGCAGCGAGCTCAAGGGCGCGTTCTGCAGCACGAGCATCACCTGGAACAGCGGCGCGTGGGCGAGGCTCCGCTCGGGCTGCAGCTCGCTCACGAGCTGCTCGAAGGGGAGGTCCTGGTGGGCGTAGGCGGCGAGCGTGACCTCCCGGGCCCGCGCCAGGATCTCCGGAAAGGCCGGATCGCCGGACAGGTCGGCGCGCAGCACCAGGGTGTTCACGAAGAAGCCGATCAGGTCCTCGATCTCCCGCTGCCGCCGTCCCGCGATCGGCGTCCCGATGGAGAGGTCGGTCCGCGCCGTGATGCGCGAGAGGAGGGCCTGGAACACGGCCAGGGCTCCCATGAAGAGAGTGGCGCCCTGGGTCTGCGCGAGCGCCCGGAGCTGGCGGACGGGCTCCCCCGGCAGGCGGAACCTCCGGGTGGCCCCGCGCCAGGTCTGGACCGCGGGCCGCGGCCGGTCGGTGGGGAGCTCCAGCAGGGTCGGCGCGCCCGCCAGCCGGGCGCGCCAGTGGGCGAGCTCCGCGGCCAGGGCGTCGCCGCTCAACCGGCGCCGCTGCCACTGCGCGAAGTCCGCATACTGCACCGGCAGCTCCGGCAGGGGAGAGGGAAGGCCCTGGGAGAGGGAG
>DATHUD010000809.1:0-3294 GCA_035462575.1 Thermoanaerobaculia bacterium | reverse complement strand
CCGCCTCCCCCTGCTGCGCGACGAGAGCGTCGAGCGCGCGGTGGACGCGTGTCCCGACCCCGCGCGGATCTACGAAAAGAACATCGAGACCCTGCGGCGGCTGGGCCGGGAGGGGTGGGATCGCCTGGGGCTCCGAAGCGGGGAATCAAAAAGGACCTAAAGGACAAAAAGGACCTTAAGGACAACAAGACTGCAAGGACATCAACGGCGAAAACCCTTCCTTGAGGTCCTTGGTGTCCCTGCAGTCCTTGCAGTCCTTTTTAGGGCAGCTCGATCCTGCGCCCCCCGAGGAACGTCGCCACCGGCCTTCCCCGCAGCGTCCACCCTTCGAAGGGCGTGTTGCGCGACTTGCTCTTGAAGTCCACGGCGCGGATGGTAATCTCTTCGTCCGGGTGGAAAAGCGTGATGTCCGCGAGGCTCCCGGGCTTCAACGTGCCGCCGGGAATCCCCAGCACGCGGGCCGGGCCGGTCGAGAGGAGCTCGATCAGGCGCGGAAGACTTAAAATCCCCGGCCTCACCAGCCGGTCGAGGCAGAGCGGAAGCGTGGTTTCGAGGCCCAGAATGCCGAAGGGCGCGGCGTTGAACTCGACATCCTTCTCGTCCGCATGGTGCGGCGCGTGATCGCTCGCGATGCAGTCGATCGTGCCGTCCACGAGCCCCTCGATCATGGCCGCGCGGTCGCGCTCGGAGCGCAGCGGCGGCTTCATCTTGCAATGCGTCGAAAACCCGGTCTTCGCCACCTCTTCATCCGTCATCAGGAGATGGTGAGGCGTCACCTCGCAGGTGACGTTCAACCCCTTCGAGCGCCCCCAACGGACGAGGTCGAGGCTCCGCGCGGTCGAGAGATGAGCGACGTGGTAGCGGCCGCCGGTGTCCTCGGTCAGGAGGAGGTCGCGGGCGACCATCACGTCCTCGGCCGAGCCGGGGATGCCCGCGAGGCCCAGGCGGGTCGACCACTCCCCTTCGTGCATGACCCCCTTGGCGGAGAGGTTCAGATCCTCGGCGTGCTGGATGACCGGAATGTTGAAGTGCTGCGCGTAGAGTAGCGCGCGGCGCATCAGCTCGGAATTCATCACCGGCTTGCCGTCGTCCGAAACCGCCACCGCGCCGGCGCGCACCATCTCGCCGATCTCCGAAAGCTCTTCGCCCAGGAGCCCCTTGGTGACGGCGCCGATCGGGTAGACCCGGGCGAAGCCGTAACGGCGGGCTTCGAGCAGGATGTGCTCGGTGATCGGGCGGCTGTCGTTGGCCGGGATGGTGTTGGCCATGCAGGCCACGGCCGTAAAGCCGCCGGCCGCCGCGGCCATCGTGCCGGAGCGCACCGTCTCCTTGTACTCCTGGCCGGGCTCGCGCAGGTGGACGTGGATGTCGATCAGCCCCGGCGCCACGACCAAGCCGGAGGCGTCGAAGGTCTCCGCGTCCTTGGGCTTCTTGATCTTGCCGCCGATCTTCGCGACCGCGCCGTCCTCGATCAGCAGATCGAGGGCGCCGTCCAGATCCTGGCTCGGATCGACGATCCGGCCTCCATGAATGAGCAGGGTGGACATCTCAGGGCTCCTCGTGGACGCCGGACAGCAGATAGAGGATGGCCATGCGCACCGAGACCCCGTGCGTGACCTGCTCCAGGATCACGGAGTAGGGGCCGTCCGCCACCTCGCTCGCGATCTCCACGCCGCGGTTCATCGGCCCGGGGTGCATGAGGATGACGTCATCCTTCGCCACGGCCAGGCGCTCGGTGGTCAAGCCGAAGAGCTGGAAGTACTCGCGGATCGAGGGGAAGGCCATCCGGCCCTGGCGCTCGAGCTGGACGCGCAGCATCATCACCACGTCCGCGTCGCGCAGCGCATCCTGAAGCGAATACGCCACCTCGACGCCCATCCTCTCGATGTCCGGAGGCATCAGCGTGCGCGGGCCGGCGACCGTGACCTTGGCGCCCATCTTGGTCAGCAGGTGGATGTTCGAGCGCACCACCCGGCTGTGCTCGATGTCGCCCACGATGGCGACCTTCAACCCCGCGAGCTTCTTCTTGTGCTGGAGGATGGTGAAGGCGTCGAGCAGAGCCTGCGTGGGATGCTCGTGGGCGCCGTCTCCGGCGTTGATGACCCCCGCCTTGATCCGCTTCGCCAGCATGTGGGGAACGCCGGGGGCGGCGTGCCGGATCACCACGAGGTCGGGCGCCATGGCCTGGAGGTTCATCGCCGTGTCGATCAGGCTCTCGCCCTTCTCCAGGGCCGAGCCCGAGGTCGAGAAGTTGATGTTGTCGGCCGAGAGGCGCTTTTCGGCGATCTCGAAGCTCGAGCGGGTGCGCGTCGAAGCCTCGAAGAAGAGGTTCAGGACCGTCTTGCCGCGCAGGGTGGGCACCTTCTTGATCGGGCGCTCCCCCACCTCGCGGAAAGACTCGGCGGTCGTGAGGATCAGCTCGATCTCGGCCGGCGACAGCTCGGCGATCCCCAGAAGATCCTTGCGGGTCCAGCGGATGTCGGCGGTCATCCCTTTGCGAGTCCCCGGTCGAGAATGCGCACCTGCTCGGTGCCGTCCGTGGACTCGAAGGAGACTTCGATGACCTCGCTCTGGGACGTGGGGACCTTCTTGCCCACGAAGTCGGCCTGGATCGGCAGCTCCCGGTGCCCGCGGTCGACCAGCACGGCGAGCTGCACCCCCTTCGGGCGCCCGTAGTCGATCAGCTCGTCCAGGGCCGCGCGCACGGTGCGGCCGGTGTAGAGCACGTCGTCGCAGAGGACGATGGTGCAGTCGTCGATCGGCCGGGGGAGATGGGTCCCCTTGACCTGCGGCTGGGCGGCGATGGTCGAGAGGTCGTCTCTATAGAGGGTGATGTCGAGGATGCCGACGGGCACCTTCTGCCCCTCGAGGCGCTCGATCTCCTCGGCGATCTTCTCGGCGAACGGCACGCCGCGGGTGCGGATGCCGGCGAGCAGGAGATTCTTCAAGTCGCGGTTGCGCTCGACGATCTCTCCCGCCATTCGCCGAATGATCCGCGCCATCTGATTGGCGTCGAGAATCGTGTTCTTCGGCGTCAGGTTCTTGGCCATGTAGGGGGGCTGTCCTCCAGATCCGCGGCATCCTACGGCCGGGGGCGGGGGGTTGTCAATGCGAGGGCGGCGGCGTGGTGCCGGGTTACGCAACCCAGTTCCCTTCAGAGGCCCCTCAGGTTCAGCCCCGCCAGGGGCGCCAGGAATTAGCCCGGTGCTTGAGCGCCGGGCTTGATGAGTGCCGGACGGAGATCCTGTCGCCCCTCGCGGGGCTCCGGAAATGCGGGGTGGGCCGGGTTTCCCG
>DATHUD010000808.1:0-2389 GCA_035462575.1 Thermoanaerobaculia bacterium | reverse complement strand
CAGAGAAGCAGAGGCATGAGGCAATGATAGCGGGGATCAGTCGCGGCGGACGAGGAATCCGTCGAGCGCGGCCCGGAAGGCGGCGCGCAGCTCCCTGCCGTCGAAGCGGGCCGGGTAGTCCACCCGCTCGGCCAGGAGCTGATCGCGCAGCAGCCCCTCGAAGGCGCCGATCAGGGCGGAGCGCACGGCCTCGACGTTCAACCCCGGCCGGAGCTCGCCCGCCTCGAGCATCTGGGAGAGCAGCCCGTCCACCGCTTCGAGGACGCCCAGGAACCCTCGGGTCAGCAACACCATGTGCCCGTGCTTGCGGATGCGGCGCCCTTCGAGGAGCATCAGCGTCCGCAGCTCCTTGTCCTTTTCGAGCGCGGAGATCATCAGCTCGGTCAAGGCGCCGAGCTTCTCCCGGGGAGAGGTGAGCGGCGCGAGCGCCTGGCTGATACCCGCTCCCATCCGCTGCCAGGAGTGGTCGAAGATCGCCTCGAGAAGCCCCTCTTTGCTGCCGAAGTGCTTGATGAGCTGAGACTCGCTCGTCCCCGCCATCCGCGCGATGGCCGAGGTCGTCGCGTTCTCGTAGCCGTCGGTCGCGAAAAGCCGGCGGGCCGATTGCAGAATGCGGTCGTGGGAAGAGAGCTCGGAGGGAACCCGTTCTTCCATTCCTTCGGCCGGAGAGGGGGGAGAGGTGGTCTTCATACGTCTCCATGCATAATAGTACGCTCTTCGGAGCCGCGCAACAGTCGTACCACGACTATTGACTTCCAGGAGAACAAAGGATATCGTCAAAAGCGAGAAGGTCCACAAGACCCCTCTTTCCCCTCAGGGTCGCCCTGGGCACCCAGTCCAGGCGACCCGCCCCTTTTTCTCGATCGATTCCTGGGATCAGCTCAGCCGGACACGGGCGAAGCGCCGCTTGCCGACCTTGAAGAGGTAGGGCTCGGGCCGGGGCGGAAGCTCCAGGAACGGGTCCCCCGCCCGTAGGCCGTCGATGTGGACGGCCCCCTGGTCGACGAGTCGCCGGGCCTCGGCGTTGCTCGCGGCGAGCTCGGCGGCGGCGAGGAGCTTGACGAGAGTCCAGGCGCCCGAGAGCTCTTTTTCCGGCACGTCCTCCGGCACGCCGCCGCCCGCGAAGATGTTTTCGAACTCCGCCTCGGCCTGCCGCGCCGCCTCCTCGCCGTGGAACTGGGCCACGAGGGTACGGGCGAGCTCCTGCTTGACCTTCTTGGGATGGAGCTCCCCGGCCTCGACTCTGGCGCGCCGCTCGGCAAGCTCCCGCTCGGGAACGTCGGTCAGGAGCAGGAGCCAGTTCCACATGAGCGCGTCGGGGATGGACATGGTCTTGCCGTAGATCTCCTTGGGCGGGTCCTCCACGGCGATGGCGTTGCCCAGGCTCTTGGACATCTTCTCGGTGCCGTCCAATCCTACGAGGAGCGGCACGGTGAGGGCGACCTGGGGCTCCAGGCCATCCTCCTTCATGAGGTCGCGGCCTACGAGGAGGTTGAAGATCTGGTCGTGCCCGCCGAGCTCCACGTCCGCTTTCAAAAACACCGAGTCGTAGCCTTGCGCAAGCGGGTAGAGAAGCTCGTGGAGGTGGATGGGTTTCCCCTCCTGGAAGCGGGTCTTGAAGTCCTCCCGCTCCATCATGCGCGCCAGGGTGTAGCGGCCGGCGAGGCGGATCAGGCCGTGCGAGCCCAGGGCTCCGAGCCAGCGGTTGTTGTCGTCGACCACGGTCTCCTGCTCGTCGAGGACGCGGTAGACCTGCCGCAGATAGGTCTTGGCGTTGGCTTCGACCTCTTCCTGGCTGAGCTGCGGACGGGTGGCCTTCTTCCCCGTGGGATCGCCGATCCGGGCGGTGAAGCCGCCGATCAGGAAGATCACCCGGTGGCCGAGCTGCTGGAAGTGCCGCATCTTGCGCAGCAGCACCGTGTGCCCCAGGTGGAGGTCCGGCGAGGAGGGGTCGAAGCCCACCTTCACCGTGAGCGGCTGGCCGGTCTTGGCGGACCTCTCGAGCTTGGCGCGGAGCAACGCGGGGTCGACCAGGTCGACGGCGCCGCGCGCGAGCAGCGCCATCTGCTCGTCGACTTCGGAGAACGGTCTTGTCGTCATCAGAAGTTGATGTATTCGAGCTCGGGTTTGAACAGCGGATGCGGATGGTCGGGAGCCCGGCGGAGGTCGGGCCTGTCGAGCTTCAGGCTGACCCAGGCCTTGAACACGGCGGCGAACATCTTGTAGCGGGCCCGCGAGCCTTCCACGAGGCCGCGTTTCTTCTCTTTGACCAGGTGTTTGAGGTTGTGCATCACCGTCGTCGTGATGCGTTGCCCCAGCTCGCGGCAGGCCCAGTTCAGACCCGTTTCGATGGCGAAGCCTTCGAGGTGGGTCTCGGGCACGGCCTCGA
>DATHUD010000807.1:0-1649 GCA_035462575.1 Thermoanaerobaculia bacterium | reverse complement strand
CGGAGCCTCGGCGCCCGGGAGGACTTCCAGGACGCGGCCCGGGCTCTCGCCCGGCTCGGGAGATTCATGGATCGGCATCTTCCTCCTTCGGCACTCGGGGAGCGGGCTCGATCACGCGGTAGCGGGCGATCGCGGGCCGCGGCTCGAACCCACCGGGGCGGCGGGCGGCGAGCCCCATGCGCTCCAGCCGCTCCAGCGCCTGCGCGAGGAGCCGGGCCGGACCGGCGGGAAGATCCTGGTAGGTCTTGCTCCAGACCTTGCCGTGGCGGGCGAGGAGCGCCTCCATCACCCGGCGCAGGTCGCCCTCCGGCACGAGCACGGTGTGATCGGGAACCGCCCGGGCGCGCTCCGCCAGGTGCTCCGCCAGGAGGAGCGCGGCGTGGGAGACCGTGCCGGTCGAGGGGAAGGGCAGATCGGTGAGCCGGCCCGCCGGATCGATCGCCGCGAGCCCTTCGCGCCGCACCTCGACCTCGAGGCCCGTCGGCCCCGTCACCTGGCCGGAGAGGTAGTGACGTTGAGACGTCAGATAGGCGCGCTCGGCCTCGTCGAGGTCCGCCAGGTAGAGGACCGGCTCTTCGACGAGGCGGCGCAGGAGGCGGTGCCGGGACCGCCGGTTGGCCCCCTCCTCCGTCTCCGGATAGACCTCGGGCGCGAGCCGCTCCGGATCGTCCACCGGCGAGGCCGGCACGGGGACGGAGAGGAGCTGGGAGAGGCGGCGGCTGTGGATGTCGTAGAGCGCGTCGCCCCGGCCTTCGACGAAGGCCGTGTCCTCGCCGTCCGCGAGGCTCAACACCCCCAGCTCGACGAGCCAGCGGACGGCGTCGACGAAGGCCTGCCGCTCCGCGAAGCTTTCGAGGTCGAGCCTCCGGACCTCCTCGGAGGCGGCGAGGAGCGCCACCTGCCCGGCGAGCTCCGAGAGCACCGTCTGGACCTCCATGCGCTCGAGGGCGGCCAGGACCAGACAGAGGAGCGCGTAGCGGCGCGGCGTGAAGGGGAGGCCGGACTGCGTCCGCAACGGCCGGAGCCCGGCGCCGGGAGCGGGGCGCTTGTGGAGACGGGCGAGCTCGGTTTCGACGACCAGGCGATAGCCGAGCTGCTCGGCAAACCAGCGTTGGAGCTCCCGGGCATGCCGGCGGACCAGGGCGAAGGCCTCGGGATCGGGCCGTGTGTCGGTGACGAACGGATGAGCGAGGAGGAGCCGGATCGCCCGCCGCTGCTCGTCGGCCGCCAGGGCCCCGGCACCGCCTTCGGCGCCGGAATTCGCCCAGCTCACCCGGCGCCCCCCTGGGCGAGGGTCGGCGCCTGCGCGTCCTCGACCGTCAGCACGTAGGCCGGCAGCGTCAGGCGTCCGGCCGCCGTCTCCACAACGGCGAGCGCTCCCGGCTCCGGCTCTTCGAGGAACAGCCGGAGCCGGCCATCCTGGCTTCGCGCGCGGCGCCCTCCCCCCGGGCCCGGCGGCATCGAGAGCAACCGGTCGAGGAGGGAGAGGAGGAGGGAGAATTCATCCGGCGAGAGGGGTGGAAGCTCCGCGAGCGCCAGCGGCCCGTGGCCCGCGAAGCGGGCGAGCGCCGCCGCTTGCGCCTCGCGGAGACGGTGGTGGCGCTCGGCCAGGAACCGCTTGACCCGGGAGTGATCGACGACCTGCGCGG
>DATHUD010000806.1:0-8970 GCA_035462575.1 Thermoanaerobaculia bacterium | reverse complement strand
CTGCTCGGCTACGGAATCGCCCCCCGGAAGAAGGTGCGCAAGAAGCTGGAGAAGAAGAAGGTCCCCGGCACCACGCCGATCCCGCAGACTCCGGCGTCGGCTCCCGAGGCCGGCACGGAAGCGCCGTAGCCGTCGGGTTGTGAAGTAACGGGGAGGGGGCCGCGAGGTCCCCTCCCCCTTGTTCTTTCCGGACTCGGTAGAATTCGTGCCCATGAAGATCAGCGCGATCCTCCTCCCCCTGCTCGTGCTCCTCCTCCCGGCCGTGACCCACCCGGCCGCTCCCCCGCCGCTGCCCGCCGACTCCGCCAAGCGTCTGGAGAAGGTGTTCGTGGGAACGGCGAGCGCGTTCGTCCTCCACGACCGGACGCACGATCGGACGGTCCGCTTCGACGAGGAGCGCTCGCGGAGGCGGTTCACGCCGTTTTCGACGTTCAAGATCCCCAACTCGCTGATGGGTCTCGAAACGGGGGTCGTCCGCGATCCGGACGCGGTCGTGCCTTGGGATCGGGTGAAGCGTCCGCCAGAAGAGCACTGGCCGGAGGGGTGGAAGCGGGACCACAGCCTGCGCTCCGCGTTCAAAGGATCGGCGATCTGGTTCTACCAGGATCTGGCGGTGAAGATCGGCCCGGAGAGGATGCGCTCGTTCCTGCGACGCTTTTCGTATGGCAATCAGGACACGAGCGGCGGGATCGACCAGTTCTGGCTGGCTTCGAGCCTCAAGATCTCCGCGGACGAGCAGGTCCGCTTCCTTCGGGCGTTCTACGACGGCCAGCTCGGCCTCTCCCCGCGGACGAACGAGATCGCCCGCGACCTCTTCGTCCATGAGAAGACGCCCGCCTACACCCTGAGCGCCAAGACGGGCGGCGGGCCGACGGGGCCGGGCAAGGCGCTCGGCTGGTTCGTGGGGTATGTCGAGACGCGGGGGAACCTCTACTTCTTCGCGATCAACACGGACGGCCCGAGCTACACCGCGATCAAGGACAAGCGAATCGATCTGACGAAGGCGGCGCTCCGGGCGGTGGGGGTGCTGCCGGAGGGGTGACGGAAAGCCGGACCCAGCGAAGCCTGCGCTACAATCCTCGGTTCACACCCAGGAGGAACTCGCATGGTTCGCAGGGCTCTCGGATGGTTTGTGCTCGTCTTCGTGTCCCAGCTCGGGTTGGCGGTCGAGATCGACTCGGTTCTCGTTCCGGAGGGGATCGACAAGGAGGCGGCAGAGCCGGCGTTGCGTCTCGCGGAGAAGGCGTCGGTCCAGCCGCTCGCGAGGCTGCGGGAGGCGAGCGTGGGAGCCCGCGATCAGTTGGATGCGATCGCGGCGTGGAACCGGGCGGGGAACGTTCCGGCGCGCAACGGCTTCTCGCGCCCGCTCGCTCTCGCGAAATCGGTCCGGTTCACGGCAGACCTGCTCCTCGCGCAGCCTTCGCGGCACGCGGGCGGCGCGCTCCTCGCGCCTCCTTCCGGTGGCCTGGTCTGGGCTGCCGAGGTGAAGGTCGAGAACGCTCACCGTCTTCGCCTCCATCTCACGGACGTCGATCTGCCGCCGGACACGCGGATGTGGGTCTACGGGGACGAGGGGGGCGAAGAGGTCTCGTTCGAGGCCGGCCTTGTGACTTCCGGCCGCGAGATCTGGACGCCGAGCGTGGGCGGCTCCGCGATCCGCCTGGAGGTCCGTCTGCCGGAGAAGGATCTGGGCGGCCGCGGCTTCACGGTCGACCGGGTCTTGGAGACCTTCGAGCTCGACTCCGAGGGGGCGCCGGTCCTCGGGTTCAGCGGCAACAAGGTCGATTTCAGTTGCGCTCTGGACGCCGCGTGCCAGGGCGCCGCGGCGCTCGCGACGATCGAGACCTACAAGCGGGCGGTCGCCCATCTGCAGTTCGTCCGCGACGGGGACGGGTTCGTCTGCACGGGCGCCTTGATGAACGATACGGACGATTCGACGTTCGTCCCCTATCTCCTGACGGCGAACCACTGCTTCAACAGCCAGGCGTCCGCCTCTTCGCTCGAGAGCTTTTTCGACTACATCGCGCAGGGCTGCCTCGGGGCCCGGCCGGGGCTTTCGTCTCTGCCGCGGACGGTCGGCGCGACGCTGCTCGCCTCGGGAGCCACGACGGATTTCTCGTTTGTGCGGCTTTCGAGCCTCCCGGCCGGGCGCGGGCTCCTGGGCTCGACCAGCGAAGCCGTGGCGAGCGGGACGGTGCTCTCCCGGCTGTCTCATCCGTTCGGGATCTCTCAGGGGTTTTCGACGGCGACGCTCGCCCCGAGCGGCCCGACGTGCGTGGGAACCCCCCGGCCCAATTTCCTCTACAGCGTGCGAGCGCAGGGCGCGGTCTTCCCGGGCAGCTCGGGCGCGCCGGTCGTCCGCCCGGACGGCCGGGTGGTGGGGCAGCTCCTCGGCGCTTGCGGGCCGACGGCGTCGACGGGGGAGGGCTGCGACTCCGGCAATTACACCGTGGACGGCGCGCTGTCCGTGACCTGGCCCTCGATCGCGCAGTGGCTCGCCCCGGCGGCGGGCAGCCCGGGGTGTACGCCGGGCGCGACAACCCTCTGTCTCGCGAACGGCCGCTTCAAGGTCGAGGCGACCTACGACACGGGGGCAGCGCAGGGGCAGGCGCAGACCGTGAAGCTCACCGACGAGACGGGCTACCTCTGGTTCTTCAATGAATCGAACGTGGAGACGGTGGTCAAGGTCCTGAACGGCTGCGGTTTGAACAGCCGCTTCTGGGTCTTCGCCGGCGGGCTGACGAACGTGCAGGTGCGGCTGACGGTGACGGACACGGCCAAGGGGACCTCGAAGACCTATACCAATCCGCCGGGAACGCCGTTCCAGCCGATCCAGGACACGGACGCTCTGGCGACGTGCCCTTGAAGGACGAACACGGACAAACACCGACGAACAGGGACCAAACAAGGACAGGGAAGACAAAGAGCCCTGTTGTCTCTGTTCGTCCTTGCTGGTCCGTGTTTGTCCGTGCAGTCCTTGGGTCCGTGTTCCCCGCCCCCTAGTTCTCCCCCTCCCCCAGGATCCTCTCGAGCTTCTTCTTGAGCCAGCCGCCGAGCTTGGCTCCGAAGTCTTTCTGGCTCTGCTCGATGGGGGGGAGGTGCCCGAGGTCGCAGTTCTCCGTGGGCTTCTGGCCGGGGAGGAAGGATTCGCGGAGCCTTCTCGGGCAGGCGGGGAGGGCGAGGTACCCGCTGTCGCGGCAGAGGGTCGCGTGCTCGATCCCGGGGGGCTCGGGGAAGTCCCGGGTCTTGAGCTCGGGGAGGGCGGCCTTCATGAACTTTCCCCAGATGGGGATGGCGGCGCGGGAGCCCGAAAGGTTCGTGGCCTTGGGGTTGTCCTGCCCCACCCAGACGACGGTGACGCGGTCGGGGCGGTAGCCGGCGAACCAACTGTCCCGCGCTTCGTTGGTGGTGCCGGTCTTGCCGGCGAGCGGGCCCGAGATGCCGTAGCGCAGGACGCCGCGGGCGGTCCCGCGGTAGATGACGCCTTCGAGGACCTCGGTCGCGATGTAGGCCACCTGGGGAGTCAGGACGCGCTCGGGCTCCGGCGGGTGGAGGTCCTTTACGGGTTGGCCCTGGGCGTCCACCACGCGGTCGAGGCCGTGGACGACGGGCCGGACGCCTCCGCTCGCGAGCGTCGCGTAGACGGTCGCGATCTCCCGCGGCGTGACGTCCGCCGAGCCCAGGGCGAGGGAGGGGACCTCTTCGAGCGGGCTTTCGATCCCCATGCGCCGGGCGGTGGCGGCGATCTTGTCGATCCCCACCTCCAGGGCGAGGCGCACCAGGGGGACGTTGCGGCTCTGCTCCATGGCGGTGCGGGCGGTCAGCAGGCCGCGGAAGGCGCCGTCGGAGTTCTTCGGGGTCCAGCTCCGCATGCCGCTTTTCAAGGTCAAGGGCTTGTCCTCGAGCCGGGTGGCCGGCGAGGCCTTGCCGGTTTCGAGCGCCGCCACGAGGACGATGGGCTTGAAGGAGCTTCCGGCCTGGCGGCTGGCCTGGGAGACGCGGTCGAACTCGCTCTTTGTGTAGTCCCGCCCTCCCACGTAGGCGAGGATGGCGCCGGTCGACGGGTCGACGGAGACGAGGGCGGCCTCCAGGGGATCGGCGTCGCGGCGGCCGCGGCGGTCGAGCCCTTCGAGGACCTCCGTGACCGCCTCTTCGGCGATCTCCTGGTCGGCCAGGCGGACCGTCGCGAAGAGGTGGTGGCCGCGGTTGCCCAGGCGCTTCACGCCGAAGCGGAGGCGGGCTTCGGTCGCCATGGCGTCTCCGAAGTGGGGGGCGCGGCGGCCCCCGAGGCGTAGCGGCGAGGTCTCGACCGGGGTGGCCAGGGCCTGCTCCAGGCGGGGCGCGTCGATCCATTCGAGCTCGGCCATGCGGCGCAGCACCTCGTCGCGCCGCCCGCGGGCCTTTTCCGGGTCGGCCAAGGGGGAGTAGGCGGCCGGCGCCTTGATCATGCCGGCGATCAGGGCCGCCTCTTCGAGAGTGAGCTCGGCCGCGTCCTTGCCGAAGTAGGCGCGGGCCGCGGTGCCGATCCCGTAGTACTGCACGCCGGGGCCGCCCCCGAGATAGATGCCGTTCAGATATCCCTGGAGGATGCTCCGCTTGCTGTGCTGGGTCTCGACGGCGAGCGCGATCACGGCCTCCCGGATCTTCCTAAAGAAGCTCCGCTCGTGGGTGAGGAAGACGTTTTTCACGAGCTGCTGGGTGAGCGTGCTGCCGCCCTGGGCGACCTCGCCCCGCTTCAGGTTCACGAGCGCGGCCCGGGCGATTCCGGTGGGGGAGACGCCGGGGTGCCAGTAGAAGGAGGAGTCCTCGGCGGCGAGGACGGCCTGCACCACGGGCTCGGGGAGGTCTTTGACGTCGACGGGCCACTTCTCGCGCGAGTCCCCTTCGTACCAGGTGGCGAGCACGGGGGCTTCCAACTCGGCGTGATCGGCCGGCTGGCCGTCCAGGCGGAGGTCGGCGATCCGGCCGCCGTCGAAGCGGACGAGGAGGGTCTGCGCGGCGAACGGGCCCGCGGGGGTCATCCGCCGGCGGAGGCGGACGGCCACCCGATCGTCTCCGGTCCGGTAGCGGCCCGCGGGGGTCACGTCTCCTTCGGTTTCGCGGTAGCCCAGGGCTTCGAGGGTCCGGGTCAGGCGCGAGGCCTTCATCGGCTGACCCGTCCAGAGGATCTCGGGAGCGCCGTAGAGCCGGGACGGCTGGTTCCCAACGTCCGCGCCGATGTCTCCGAACGCCCGCAGATAGGGGAAGAGGAGCCAGAGGAGAAGGCTCAAGGACACGGCGAGCACGGCGAAGATCCCCAGGAGGACCCTGCGGAGGAGAGGCCGGGCGCGGAGGTAGGGCCCCCAGAGGGCAAGGCGGCGGAAGGTCATGGGCGGCGGTCCCGAAAGACCGATTCTACGGCAAGGGGAGGAGCGGACCCCAGGCCCACTCGGGGCGCTCGCCCGTGACCGGAGACATCTCCTGTTTTTCGGAGAGGAGGTCCAGGGGCTCGGCGGCCTTCCTGAGGCTCTCGTATTCGGCGCGGTTGGTGCGCACGGCCCCCTCGATCCAGGAGGGCTTGTGGGCGGCGGCCAGATCCTCGGCGATGTCCAGGGGGAGGAAGAAAGCGTCCTCGGGGTCGGTCAGGAATCCCCGGTCGGCGGCGCTCTGGGCGAGGGCGCGGTAGGTCGGCGCCAGGTGGGTGAGGGCCGCGCGCCAGGCTTCGCGGAAGCGCCCCCGGAAGCGGTCGTGGCCGGGGAGCGGATGGGGCGCCAGCGCGTGGCGGGCGCCTTCGCAGAGCTCGGGGGCCTCTTCCCAGGAGGGGGCGATGGGGTCGGGCAGGCCGAAGCGGCGGAGATTGGCCCGGCCCTTGGTGCGGAGGTTCCAGGCCCCGCGGGAGAGGACGGGCGGCACCTCTTCGCCCTGGCCGCGGAGCGCCCGGCGGTCGAGCGACGAGATCACCTCGGCGAGCAGGGCGTCGTTGATGCGCGGCAGGAGCCGCGTCAGGTCGGCACGGAAGCGGCGCCAGAGGTCCTCGGGGGATTCGTTGCCCCGCAGAGCGGGCGGGTTGCCCGAGGGGGGGCGGAAGGGGAGGAGGCGCACCCGGTGGAAAGAGAGGGCGGCGGCGAGCGACCGCGCCTCGGCCGGGCGGTTGCCCGGGTTGCCGGGCTCGAGGAGCGCGGCGACCACGTCCTGTCCCCCGGGCACATGGGTGAGGAGCGAGCGCAGCTCCCGGGCGTCCAGATAAAGCCGCAGCCGGACGATCTTGACCGGCGGGGCTTCGGGCACCGGGAGCCCCAGGTGGTAGAGGGCATAGCGCAGGCCCGTGCCCACGGCGTGCCGCAGCAGGGTCACCCCGAAGTGCGAGAGGGGCGGCAGAGGCCCGGGCAGCAGGAGCGTCCGGCTCCAGGCGGGGCGCTGGGTGGGCGGGGTTTCGACGATGGGGAGGGTGGGTCTCATGACGGCTCCTACAGCTCGTTCAGCCGTTTGAGGTCCCGGTTGCGGCCGAGAACGAGCAACGCGTCGGAATCCTTGATGCGGAATTTGGAATCGGGGTTGATGTGGACTTCCTGGGTGAGCATGTCGCGGATCCCGATGACCTGGATACCGAAGCGGCTCCTGATCTTGATCTCTTCGAGGGTCTTGCCGATGAACGGCTCGGGCGGGGCCATCTCGTGGATGCTGTGGTCGTCGCCCAGAGGAACGTAGTCGAGCAGGTTTGCGCTCGCCAGACGGTGGGCGAGGTGCGCGGCGGCCTCGCGCTCGGGGAAGATGATCTCGTGGACGCCGATGACGTCCAGGAGCTTCGCGTGGTCTTCAGAGCCCGCCTTGGTGACGATGCGCCGGCACCCCACCTCTTTCAGGTGGAGCGCCACGAGGGCGGAGGCGTCGATGCGCTCGCCGAGCGAGACCACCACGACGTCGAAGTCGCGGATCCCCAGGGCATCCAGGCGGTTCTTGTCGCGCGCGTCGAGGACCACGGCCCGGGAGGAGTGATCTTTGATGTTCTGGACGTGGTCCGCGGAGATGTCGATCGCCAGCACGTCGTGGCCAGCCAGATGGAGCTGCCTGGCGACGTGATGTCCGAATCGTCCGAGACCGATGACCGCGACCTGTGCCATGAATGCTTCCGGGGGTTGGGGGCCACCCCTGCCTACCCTACCATGACCTCTTCTTCCGGATATTGCCAGTCGTGGGACCCCCCGGCGCCCGCCACGGCCGCGCCGATCGTGAGCGGCCCCAGGCGGCCGAGGAACATGAGGAGGGAGACGAGGAGCCGCGAGGCCGGGGAGAGGTCGGCGGTGATCCCGGTCGACAGGCCGACCGTCCCCAGCGCCGAGACGGTCTCGAAGAGATAGTCGATGAAGAGCGCCCTCTCCTCTTCCAGAGTCCTGCCGGGGACCTCCAGGAGGAGCAGGGCGAAGAGCCCGGCGATCACCACGGCGGCGCCGAAGAGGGAGAGGGTGAGCGCGTTGCGCACGGTCACGGGGGTGAGTGTGCGGGCAAAGACGTTGACGTTCCGCAGCCCCTTCAAGCGCGTCGCGGTCGCCACGGCGAGCACGCCCAGGGTGGTCGTCTTGATGCCGCCCGCGCAGGAGCCGGGCGAGCCGCCGATGAACATGAGGATCATCATCAGGAAGAGCGTGCCGGGGGCGAGCGCGCCGATGTCCACGGTGTTGAAGCCGGCCGTGCGCGTGGTCACGCTCTGGAAGAAGGCGGCGAGGATCTGCTCCCCGAGCGGGAGGTCCCGGAAGGCCCGGTTGGTCTCCAGGAGGAAGAAGGCGACCGTGCCGAGGACGGTCAGCAGGACGCTCACCACGAGGGCGAGCCGGCTGTGGACCGAGAGGCGGGAGCGCAGCTTCGGCGCGCGCCGGATCTCGGAGACGGTGAGGAAGCCGAGCCCGCCGAAGATGATCAGCGCCGAGACGGTGAGGACGGTCCAGGGGTCCCCCCGCCAGGGCGTGAGGCTGTCGCGCCAGAGGCCGAAGCCGGCGTTGCAGAACGCCGAGATGGAGTGGAACACGGCCGGCCAGACCGCCTCGGCCGCGCCCATCGCCGGAGCCCAGCGCACGTAGAGCAGGAGGGCGCCCACGGCCTCGGAGCCGAAGGTGAACAGGAAGACCAGCTTGAGGAGCGGGCGCAGGTCGTTGCCGATCGAGCTCGACACGGTCTGCTCCAGGATCGAGCGCTGGGCGAGCGAGACCTTGCGGCCGAAGAGCGCCAGGACGAAGAGGGAGAAGGTCATGATCCCCAACCCGCCGAGCTGGATGAGGGTGAGGATGACGGCCTGGCCGAAGGAGGTGAAGCCGGTCCCGGTGTCCCGCACGGCGAGCCCGGTAACGCAGGTGGCGCTGGTGGCGGTGAACAGGGCGTCGATCCAGCCGATCGGCTGGTCCGGGGGCGTGGCCGCCGGGAGCTTGAGCAGGGCGGACCCGGCGAGGATCAGGGCCAGGAAGCTCCCCGCGAGCAGCCGCAGTGGCGCGGGTCCCGCGGCTCTCATCGGGCGGGGCGGAGGGGGCCGGTGGGTCGCATGAGAAGGGGACTCTAGCCGAAGTCGCGCCATGATTGACTTTTCGCGGGCCGGAGCGTATAAATGCGGAAAATTTTTTCCGGCTTTTTCTCTGGCGCCCGGCGCCCTTTCGACCACGCGGAGGTTCCCATGCAAGGCAAGCAGAGGGTCTGTGTCATCGCTCTGGCTCTTCTCCTTTTGGGAGCGGGGCTGGCGCCCGCCCAGGAGACGGGGCGCATTGAGGGCAAGGTGAGCCGGACGGACGGCACCGCCATCGGCGGCGTCTCGGTCCGGATCGACGAGCTGGACCGGTCGGTCCTGACCGAGTCGGACGGCTCGTTCGTCCTGACCGACGTCCCCCCCGGAACGTACGGCCTGAGCTTCACCCTGGTCGACCGGACGGCCCAGGAGGCCGGGGTCCAGGTGGCCGCGGGCGGGACCGCCCAGGTGGACAAGCAGGTGGACTGGGACGTCTCCTTTGC
>DATHUD010000805.1:0-23065 GCA_035462575.1 Thermoanaerobaculia bacterium | reverse complement strand
CCCTCCTCTCCCAGCCTCCCGTCCACCCCCGGGAGAGGAGGGAGACAGCTTGAATTCGTGCTGGGTGGGGGCGCCCTCTCCCGGGGGTGGACGGGAGGCTGGGAGAGGGTCGGGGTGAGGGTTTCGGGGTGGGGGGCTATCTGACAAAGTAGAAATAGGATCCCTCTATAATGGCGGCCCATTCGAGCGAAGGAGGCCGATATGGAGGGCGTCACCCGGCGAGGGTTCTTGGGATGGACAGCTTGGACGGCTTTGGGCGTGGGGGCCGGCCGGGTCCTCGGCGCTCCGGGGCTTCTGGCCCAGGAGGCGGCCCAGGGGGCGCCTTTGGCGGCTCTCCGCGCCCTCGATGAGTTCGTCGAGCGCCACCGGCGGGAGATGGGCATCCCCGGGCTGACGCTCGGGCTTGCCGACCGCAACGGCGTGGTCGCCGCGCGGACCTACGGCCATGCCGACGTCAAGACCGGATTGCCGCTCACGCCCCAGCACCTTTTCGAGATCGGCTCGATTAGCAAGTCGTTCGTCGGCCTCGCCCTGCTCCAACTCCGCGAAGAGGGCAAGCTCGACCTCGACCGCCCCATCCGCGAATACCTCCCCTGGCTGCGCATCGAGAGCGCGTACGCTCCGATCACCCCCCATCACCTCCTCACCCACACATCGGGGCTGCCCAACCCCTTGAGCCTCCCCTCGATCCCGCTGTGGACCGCGCACGCGCCCGGCGAGCACTTCCACTACTGCAACGCGGGCTATCAGATCCTCGGCCTGCTGATCGAGACGCTCGACCGGCGGCCGTTGCGCGAGAGCCTGCGGACCCGGATTTTCAGCCCGCTCGGCATGAGCGCGAGCGAGCCGGTGATCTCCCACGAGATCCGTCCGCGCATGCCGGTGAGCTACCGGCCTCTCTATGACGACCGGCCGTTCCAGCGTCACGGCCCGCTAGTCGAAGCCCCGCATCTCGCCATGGACAACGCCGCGGGGTGCATCGCCTCGACCCCCGGCGACATGGCGCTCTACCTGCGGATGCTCCTGAACCGCGGCCGCACCCCGCAGGGCCGCCTGATCTCCGAGGAGAGCTTCGCCCTCTTCGCGCGCCCCGCCATCCCGTCGCCCGGCTTCGGCGAGGGGGCCGGCTACGGCTACGGGATCGCCGTGCAGCCGGTCGAAGGCCGCACGGTGCTGCGGCACACGGGGGGAATGGTCTCCTTCAGCTCGGCCATGCACGCCGATCCGGACGCCGGCTTCGGAGCGTTCGCCTCGGTCAACGCGTCGCTCGCGGGCTACCGGCCGAACGCGGTCGCCCTCCATGCCCTGGCGGTGCTCCGCGCGGCGGCCGAAGGGCGTCCGCTCCCTCCCCCGCCAGAGCCCGACGATCCGTACCGCGTGCCCCAGGCGGCCGACTACGCGGGAACGTACACGTCCCCCGAGGGCCGGAAGCTCGTGCTCGCCGCCGAAGGCGAGCGCCTGAAGCTCGTGTACGGCGGCGAGCCGGTGGTCCTCGAGAAGATCGCGCCGGACAACTTCCTCGTCTCCCATCCGGACTTCAAGCTGTTTCCGCTGAGCTTCGAACGCGTGGAGGACGCCGTGGTCGAGGTGAGCTACGGCGGCGACTGGTACGCGGGGGAGCGCTACGCCGGTCCGCGCACCTTCGAGGCTCCGCCCGAGTTGCGGGCCTACGCCGGCCACTACCGCAACGAAAACCCCTGGGAAGGAAGCTTCCGGATCGTCCTGCGCAAAGGCCGGCTCTGGGCCGGCGGAGACCCCCTGGCGCCGCTCGGCCCCGGCCTCTTCCGCCTGGGCGTCGAGGAGCACGCCCCCGACCGCATCCGCTTCGAGGACGTCGTCAACGGCCGGGCGCTCCGCGCGGTCGTCTCCGGCACCGAATACCGGCGGATCGAGACGTGAGCCGGCACTAAAAAGGCCCGCTTTCTCCAGAGGCTGGCCGTCTTGCGGTACCATGGGGTCAACAAACGACACGTGATGTACCCTACGGAGGGACGCGACCTCCGTTCGGGACCCGACTGGCTTCAATGGACACAAAAGTCATCAGCGAAACAGAGATCTGCTCCAAGCTCCTCGCCCCGGCGGTTACAGCCGCGGGGCGGGACGCAAAAACCGAGGATGTGATCCGGAACGCGGGCGTGGTCGCCGAGCGCATCCTCCTCGGCAACGTCGCCGAGAGGGAATGGGGTGGCACGAGACGCCCTGTCCTGCTCACGGGAGGGACGAAATACCTGGAGCTCTGGGGGCGCGACAGCGCCGCCTCGCTCGCCGCCCTGCCGGCGAGCCACCGGCAGGTGTGGAGCAACACGCTCGAGGCGTTCCTCCACCACCAGCGGGCCGACGGCCTCCTGCCGAGAAAAGTCGCAGGGTTCGGGAACGCGGAGCGCAATCTGCGCTCGATCGTGACGCATCAGGGGATTTCCCTGCCGCTCTCCCTCACCCTCACGCCCGAGTACCGCACGGCCGGGTACAAAGGGCGCTCCCGGTTCATGACGTGGGTGGCGAAGAAGATTCTCATCGGGACCGCCGGAGAGCCCAAGGACACCAACCCGCTCATCCTCCTCTCCCTGGCCCGGTACGCCCGCCACGAGCCCGAGTTTCTCGCCCGGCATGAGCTTGCGGTGAGGAAGGCGCTCGCGTACCTCGAGAGGCATACCCGCGAGGGACTCCTCTGGCAGAACGATCATGAGGACTGGCTGGACGTCTACGGCCGCCAGGGGCATCTTTTCTATACGAACGCGCTCTACTTCGCGAGCCTGCGAGAGCTCGCGCAGGCCTTCCGTTCCCGCGACCGGCGGATGGCGGCGGATCTGGTGCGGACGGCCCGGAGAGTGCGCGAACGCCTGCAGGACCTCTGGGATCCCGAGCGCGGGCATTTCATCAGCCACCATGATGGAAAAGAAGCGCACCGGCAGTTTGCGACGGACGGGAACATGCTGGCCCTCCTCACGGGTCTCGCGGAGGCCCGGCAGCGCGAGAGCATCCTCGGCAACCTGGAGAGGATCGTGGACGAGTATGGATACGTCCCCATCGTGACGCCGAGCTATCCCGCGCGCCTGCAAGCGGGCCTGCGGCGCGTCTTCGTCTGGAAGTACCGCGACGGGAGGCTCTTGAAGCCCTGGCTCCAGATCCTGGCCGCGAAGGCCGTGGCCGCGGAAAGGCCGGCTCTCGCGGCCAGGATCCTCCTCCCCGTGGCCCGCATCTTCGTCGAGCACGGGTGCTGCGAAGTCATGAACGGCGACACGGGCCAGCCGCACGAATTCTTCCTGACCCGCACGGAGAAGCGCTTCACCGTCGCGGCCGCCCTCTACCTGGAGGCCGCCGCCGCTCTGGCCTTGAGCTAGGCACACTGGCTGAGAGCGCCGGTATCCCTGCCGGCCCTCTTGCTTGCTTTTTATTGACCATGGCGCGCTTTCTCTGGATCTGTCTTGGCGGAGCGATCGGCACCGGAGCCCGATATCTCCTTTCAGGTTGGTTGCTGCGGATCACCGGAGCCGCCTTTCCCTGGGGGACCCTGGCCGTCAACGTCCTGGGCTCCTTCCTCCTCGGTCTCCTCATGCAGGTGTCCCTCACGACCGACCTGCTGCCTCCCACCCTCCGCCTGGCCTTGGCGACGGGCGTCCTGGGAGGCTTCACCACCTACTCCACCTTCAACTACGAGACGCTCCGCTTCTTCCAGGAAGACGCGTGGCTGCTCGGCCTCCTCAACCTCGGAGCCACGGTGGCCGCCTGCCTGATCGCGGGAGTGTTGGGGCTCCTCTGCGGCAGGCTCCTGACCGGCAGCTAACTCCAAGGAGAGACCATGAGAGCACTGGATGGTGAAGGGACCCTCGTCCGCGTGTTCATCGGCGAGAGCGACCTCTGGCATCACCGGCCGCTTGCGCTCGCGATCGTCGAGCGGCTCCGGCAGGAAGGCTACTCGGGGGCCACCGTCTTCCGGGGCATCGCCGGATTCGGAGCCCGCTCCGTGCTCCACACGACCCAGCTCCTCCGCCTCTCCGAGGATCTGCCCGTCGTCCTCGAAATCGTCGAGTCGAGCGACCGGATCGAGGCCCTTCTGGAGCTGCTGGACGAGATGGTCCCCGAAGGGCTGGTGACCCTGGAGAAGGTGCGGATCGTGAAGTACTCCCCGGGGACCCGCCCCGTCAGCCCGAAGAAAGGGTGACCCGAAGCCCCCCTTGCCTCCGTTCCGCTTTCGCGTAAGATACTCCGTCGAAGCGCCACCTACGGCACTTCGCAAAGCGATGGACGACACGATCTTCCGCAAGCTCCGCAGCAAGCAGGGCGAAGTCTGGCAGCTCGACCGCCATGAGGCTCCGTTCTGGACCACGCCGGACGAGGGTGGTTCGCCTTACCGGCCCCGCAGGGTGGTCTGCTGGAGCCTCCGCACCGGCCGCCACACGGCCTCCCCGCAGGGTCCCGGCGAGCCCGGGCTCGAGACGTTCCGAGAGGTTCTGATCCAGGCCGCCCGGGCTTGGAAGCTCCGCCCCGAGCGCATCGAGGTGGCCGACTCCGGGCTCGCCGAGGATCTGACCGACCTTCTGTCCGCCGAGGACGTGCCGGTCGAGGTGCGGACCGATCTCCCCGAGGTGCGCGCCTTCCTCGCGAAGTGGGCTCTCTCCCTTCGAAGCCTTGCGCCGCCGGAGGCCCTTTCCGGGCCGGGCGTGACGGTCGAGCGCATGGCCGCCTTCGCCCGGGCCGCGGCTGATTTCGTCAGGGCGGCCCCGTGGCGCCATCTCGGCGTGGACGACCTCCTGCTCCTCGAAGCCCCCGGGCTCCCGGAAGAGCTGCGCTGTGCCCGCGTGCTCGGGCCTCCCGGCCTGACCGGAGTCCTTTTCCGCCCGGAAGAGCCCGAGGAGGATTTCGCGGCCCGGGGCGTATGGGTTGAAGAGGACTGGGGGAATGAAGATTGGGAGCCGGATCTCTGGGAGGACAACGACCCGTTCTCCGAGGAGGGGAACTGGAGAGTGAGCCTGCTCCCTCCTTCCGGGCTTCCCACGGAGGACGTCGAGCTCTGGATACGGCACGAGCTCCCTCTCGCCCACTCCGCGGCCTATCCCCTGGCGCTCCGCAGCCGGCAGGAAGAGGGAACCGAGCGCCCCGATGCCCGCCTCCTGTCGTGGCTCGAGGCGGTCCTCACCGCCCTGGCGGCCACCACGGAGGAGGAGATGGACACGGGGCGCTGGGAAAAGGAAGTGATCACCTCCGACGGGCCGGTGCGGCTCGGCCTCTCTCTTCCGGATGTGCTCGCGCCCTCCTACGCGGATGACATCCTCTGGGACGAAGACGAGGTCCCGGAAGAGGTGAAGCTGGCCGATCAGTTGGCTTGCGAGGCGCTGGAGGCGTGGGGACGCCGGCAGATCCACCTCGCCCGCCGCGCCGTCGCGCTCTGGCCCGACTGTATCGACGGTTGGCTCGTACTGGCCCGCCGCGCCCTCGACCGCGAGACCGCTCGCGACCTGTACGCCCAGGCCGTGGCCGCCAGCGAGCGGACGTTCCCCGGAATCGACAAGCGAAAAGACCCTCTCGACTGGGACGAGTTGCGAGAGATCTCCCCTTATCTCCTGGCCCGTATCGGCCTCGCGAAGTCTCTCTGGAGCCTGGGGGCCCAGGAGGAGGCGGTCAGCCACTTCCAGGGGATGCTGGCCCTGGATCCGGACGATCCCCAAAGGATTGGATACCTGCTGGCCCACGCCCTCCTGGCCCTGGGCCGGGACGGCGAAGCCGAGGATCTCCTGAATCGATTCGTAGAAAACAGTCCCGACGATCGGTATACCCGGGCTCTCCTGACCTTCCGCCAGGAGGGAGATTCCCCCGCCGCGCGCGGCTACCTCGCCGCCGCCCTGCGGGCCGACCGCCGCATGGCCAAGCATCTCCTCGACGCCACCCAGAGCTCGCCACCCGGCGAATCCGGCTGGGGAGAAAATCAGGAAGGAGGAGACTACAGCGCTCTCGTCCGGGACGTCTGGACGGACACTCCCGGAGCCCTGGAATGGCTGCAGGCGCAGAGCGCCGCCTCGGCCGCCGCGTCCCAGCCCTGGAAGTCGAAGAGAAAGAACAAGAAAAAGAGTCGGAAGCGGAGGCGAAAATAAGTACTGAGGGCGGAGCGCCCCCCAATGTAGAGACGCCCCGCGGGGCGTCTCCGAGGCGGCGAGATCCTCCCGAAAACAATGGCGCGCCGCGGGCTCTTCGAACCCTCCGGGCCGTCCATCCCGATCCGGAGACGCCCCACGGGGCGTCTCTACATTGGGGGGAAAACGAAGACGAAAACGCGGACCGTTCTTCCCATACACAAGCTGCACGACGGCGGCGTATCCCAGCCTCGAACGGAGCGTTCCCAAGCGCCCTCCTTTCCTGTCCGGCCCTCAGGAAAGAAGTGCTCTCGGAGGGATTCGTTTCAAGGTCGGTGGGTAGACGCCTCGCTCGCGGGCTCACCCCAACGAAGCGCCTGGCACCTCCACCTCTCGTACCCGATTGCGGGAACCCAAGCCTGCTAGAATTCCGCTTCCATGAGGCGGAGATCTCGAAAACCGCGCCATCCGATCGCCAAAGCCACCCAACCGCGCCGGAGCCCTCGGGACGCGGAAAGCGAGCCGCGGCTCGAAGGAGAGGACTGGGTCGAATGGGGTGGCCAACGGATCTGGGCGGCCGGTTTCACGTCGGGCGGAGCCCCTTACGGCCTCACGGAAGAAGAGATGCGCGAGTCCTCCGCAGCCGAGGGAGAAGCCCTGGGAGCTGACTGGGCCCGAGCCAAGCGGCTCCTGGAGCAGTTCCTCGCAAACCGATCAGGACCGGCGGTGGACATCGAAATCGGCTGGGTGAGGCATCTCGGCAGGGGCCTTTGCCGGAAGGCTTTCACCGCCGAGGTCAGCCTCTCTCCCGATCCCGCAAGCTTGAGCGGAGACTACGTCGTCCTGCTGGCCCTTCCGGACGCCGAGCCCTCCTACGATGACCGGGCCCGGTTCGAGGCCCGCTTGCTCACCCACCTCTCTTCTCTGGACCTGCCCCTGCGGATTCCCAGGATATTGGGGCTGCTCTCCAGCGCCGGAAGGCCGGTCCTCTTGGAAACCCGGGTCGCGGGAATCCCCTTGGACCTTCGCGCCGGACGTCAGCCGAGCGTCCGCCCCTGGGATCTGGTGGCCCAGGTCGCGGCCGCGGTGCACGCCCTGGACTCCGACATCCTCTCGTTCCCTGCAAGTCCCGATGGGAAGGTGCCAGGCCCTGCAACGCGGAGGGATTACGCCCTGGCGAAGCTTTCGGCTCTGGAAGGCTTGCCCGATCCGGTCTTTCCGGAGATCCACGCCTGGGGCATGGAACACCTTCCGGGCCCGGCACGATCCGTGCTCCTTCACGGCGATCTTCTCGGCCAGAACATTCTCCTGTTCCCAGGAGAGCTCCCGGGCCTCATCGATTGGGAATGGGCCCATTTCGGCGACCCTGCCTACGATTTGGCGATCGTCACCCGTGGCGCCCGAAGGCCCTTTCAACTCGCCGACGGGCTTGACCGCCTCCTGGAGTCCTATGCCGCCCGGTCTATCGAGATCCGGAAGGATCACGTGCATCTCTACGAGCTCTGCCTGATGGCTCGGCAGTACGTGGATGCTCTCGCGGAGAACGCCAGGACGCATCCTCCCGAAGTCCTGCTCGACAGGATTTATAGCGCTGTCCGGCGGGTGTTGAAGAGAGGCTGAGTGGCTCAAGCCGTGCAGGGGGCCTAGCGAATGCAGAACAGATACAGCAAAGCCGCATATCCGCTCGGTAGAGGCCGGGGCGGCGTCTTTCGATCGGTATAGCGCACGGCCATCTCCAGAAAGAACCGGGCGTGGAAGAATGCCTCCAGGATCGGCCGTGTGACTTCCGTCCAGCGTTCGTTGTCCTCGGGCTTGAACACCTTGCCGGTTCCCGCCGCGATGATCTGGAGGAACCAGGGATTCAGCGGGAGGCCAGGGACGAGCGCCTGTAGCGTCCCGACAATCGAACGGGTCTGCTCCTGGAGCCAATAGACCTTGAAGCTCTGATGGTAGAAGCGGTAGACGGGGTCCTCGTAGCCCCAGTGATCGCTGCACTTTGCGAGCAGCTCTTCCAACTCACTCCGGTGACGCCGCAGGCCCAGGAGCAACGCCTCTTCGGCGTCGCCCCCGGCGTCCTCTCCGCCCGCCTGGAATGCGCCTGGAGAGGTGGAGTCCTTGGGCTCCGCTTCGGGCTCAATCTTCTCAGTGGATTCCGGAGGCGGCTCCCCATCCGGAGGGGTGAAACCGGGAGCCCAACTCGCCTCTTCCAGGGAACGGATCCATTCGACACGGCCATGGGTGAAGCGGACGACGTACTCGATCCAGGAAGGGTCTTGAGTTTTGTCGGAGGTGTAGATCCGGATATCTCCATGGACCGGCCACTCAACGTCGCGGTCCAGCCGGCTCCAACCGCCCGGGTGGCGGATCAGCCGGCCGTCGCGGGTAATCGTGTAGTGATCCATGACGCATTCCAGACCCTTCGTCTGGAATTCCAGCTCCTGATGCCGTGCTCCCGGCAGCGGGTACTCGCAACGGACTGTGTCGAAGAGACCCATGGACCATTCCTACCAGACGCCGGGAGTTGCGTCAATCCGTCACGGCTCTGTTCCGGCGTTCTTTCCTAGCGTAAACTTCGAGACGTGGGACCGGAGCCATGTTGCGTCTGGTTGTACTTTGGAGCCGGACGTATGAAAGAGACCATCTGGAGATCACCTTCCGCCACGATCGCCCGGCGGTCAACCGCGTCCTCGTCTGTCCCGCAGTCGGAGGGTGATTAAGGCATGAAGTTAACGTTGGATGTTCCAGAGAACGAATTGGAGGAAGCGATCCGGCACACTGGCGCCAAGACGAAGCGCGAGGCAGTCGTCATCGCTCTGTCCGAGTTCAACCGGAGGCGGCGGCTCCAGAAGCTGGCGGAGAAATTCGGGACCCTGGAGGGGTTCATGACGCAGGACGATCTGCGGCGGATGCGGGAGGAGCTCTGAGCGCCACCGCTGACGAAGCGACAAAAAAACGACGACACGTCTAGTACTTTCTGGCACCTAACCCGGATCTGATGTAAGAACTTCTGCGGGCAGGTCCATAGAGGAACGTGCGCAATCGGTTGGCCGTTCAGGCACATACATATGCACCCCCTTCTGTTGATCTCGGCTTTTTTGATTGATATTTTGAGAGCTTACAAGGAGGAAGCAAGCTCATGCCTAGAGGGAGATCAAGCCGAATTGTGCTGTGCCTTCTCGGATTTGTGGTGCTATCAGCTGGTTGCGTGAGACATCGCGACCTCGCACGGAGTTCCGTTCAGTTCAACCGGGCAGTAGAGAACGGCCAAAATCAGATGCTGTTGCTAAACATAATCCGAGCTAGCAAGCACCGGCCACTGTATCTTACCAGTTTTTCAAAGGTGACTGGCAGCAACAGCGCCTCCCTGGAGTTGGGGATGACCGAGGGAGCTGCCTCGACCGCGAAAGGAACATTTGGTGTCAATCCCACATTCGACGTTCCTGTACTTGACAGTCAAGAGTTTATGTTTGGGTTTCTTGCCCCGGTAAAACCGGAGATCATGGCCTACTACTGGGACCAAGGTTGGCCACAGGAGTTGCTCCTGCATCTCCTAGTCCAGAAAGCGCGAGTGCAGGTAAGTGTGCCAGCCACAGGAGAGGTCGAAGACTACTACTACTGGAACCACCCCGATCGGAATGACGACAAGCCCGGCCAAGAACTTTGCAAACTGGAGAAGTTCACACGTTGGGTGAACCACTTTGTCACCGTAGGAAATCCGAGCTTCAGGAGGATGGATCCTGCGCCCGTCGGTCCCGAACACGCGTCAATCAGTGTTACCGATCTTGTTAGCCTTCTCAAAGAAGGCTATGACCTGAGCCAAGACTCAGGAGGTACTAGATTTCGGCTCACACGTCCTTCGAAGACATACGTAATACAAGTAGAAGGACAGCTACACACTAACACCGATATAGAGACTGCTCGCGATGAGGCCCTGATGTTAATAGCTCAATGGGCCAGGGCGAGCCGGACCTGGGATTGTAGCGCCTATGAGTTTGAGAATTACAAGGTGAAGCCACTCCAGACTCCCTCTGGCTTAGCTCCTTCCGCATCAATATCAGGCACACCTACCTCAACAGCAGGGACGACATCGGCCACAACGATGCCGCCCTCGAGTAGTACGATCGAAGAAGATGCTTCTCAGCATGAACATGGAGGCATGAGGATTAGCACGATCGAGGGGGAGTATTACAATGAAGACAGCAAGCAGAAGGAAAAAATATCCATTGATCTTTATATCAGATCGCCGGAAGCAGCCCTGTACTATCTGGGCCAAGTGGCACGCGTAGAAAAGGCTCTTCAGCGAGTACCGATGATCTGTATCGGTACGAAGCTAGAGCCTCTTTTCCTGGTGCGAACGAGCAATCTAACTACTACCCCTTGTACAGACGAGGTTGTGAGCGCTCGATATGACGCAACCTGGTACACAATCCCAGAAGAGGTAGACCGCAGGCCGCCAGACCTTCGCTGCTCCGATGACGCAAAGGATGATCTCCTCGTGGCCGTCCCCCATTTATTCAATAGTGTATTGAGCTGTGATGGAGGCCGCTCGATGCACGCTTTGAATCTGCTCACTCAACTCATCAACCTACAGAAATCCTCTAAAGACCTACCCTCCACAGGTACGGTCCGTGTAGTGGGACAGCAGTAGTTTCAAGCCAAGAAGACAGACACGGGCTGCACCCGCAGCCCGGTCTCAATTTTAAACCACGTGGAGAGGCCAAGCCTAACAGTTCAGGACTCCCGGAGCACATACCGGTCCAAATCCACCGCCTCATACCCCCGCTTCCGGACCAGCCTGAAATGCCCACCCACGTTGTAGACCTGCACGTGCCAATAGGGCCCGTTCTCCGTCACCGTCGTGCCGAGCCCTTCCAGCCAATTCGTGAGGTCGGCGTAGGGAATCAAGACGACCGTCTCCGGCGAGCCGCAGCCGAGAGCGACGTACGCCGTTGCCGCGGATTCGAGGAACTTGCTGCTCCGGGGCTTGTAGATGTGCCAGTAGCCCTCGCCCTCAGCGTTGGGGTAGGCACGAGAGACGGCGACGACGAGGCGGACCGAACCGTCTGCGGTCTTCCAGCGGACGTTGCCCTCTTTGATGAGCGAGCGGCCGAGGTACTTCTGGACTCTTTCGGCACAGGCGTCGTTGAAGCTGAACCGCGGCGCCTTGCGGGCGTCGCTCCGGTTTCCTTCGCTGCCGTCATCCAGGTCAGTGCTCAGGATCTCCTTGGCAACGTAGTCGAGGAAGGATTCGACATCGGTGAAGCAGCGGAATCCGGCGGCGCTGGCCGCCTCAACGGTCTCGGTGCTCTCGTTGATCAGGATCGCGACCGGTGGGGTAAGCCTTGGTTGAAGGCCCTCGGGCCAAGCGAGATCGAGGACGGCCAGAGGCTCTCCCGTGTCCGGATCGGCCACTTCGTAAAGCAATTCGCCCTCGGCCAGTCCTTGCCGGGCCATGATCGCGTTGCATTCCCGTAGGAGCGTCTCCTCTTCGTCACTCTCGATCTGGCCCCGCACCACGGGGACCTCTCGGTCCAGGATCGATGGAGACTTTTCCGGCTCGGGGAGCTCCCCTTCGAGCAGGCTCTGGAGAAAGCGGTTAGCCACGTCCGCCAGGAGCTCGCGCCGGGCCTCCAGGAATCTGGTGTAGTTCTCCACTTTCCAGAGGTTCCGGTCCATGGGTATCCAGTGGGATTCGAGCGCTCCGGGGTGCTTGCGCCGGATCTCCTCGAAGTACTCGGCGGGATCGCGGTCGGTCACAATCTCGTTGGTCTCCCGGGTAAGGAAGGTGAAGTTGGCGATGGCGTTGACCTCGGGGCGGCCGTAGCCGTGCCGATACAGAAGGGCCTTCGGGAAGATGTGGTGCACCTCCAGGCGCGCGTAACGTCCGAGAAGGTTCGCCGACAGCTCAAGGCCGCTCCCCCAGTCCCGGCATCGGGAGACGCGGGTCATCATGTAGAGAAGCGGATAGAAGCGGGCACCGCGGCTCCAGCCCCAGAAGTCCTGGGAGGAGACGGTGAGGTCTCCGCGGTCCTGCCGGAGCTGTTGGATAAGACGGTCCAGCGCCCCGTCCTTCTGATCGATGGTGGCGAGATCGACGTTGAGCACCGTCTCCGTCGATCCCGCGTAGCGGCCCCAGAGGAAAGTCTGGACGTACCAGTAGAGGAGCTTGTCTCTCTCCCGGTAATCCGCGAGCCGCCCTCCCCGCTCGGAGAGGTAACGGACGAGCAGGGGGAAGGAGTAGCGGCTGCCGAGGACGCGGTCGTGGTCGAGCCCCAGGCGGGCGGCGATCATGTCGAGCAGGCGGTCCACCATGTCTCCCGCGGTCTGAAGGCCCTGCTGGAAGGCCGGAACCTCGACATCCTTCAGGGCCGAGAAGAGAGCCTCGCCTGTGACAGTGGTATTGACACAGCGCAGCAGCCACTCCAGCCGGAAATAGAATCCCGCGCGCTGCCATCGGTCCAGGCGCGTCTTCATTTCATCTCGAGCCTCGGGCCAGGAGGCACAGATCTTGGCAAGAGCGAGGTCTCCCTTGGAGAGCTTGGTCCCACCACTGTTGAGCCGGTTGAAAATTTCGACGACCACGTCGACGGTCTTGTCCTCCCCCGTCACTTCCTCGACGTGGAGATCGATGTCGAGGATGCCGCCGAGCCTGGTCAGGCGGTCGAGATAGATGTTCAGATTGGAGGATAGATCAGGTCGCGTGACGATCTCTCGGATGAAGTTGCCCACGCCCATCTGCATGAGCCGGGTGACGTCGACCCACAGAGGGTTGTCCTTCATCTTGAGAGGTGCGTAGAAGGCAAACACCTCGTCTTCGAGATGGAAGTGGAGGCCGGTGAAGGTCTCCAGGCTGCCATCGAAGAACCGAGGCGGCTTGCCAAGGATGATGCCGTAGAGCGTCGTGATGCGCTGCTGCCCGTCGAGAAGGAGCTTGACCGTTCCGGGCGGGAGTTGGTTGTTCCCCCGCGCCTGGGCTCCCTCCGTCTTGGTCAGCCAGACCAGGAGGCTCCCCACGGGATGCCGCCGGTAGAGAGAGTCCATGAGACCGCGGACCTGGTCGCGATTCCAGACATAGCCGCGCTGAAACTCGGGAAGAGCGATGCTCCCGAGATCGATCTGGTCGAGGATCGTGGAGACCTTCATTCCGGGTGTGCCTCAAGGGTCCCGGCAGATCGCAGCCTTCGGCCTCACGGGAGCTCGCGCTCGGGAGGCCAACGAAGATCTCAGGCTCAACTGCCTGGGCAACGCCGGGGTTGAAGAAATTCTATCAGGAGACCGGAGGGGTGTGGAAGCCGGTCGCTCCAGGCCTCATTGGGTGTGGCACTCGTTCGAGCAGTAATAGCACCCGTTGACCTGCGTGTAGTGCTTCTTGGCTTCGCGAACGGCGCCTCGACAGTGGTCAAAGTTGCCGAGATAGATTCTGTTGGTTTCGAGGGGCATGAACGAGCACCCCAGTTCGTGAACCTCATGGTCACCGTTCAGTTGGACATTCTTATTCACATAATACAAAGCCATGCATACCTCCGAGTCAGGTCCCTGATGTCGCCGCGAGCAGTTCGCGGAATCTCTATGGATAAGACACTCAACCGTCTCCCAATGTTTACGAGACGTATGCCGCGCGCCCCGCCCGCCCGGAAGGCGGGGCGCGGGATTGGGAAAAGCCTCCCGCCCGGGGAGCCCGTGGTCCCGGCGGGAGGTCCGTCGATTGTCAAAGTCTCTCACCGACGGCTTTCAGCCGCGTCCCTGAGCTATGAAACACGTAGGTAGCGCCTGACTACCGCTACCCAAAAGGGTAGTGTTTCTTCAGAGAGCCCGGCGCGCCTCCGCATCCTGTTCCGAGGCGTGCTCTTACTGCTTGTTCGGCATCGAGTGCCGACGAAGTGCCTGGCACCTCTCCGGAGGCGGCACCTCTCCGGAGGCGCGCCCCCTCAGAAGCGTTGATTTTGGCAGTTGGGGTGGTGGGGGTGCCTCCTGAGGCGCAGGCACGTTTCAGGCGGGGAGCGGTTATACGCTAAGATCCGGACTTTGCGTATAACCGTCTCCGGGATCCGGCCCCCATGCCCTACCAGCGCCTTTCTGAATCCGTCCAGACCCTCTACGCCGAGTTGTTCGAGCAGACGGTCCATGCCCAGGCGGACGCGGCGGCGGCAGGGTCGAGCCAGGGGAGCTTCGTTTCCAAGACGGTGAAAGGCGGGACCTACTGGTACCTGCAGCGGATGGAAGGGGACGGCAAGCGCCAGCGCTACCTGGGCGCGAATCCCCGGCCCTCCTGGCGTGGATGGAGGAGGTCCGGCAGGCGCGTGCCCGGTCCGCCGCGGACGAGTCCCAGCGGGCGAAGCTCGCCAGCATGCTGGCCGCCGGGGGAGCGGCCACGGAGAGCGCTCCCGTAATCAAGGTCTTGTCCCTCCTCGCCGACGCCGGGGTGTTCCGAATGGGGGGAGTCCTCGTCGGGACCCAGGCCTTTGCCGTCTATGGCAACATGCTCGGGGTCCGCTTCGAGAAACAGAGTTTGCGGACCCAGGTCGAGGACGTCGCGCAGGACCGGGCCATCGGCATCGCGCTGTCGCAGGAGGCGAGCCCGGTCGCCGTGGAGCCGTCCCGGGCGCGATCGGGGCTCGGCGTCGTTCCGGTCCCTGCGCTCGATCCCAGGCTGCCGAGCACGTCGTTCAAGATCCGGGGCCGCGATCTGCGGGTCGATTTCCTGACCCCCATGATCGGACCGGAGTCCACCAAGCCGGTCTTCCTGCCCGCGCTCGGGGTCTCCGCGCATCCTCTGCGCTTCCTCCATTACCTGATCAAGAATCCCACCCAGGCCGTCGTGGTCGGGGGATCCGGCATCCTGGTCAACGTCCCCGATCCCGCGCGGTTTGCGTTCCACAAGCTCTGGATCTCCGGCAAGAGGCCGGTGTCCGAGCAGGCCAAGGCCACAAAGGATCTCCGCCAGGCCGGCGATCTCCTCGAAGTCCTGTTGGAGGACAGGCCCGGCGACTTGCCTCCGGCCTGGGAAGACTTGACCCACAGCCCTGCGGCCGTAAAGACCGTCCGGAGGGCGATCGGCCGACTGTCTCCCGGGATTCAAGAGGGCCTGGAGCGCGCCATCCCCCGCTCGGCCGCCTCGATCCAGTGAGGCCGCTGCTCAGGGACGATGGTTATTACACCTATACGCTCCGGCGCGAGTCGCGGATGAGCAGGACCTGGTCGGCCCTCACGCGATCCAGGTTCCTGACTGGTAGCTAGGGTGACAGGAGAGATCATGTCTGCACCTCGATTGCAGGGTCTCTCACTTCTCGTGTACGAGGGCAATCTCCTGAACAATGGCATTACCGGCGCGGTTCACGGTGTAGGTGGCGCGATCCTCGGGTTCATCAAAGGACTGGATGACCAGATTCTTCGCGCCGAGCTCGCGCGCCGCGAGGCGCCGCACCGCCGCAAGATCCTCCGGCCCCATCTCGCGACGCAAGGGTAACTCAGCAAGCTCCTGGCGATCACGAGCCAGGACAATCAAGAGGCGCTCCGTGCCCGCCTCCTGGTCGAAGGTAAATGAGTAGCGCGCATCCGGCAGGACGACCTTGACGTGGGCCGGAATTCTCCTCATTCCCACCTCGCCTTCGTGCGGCGGGAACAACAACCCTGCCCGGCCATCCGATCCCTGCTGCACGACCGCGAGATACCCCTCCGTGTTCGACTCCACGACCAGTTGGATTCTCTCTCCACTCCGAAAAATGTGACCGACCTCCATGTCACCCAGAACCTTGCCTCGATCGTCAACTCGCTGAACCCAGAAGCGGATCCCGACCGAACGCGGCGGCTTGCCTACGGATGCAGGCTCCTCGGGCAAGCCGCCGGTGGCATTCAGCGACATGGGCGATGGGGGGGATGGGGGCGACGGAGGGTTCTGCACCTTCTCCTTGCCCCCCGGCTTCTTCGCCTCCTTGGGGATTCCGTTCTTGGCCTCCCCTTTCCCTGCCCCCTTCACCGCCTCCTTCTGGGTCACCTCCTTCACCGGTTTCCCTGAAGGCTCCTTGAACGGCTCCGCCTTGCCTTGGTGCGGCGAGAAGCTGAGGACGTGAAGAGAGGGATCTTTGAACATGGCTTTCGCACCCGTCTCTTCGCCCGATGCGGGTGGATCAGTCACCAGAACGAGAAGCAGTAGAAGCCATCGCATGGTGTCAGCTCTCCTTGGATCCGCTCAGCCGCAGTTCTTGGCCTGGATCCGTTTGAGGATTTCTTTACCCGCTTTGGCTTTGGTCAACTCGATCAGGCCGGCGGGCGAGGTGTTGAACGCACACTCCTCGGCATTGTCGATCGCATTCAGCACGATCTCCTCCGGGACGCCGCCTTTGATCATCGAGATCACGTCCCCATTCGTCATCCCCTGCGGCTCGCTGGCGCCAGTGCCGAGCGCCTTCGCCCCCACCGCGGTCACCTTGGCGCTGCGGATCTCGTTCTGGCTGAGCAGCGTCTGGTATTTCTTCATCGCCGCCTGGACCCGCTGCAAGGGTGCTGGAGCTTGCCTGCGGCTCGTATCGACCGGAGCCTGGCCGCCCACCCCGCGCAGGATGTTGAGCGAGGACTTGCCAACGGAGGCCAGAATCGACCCCTCGTAGGGCTTCGAAAAAAAGTCCTCCTTCGGATTCATGGACAGGGCGCTGTTGTAATGCTGCGCCGCCTGCTCGAGATAGCGCAAGGTTGTTTCGTTGCCCTCCGCGCCGTAGGCGAGCGCTTCGTAGGAGAGCCCCAGGGCATACTGCCGGTAGGCTTCTTCCGCCGGGTTCGACAGGGCCGGCCGCGATTCGATCGTCTCGGAGTAGCGGCTCCACAACCCGGCTTCGGCCAGGTTGATGAAGTCCTCGAAGCTCCCCTTGGGAACCAGGACCTGCAGAATCTCTTCGGTGGGGGTCAACTTATAGACGATCTGCCCGACCGTCTGCTGCACCGAAAGGCCCACCAGATCAGCCTCGGTCGGCGCATTGTGACCATCCTGAAATTCCTGACGATAAGAATTATCCATAGAGTCCGCAAAAAGCGTCTTCTTGGCGCCCTGGTCTTGGACGGTGTAAGAAACTCCGAAGCGATGATTGACCACTTGATAGCGCAATGTCACTGAGACCTGGCGGTACTGCATCTTCCCCTTGCTGTCTTTTCCAGCGGGTTCATGGCGAATCCCTTCGCGATTCTCCCACTTGGTTTCGAAGGTATTGTGCAGAACGGTCACTTCAACCACCGTCTGCGGCCGCTGCGTATCCAGAGTGAGGCGTGAGTCGTGCTGCACCAGCTCGCTGCCAAGCTTGGTGGCGATCTGCGTGGCGATCTCCTGCTTGCCCTGCCCCTGCCCTTTGCCGATCGCCTGGATCCGCGTGCCGGTGATCAGCACCTCGGGCGGATTGGTGCGGCGAAGAGTGACCAGTTTCTTCATCATCCCGAAGCCTTCCTTGGCTTGCAGACTGCCTGTGCTGAACAGAGCCAAGATAAGGCAGGACAAGAACCGGGTCGACGATTTCATGTTCTGTCTCCTTTCTGTTAAGGGGAGGCTGGGGGGAGGCCCGAGACCGGCTGAGCACCGATCCGCAGATCGGCGGGCCCGGTCGCCGGATGGAGCTGCGGGTTCTGCCGCGCGGACTTCTCTCCCAGAACCCCCGCCGAGACCTTGCGCGCCAGGTCGGCGAAGACCTGTTTCAAAGTGGGTGGTTCCTGCCCTTGCCTCAGAGCGGAAAGCAAGTAGTAGGTAAAAAAGCTGTTCTGCAGTCGATCGCTCTCCCAGGAGCGCTCGGTTGAGTCGCTCGAAGTAATGAGGTAGCTGCCCTCGGCGGAGGTGAAAAGCCTGGCGGTATCGGCCGATACGCCCAGCGGAGTGATCGCGAGGTTCTTTTCTCCGGGGCGGAGAGCCTGCCCGCTATAGCATGTGTCGAGGAAGGTGACCTTTCGGCGCGCCTTGATCAGCGAGATCTTTTCGGAGAAGTCCTGGAACTCGAGCGCATCGATGAACAGGTTCTCGAGGTTGGTGTCGTAGGTGACGATGTAGCCTACGCCCTGCAAACCGAGCTCGCCCTGGCGTGGCGAGCCGTGACTGCTCACATAGACTACGAGGAGATCCTGCTCCCGGGCGCGAAGAAAGATCTTCTGCAGTGCCTTGAGGATTCCCTCCCGCGTCGCGCTCTCGTCGACCAGGAGTTCGACGTTGGCCGGATTGAAACGCCCCCCCTGGGGGTCGACCAGGAAGCTCCGGAAATCGCGAGCGTCCTTTGCGGTGTAGCGGAGCTTCGGGATCTGTGGGTCTTTGAACGTGCCGATGCCTACCACCAGGGCGTATTTGTCGCGAATTGGACCGATATTGGCCATGGCGGGCGGTTGCGCGGTTCCGCCGCTCGTTCCGCAACTGAGATCCGAGATCCCATTGAGGACGGCACGGTCGGCGTAGACCCGCGCTTTCGCCTCTTGGCCCAACGCCCTGGCGCTGCAGGCGGAATACTTCCACGCCTCTCCAAAAGACGGGCAGAGATCACGAGCGGTGGCGAGCCGGTTGAGCAGGGCGGCATGATCCGGAGAGTCCGCGTCATAGAGACGGGCGACTTCCGCAACGATCTGCCGGGCCTGGCGGCAACCGGCATTCTCCTGCGCCAGTGCGGGCCCCGCCGGTCCGGCAACGATCCCCAGAAGAAAAACCGAGAGAAAGGAACGGCCGATTCGCAAAGCCCACCTCCGCCTCAACAGCGCTTCTCTGGGCTCAACGGAAGTCATTTTGGGCCCTCTGGATCAAAGCGGCGAACCGAGGGGAGGCTCGGAGCGAGGAAAAGTGGACGTTTTTCTGCAGATCGTCCAGAAGCGCCTGTCGCCCGAACGTCGGGGGCGCATCACCGCGCAGTAGGAGGGTCAACGACCGCTCGAGGTGATCGAGGGCGGCGGCGCCGCGGTTCTGTGCCGCGAGGCAGGCACCGAAGTTGTAGTGGGCCTCGATGCTGTCGGGCTCAAGCGCCAGGGCCTTGCGCAAGGCCGCCTCCGCGTCCGCGAGGGCACCCAACTCGAGGGAGGCACCTCCCAGATTGGCCCAGGCCATGGAGCTCTCGTCATCGAGCCGGGTGGCTTCCCGAAAGCGGGCTCGTGCCTCGGGGAAACGCTCTTGAGCGGCAAGCTCGGCCCCCTCCTGCAAGGCTCTGGCCGCTTGCAGCATCCGGGGCTCGATCTCCGACAGGTATCGTTCGGCCGCCTGCGCCTCAAGCTTCAAGCTCGCCACGTAGCCGCGAAGATCCTGGGACTCGTCGACCGAGAGCGCACCGTCGGAAGCCAGTTTGCGCAGCCGCAGCCGTAGTGTTGATCGCACCTCATCACTGAGCGCCGCCGGCTCGCCAGATTTCCAGAGTCTGACCAACTCACGAAGATTGAACCCGCTGATCTCCGAGAGCCCGACCAGGATGCTGCAGAAAACTCCCAACCCCACCATGACGGGGTGCTCGATCAGGAACTTCGTCACCCTGGCACTCATGGGTAGTCCTCCAGCGCGCGAGCGCGGCTCAATGTGCCAAACCTTCAGAGCTCAGCATGCCACGTCCGGTTGCTTGCGCTCCGAATCTCGCTGAATCGATTCGCGGCCCTAAAGCCTGTCACTACACTATGGGCCGAGAAATCTATCAGAGCTCAAAGACGAGAACAACAACCTTATACTCATAATGAAATACCTAACTGCCAAATGGCTCGAGCCCATGAGAGAAGACGCGGCGGCCGGAGGACCGGAGGCCCCCTGGAGAGGCTTCATCTCTAGAACGCGAGAACTCCGAGGCTTCGGTGTCAGCCTGACATTTTAACCATGGTGGGGCTCACCGGAGCTTCAACGGGTATGGCACTCATTCGAGCAGAAGTAACACCCGTTGGCCTGCGTGTAGTGCTTTTTGGCTTCGCGAACGGCTCCTCCGCAGTGGTCAAAATTGCCGAGATAGATTCTGTTGCCTTCGAGGGGCATGAACGAGCACCCCAACTTGTGGACCTCATGGTCTCCGTTCAACTGGGCGTTCTTGTTCACGTAATACAAAGCCATGGTGCCTCCGGATCAGATCCTCGAATCCGCAACTCGCAGATCCTCTGTGGTACTGACACTCAACCTGATTCCAGTGTTTATGACGGCTCTATAGAAGCCGGCAAGGATGCCGGCGCTCCCAGCAAAAGGCCGCGCGCCCCGCCCGCCGCGAAGGCGGGGCGCGGGATTGAGAAAGGCTCCCGCCCAGGGAGGCCCGGTCCCGGCGGGAGGTACTCGATTCAGTTTTCAAAGAGCCGGAGCGCCTCCGCGTGCGCGTAAGGCGCTCGATCCAAAAGCCGGCCGGCAAGGATGCCGGCGCTCCCAGCGGTCCTTGGTACCGCAGGGTGAAGCAGAATGGCCCAGGCGTGTTACGATGTCAATAGGTCATCTTTAGTGCCATACTGATCCTTACGAGTGCGGATCAATACGGCCGAAGTTGGGAAATCTCCACGGCGCGTGGCTGTTTTCCCGCGGGCTGCGGAGGTTTCCGGGGGCTTGCGGAGCTTTCCGGCGCTCCGTGGAAGATTCCAGCGGCGCGCGGAGATCTCCCGCGGGCGGGAGAAACCTCCCGCGGCCTGAAGACTCTTGCGGCAGGATGGGGAAGATTCCATCACCCTGATTGATGTTGCAGCACCTGTGGCATATTTACGGCGCTGTGAGCATCTTTGGAGCCTGAGGTTGGAGATTCCCATGGTTTGGGGAGTCTTGCGGCATCCCGGGGAAGGTGGAAGCGGCTCGGGGAGTCTTGCAGCGCCTCGGGGAAGACCCGCGCGGCCTGCCGGGCTTTCCCGCGGTCGGCGGAGATCTCCCGGGGCTTGTCGAGGCTTGCGGCGCGGAGCGGAAGGTTCCCGGAGCCCGCGGAAGCTTGCGAGCCGCCCCGGAGCTTTCCGCGTTGCACGGGAGATGGAATCGGCTCGCCGGAAGTCTCCGCGGCGCGCTCAGAGACTCGGAGGGCCTCTCGAAGATTCTTCGGCGGTCCCCAGGATTCCGAGAGGCGCCGGAAAAAGCGGTGAGCCCCGGTTGTGGGTTCTTTGACAATCGAAGCGTGTACCTCCCGCCCGGGGTTGGCCACCCCGGGCGGGAGCCTTCCTGCAATCCGAAGACGGTGACACTGTCGCTCCTCGCGACACCGTGGGCGCGTTGAAGCGGGCACGAAGCACCTTGATGACGGGAGGACTGCTTGTCCGCATCACCGCCTCTTCATGGAGAGGGGGCGCGCAACGGAAGAAGAAAAGGAGAGACGATGACCCGACAGACTCGAATCCGGCTGTTCTCGTTGCTCGTGCTGCTCGGCGTGCTGGCGGGGGTCCTCGCGACGCCCGATACGGAAAACGCCTACGCGGCTCCGTGCTGCAGCGCTTGTGACTACCGCGAGTCCGCCTGCCTCTGGGGCACGCTGTATCCGGAGTGCGGGGGCGATCCCGGATGCTGCTTCAACAAGGTGGCGAACTGTTGGAACTGGTGTAACTCCGGCTGTTGATCGGAAGGCCCGGCCTCGGTCCGTTCTACTCCCCCGGGTGGAACACCGCGTGGAAGCCCAGGTGGACCGGGCTCGCGAGCGGCAAGACCGCGGCCGGGCGCTATTGCGAAAAGATCTCGGACACCGGGACCCGCAGCCCGGGCAGGACGCGCGACTCGATAACATCGCCGTCTCCACCGCGGCTGGTTTCGACGCAGCTCCTCCCGTCTTCGCTCAATCCGTAGACGACGATCGTCCTCTGTTGGGGATTGGCGAACCAGACCTCCGGGACGCCCGCATCCCGGTAGGCGGGAAGCTTGACGTTGAGGTCGAGCCGCCAGGTGCCCGGGGAGAGGACTTCGACCACGAGGTCCGGAACCCCCTGGAAGTTGCTGGCGTCGGCATCCGGTTGGTTGCCGGTCCGGAAAAAGAGGATGTCCGGCTGGACCGGAGAAGCGATCTCCTCAGGGAGCAGGACGTCCACGGGAGCAAAAAGAACCTCCCCACAGCCGTGGTCGAGGACGAAGTCGTCGAGCTTCCGGAAAAGCCGTCGGGCAGCACGCTGATGGATGATCTTGGGAGCGGGGCTCACGTAGAGATGGCCTCGGATGACCTCGTAGCGCCGGCCGTCGTTGGGAAGCAGGCAATAGTCCTCATAGGTCCACTCTCCCTGAGCGGGCCAGGATCGGGTGTCCTCTCGTTCGGGAAGCTCCAGCGGGTATGCCGGCTTGGCCATCGGTACCTCCTTGCTCCTGGGGATGAGACTAGACATCCCTTCGGAACCAGTCAACCCGCGTCCGTCGTTGCCGATCATAACGGGAGATCCCAAAGAGGGCAATCTCGGGCCGGCTCGGCACGACGGCCCTACCCTTCCGGCACAAAGCAAGCGTGGAAACCCAGGTGCACCGGCGCGTCCAGAGGCAACACCGCGGCCGGGCCGCCACGTCGAAGCGTCGAAGACGAGGAAGGCGCTCTCGTCCTTCTCCGCATCGAAGCGCTGGCGTCGGGATGACGCCTGACCGCCGTCGATGAACAGCGTGACCTCGCCATTGGATGTCAGGCCACAGCAGGCAAATGATCAAGGCTCTTGTTACAGGTAAGTTCCAGGAGACACCCCATTCTTCCAATTTTGTAATTGCACCTATCGGAATCCATCTCCACGACAGCAACTTGCATCAGTTTGCGCTGGGCAGTACCATGGGTTATATACATGCCAGAAGCCTCCGGGCCTCTGACATTGTCGCCATCGGACTACCTTGATTTTTTCAAGATCGCTTGAGGTGAAGTATGCTGGATCTCGTCGAAGAAGTAAAAGCGATCAAGGCGGAGGGGTTCCAAGGGGGTCTACAAGGGAACTACAGTCGATTTCCGGAAACGGGAGACTCCTTCTTGCGCCTAGTCGCCTATATGGCCGGCCAGATGCGAGAGGAGAGCTGGAAGACCGGCGATCAGTTCCAAATTCTTCTCACCGCTCACATGGTCCGCCTCCTTCACCAGATGGGGGTCTCGCTGTCTGATCGGTGGAACTTT
>DATHUD010000804.1:0-6646 GCA_035462575.1 Thermoanaerobaculia bacterium | reverse complement strand
AAAATGGAGCAAAGCGCAACATGACGCTCAGCCGCCTTCGTCTCTCCGAAACAAACCTAATCGCGTCACGTACGAAGACTGCCGTAGCGAGTGTCGCTCCGTATACTGCAATCCAAGTTGTCAGTTCTTGAGACATAGCGCTAGAAATTCCCGTTCGAACTTATCTGCGCCCAACGCTTGAGGCTAACCGTGCGGCGCCGCGCCAGCGGTGCCGCACGGTTGAGGCCCAGGGTTGGGCGCCCAATAGTGCGGTGATAACTTCATTTCTTACCAGCCGCCGAGGCTGGATCTACCTTTTCTGCAAAATCGTGTGACTTTAGGAAGACAATGGCGCCGACAGTAATGACCACGACTTCACCCAAGAAAGGCCAGAGGCTCCACCGTGCAGCTCGGAACAAATACTTAAATATTATCCCTAGGAGAACAGCGAGATTAGCTAGAGCGTAGAACCAAGCTGCAACGCGGAACGGAACTCGAGTGCCATCCGAAGCCCAAATCAAGAGACTGCAGAAGCCGATCGCAGTAGCGAGGCACCACAAAATCATATGCCCAAAGTAGGACGCAGAACCAAGAGGCCCTGTGGCATGCAGCCAAGCCCATGAGCAGTAGATGGCGACCGAGGCCATTGCGTAGAGGGGACCAAACAGAAAGAATGGGACGATGCCGAAATCGTCGTCATTACGAAAAGAAACTGCTAGACCAGCGGCGGTTAAGAACAGCACTGAAAGTACACCGATAACCCACTGAGCGGTCCAGAACTGTAGAATCGTAGAGTCGTAAATGAGCTTGCCAACGACCACTAGGCTTGCAAGCAGAAGCACGGAGCCGATCAGGCGAAGTAGCATAGCAACTTGCACCTCAGACCATAGAAATGCGACAATATTATATGCTGCTCTAGCAACGAACCGGTTGCAGCTTCGCCAAGATCTTCAGTTCTCTTCATCTCCAGCCCGGCACCTCCAGCGCCCAACGTTTTGCGCCTCAGCGAGCGCCCGCTCCAAGGCCACCAGCATTGCCCGAAGCGACAGCGCTCAAAGGCCTTGCCGCTCATGATAAAGACTTAGGCGTCCGCTGGAGGCGCTGGGTTGCACGGCCGCCCCCTCTTTGCGCCTCTTCCGCTCGAGACGGCGACCGCTCGCAGGCCCCCGCCGCCCGGGATCGAGCTGCTGGACGGCCCCCGGCGCTTCTCGAAGTACGACGCTGCCGGCGCCGCCAACCTGGCCCGAAGCCTCGGCCGCCTCCGCCCAACCCCCGGAGAAAGACCGACGAGCGGGCTTCTCCGGACCCGAGCGCCCCCTCGACCTCCGGACGCGGGAAACGAACGTTCCTGAGCACAGAAATCGCCAAGGCCGCCGCCTACGCGGGCAGACCGCCTCGAAAACCCCAGACCCCAACGCTCCCGCCCCACATTGAGTGAGCTCGGAGGCAAGATCGTTTCGGGCAGCCCCTCGAAGAAAGATGCCGAGCAGCGAAAAGGCCGAGCGTGAGGACCCCACTTTGGGACGCGAGAGACGACGCCTGGAAGGACCACCGCCGGGCGGCCACAAACGGAGCCGAAGAGAGGATCAAAGGCGCAGAGCGCTTCACGGGGGGACTTCTCTGAGCTAGGAGACGATTCCACTCCCGCCCCTCCGCGGGAGAGAACAGGAAAATCGGCTGATCTCCGCACCATCCTGTGCATACCGAGATCTCTTTTCAGACTGGCCGCCCAACCTATGTCTGATATTATGCGCCCCCCCAAGCCTGCGTGCTTAGGGCCGGCCGTTGCTTCTCCCATTTAGGACCAAGAAGAATTGTCATTCCTCTATGTAGCTCTCTTTCGTTGAAGTTACATCATCCTACGCTGATTCATGATCCTCGTCAACGCGGATGGAAGCACCGCCTAGGCGATCGGGCGGCAAACTCACCAGGATTGCTTCGGGATTTCCAAGGAAGCCCGGAGGAACGACGTAAGTCTCTTCAGCTCTGTGAGATAGTAAGGAACCTACCCATGGAGAGACCGCCTAAACCGCTCCACGGGCAGGGGTCGTGGCGCTTAGCCGGTCGCGAAACGGACGCAAGCAACCTCGGCGGGCTCACCGGAAGCAAAGCGTAAATCGCTCAGTGAGAAAGACTTGCTTGAATTCACTCGCTGGCCCCCCTTGCAGCTTAGGCGGTCGCTTCTCCACCGCCTAAGCTGCAAATGCGTTCTTCATGCGCGAGCACTAAAGAGAGTCCAGAGGACTTAACACTCCGTGACCTCCCCGGTTGAGAACGTGCGTGTAGATCATCGTCGTCTTCACGCTCCGGTGCCCCAGAAGCTCCTGCACGGTCCGGATGTCGTAACCGCCCTGCAGCAGATGGGTGGCAAACGAGTGCCGAAGGGTATGACAGGTGGCCGGCTTGACGATCCCCGCCTTCTTCACGGCCTCCCGGAAGGCCCGCTGAAACACCCTCTCGTCCAGATGGTGCCGACGGCGTGCTCCGGACCGAGGGTCCACGGAAAGGGCCGTCGCCGGAAATACGTACTGCCACCCCCACTCCCGGGGCGCCCGGGGATACTTCCGAGCCAAGGCGTACGGAAGATAGACCTCGCCGTAACCCTCCCGCAGATCTTGCTCGTGCAGACGCTTGACCTCTTTCAGATGCTCCTGAAGAGCCGGCTTGACGGCCGCGGGAAGCATTGTCGTCCGGTCCTTGGCGCCCTTGCCGTCCCGAACAGTGATCTGGTTGGTGGAGAAGTCCACGTCCTTGACTCGCAGGCGCAAAGCCTCCATGAGCCGCATCCCCGTTCCATAGAGAAGGGTCAGGAACAGACGATCGAGCTCCTCGAGCCCGGCGAGCACGACTCTCACCTCTTCGCGAGTCAAAACCACGGGCAGCTTGCGCCGCCTCCGAGCCCGGACCAGCCCTTCGAGCTCTCCGACCTCCCGCTCGAGGACCGTGCGATAGAGGAAGAGCAACGCAACAACGGCGTAAGTCTCTGACGACCGCAATCCGCCACGGCCTCAGGGACTGCGCAATCCTGCGTCCCTTCGGGACTTTGGGATTTGTGGGGGGCGTCTTCCTGGCGTTGAAACGCCAGGCTTTATTCCTGGGCCCCTCCGGGGCGGGGGGACGGCGGGCCGGAGAGACGGGGGCGGGGGGGCGGGGGGACGGAGAGACGGGGGCTCCATGGCCCTTTCTCCGCTCACCCCTTCGTGTACAACGATTCCTGGTGGGCTCCGCCCTGGCGGACGAGCCGGATCACGCCGTGGTCGGACAGGCGGCGCAGGGACGCCGAGACCTGCCGGAAGGTGGCAGGCTTGGGCAGATCCCGCGCAAAACGACGGTTGATCTCCTCCACCGCCCGGGCCGGCCCGAAGACCTCTCCCGCAGGAAGGCCATTCACCCAGCGCGCCACCAGACGCGCCCGCACGTACGGACCTTCGGGCAGCTCCTCCTCGAAAGCCGGCTCCTCCAGGACGGTTGGCGGCGGGGGGACGACGTCGCGCGCCGCGACCTGGGCCGCCGTCACTCCCGTCGCCTTGAAGGCCTCGTAGTGCCGGGCCACCTCTTCGTGCTCGGCGGCGTGACGGGCCCGCTGTTCCTTGTGGAAGAGGGACTGCTCCTCGTGCCAGACCTCCTGCCGCGCATGCTCGGCCTCCCGCTCTTTATGGAACGCCATCTGCGCCTCGAGGTTTTCCAGCACCTGCTCCACCGACAGACTCTTGCTCACGGCTCTTCTCCTTCGCCCCTCCGGCCCGCGAGACGCCAAGCTCGCGCCCCCGAGGATCGCGGCGGCGTCCCTCGAAACGGGTCCGGCTGAAGGGCTGATGCGCCAGGAGTCTACCGCAGCTCGCACCGGGAAGGGAGACGCCAACGTCTCGGAGAGAGACATCGCGCCTATGTCTCCCGACATCGTCACGCCGTCGACTGACATCGTCACGCCGTCGGGTGACATCGTCACACCGTCGATCGACATCGTCACGCCGCCAGCCTATGCCGTGACGATGTCGGGCGACTTCGCGCCACCGTCTCCCGACATCGGAACAATATCTTGAGACATCGCCCCTCCGTCTCCTTACATCGTTCCACCGTCGGGTGACATCGTCACACCGCCGATCGACATCGTCACTCCGTCAGCCTACGCCGTGACGATGCCGGGCGACTTCGCGCCACCGTCTCCCGACATCGGAACAATGTGTCCGGACATTGCTCCTCCGTCGGGAAACATCGTGCTACCGTCGACAGACATCGTCACTCTGTCGACTGACATCGTCACTCCGTCGATCGACGCCGTGACGATGCCGGGTGACTTCGCGCCTCCGTCTCTCGACATCGGAACGATGTCTCGAGACATCGTCACTCCGTCTCCTTCCATTGCGCCACCGTCGACCGACATCGTCACTCCGTGGACAGACATCGTCACTCCGTCGGTCGACGGAGAGGCGATGTCGAGAGACTTCGCGCCGCCGTCTCCCGACTTGGGAACGCGGTCCCGAGACATCGCGCCTCCGTCTGAAGACGGTGTGCCCATGTCTCGGGACATCGCCCCAAAGCGAGCGGGGCGGCCACTCGGGGCCGCCCCTACGCGCTACGCGCGGACTTGCCTTGATGGAAGGACTAGGTGTAGCAAAAGCAGATGCTCTGCCACTCGGTGCAGAGGTACGTCGGCGGGGCCGCCGCTCCCTGCGCGTTCTTCAGATCCTTGTCCAGGACGTTCAGGGTTTCACGGTTGAGCTGGAGTTTCTTGATCTGCTTCTTCACGGTCGGTTCTCCTTGATACCCGGAAGGGAGCGAATGCTCCATCCTGGAGAGGAGAACGACGGGCGAGGGGCCATCCCCTCACCCGAAGCGCGGCTACCAGTCGAGACCCGCGATCAGCCCGGCGTAGACCTCGATGCCGTCCCAGAGGTTCTGGAGGCGGAGGTTCTCGTTGATGCCGTGCTGGTTGTTGTCGTGGTTGACCATGGGCACGCCGATCACGGGGACCTTCAAGGTGTCCGTGAAGAGGTACATGGGCACGCTGCCGCCGAGCATCGGGATCTGGATGACCGGCTCCCCCATCGTCTTGTCGACCGCGGAGACGACCGCCCGCGAGGCCGGGAGGTCGAGCGCGGTGCGGGCCGCCGGGTAGTCGAGCGACCAGTGGACGCGCGCGACCTTCGGATGGGCGAGGCGCGTCTCCCGGTCCGGCTCGTCCGCAACCAGGTGCCAGCCCTGGGCTTTCAACCACTCCTCCACCCGCTCCTTGACCTTCTCGGGCCGCTGGTCGGGCACCAGCCGGAAGTCGATCGAGACCCGGGCCTCGGTGGGGATGGCGTTGGCCGCCGCGTCCCCCACTTCGGCCGAGCGCAGGCCGCGGACGTTGAGCGACGGGGCCTGCACGCTGTCGAGCAGCCTCGCGCTCCCCTCGGTCCGTCCCAGGCCGAGCTCCTGCTTCAACGCCGTCTCCACGTCCGGCAGGACGGCCAGGGCCTTTTTCTCCGCCTCGTTCAGGGGGCGCACGTCGTCGTAGAAGCCGGGGATCAGGATGCGGCCGTCCGTGTCCCGCAGGTCCGCCAGGAGGTGGGCGAGCATCGCGGCCGGATTGGGGGCCCAGTTCCCGTAATGGCCGCTGTGGAGCGGGCGCAAGGGGCCGTAGACGGTGAGGTCCAGGCCCGACACCCCGCGGGCTCCGAAGAAGACCTGCATCTTGCGAGTCTGGTGGACCGGGCCGTCCAAGAGGATCCAGGCGTCGGCGGCGAGGAGGTCCGCATTGCGCTCCAGGATCTCCGTCAGGTGCGGTGAGCCCTGCTCCTCTTCCCCTTCGAGGAAGATCTTCAGGTTGACCGTGGGCTTCACCCCGGCGGCCTTCAAGGCGTCGAAGGCGGCGAGCAGGGCGACGATGGGCGACTTGTCGTCCGACGCCGAGCGGGCGTAGATCCGCCACTCGGGGTCCAGAGGGCCGGAGACGGACTTCCAGTCCACCTCTTTGACCCCGTCCCCGATCGGGCCGGTCCGGATCACGGGCTTCCAGGGATCGGAGAGCCAACCCTGCTGGTCCACGGGCTGGCCGTCGAAGTGGGCGTAGAAGACGACCGTGCGCTTCGCCCCGGGGGTCGCGAGCTCGCCGTAGACGGCCGGGGGCGTCCCGTCGCCGGCCGAGAGGATCCGGGTCGCGAATCCGCGCTTTCCGAGCATCCCTACGAGGTGCTCGGCGTTCGTCCGGATGTCGGCCGGGTTGGTGGCCACGTTGGGCAGGGAGAGGAGCCCGGCGAGCTCCCCCACGATCTCCTTCTCGTGCGCCGCGCGCCAGGCGCGCACCTTCGCGCGCAGGTCGGCCCCGCCCTGCGCCTCCGCCCGCCCCGCCGCGCCGGCCGCCAACACGGAGGCGGCGAGCGCCAACGCCCAGAAGCTCTGTGATCTCCGTCCGGCCATTTGAAATCCCCCTAAATCAAAAATGCCCGTCAACCAGGTCGACGGGCATCGTCTCTTGTGCTCGGGAATTGGTCGGGGCGAGAGGATTTGAACCTCCGACCTCACGGTCCCGAACCGTGCGCTCTACCAAGCGGAGCTACGCCCCGACGGTTCTGTTTGCGGATTCCCCGCGAGAGCCGAGAGGATACTCTCCCGCCGGGTTGGGGGTCAAGAGCCGGGCGGCGGAGCCGCCCGGACCCTCACCCCAACCCTCTCCCAGCCCCCT
>DATHUD010000803.1:0-7917 GCA_035462575.1 Thermoanaerobaculia bacterium | reverse complement strand
CGTTCGCCTGATCCTTCGATCTCGTTTCCCGTTAAGCCACCCCCGCCCGCCCTACGGCACCCGCCGCCCCGGAGTCCACGGCGCGCCCGCCGCCGCAAAGGCCTCTTCCAGCTTCGCCAGGTCGCCCGCGATCAGCGCAGTGAGGTCGCGCTCCAGCGCATCCAGCCCGGCCGTGGCGATCTGGAGGTCGCGCCGTTGGGTCGCCGTCGGCATCTGCCGCGTCTGCCAGTGGCCTTCCCGGATCGCCCACAGGCGGCCATCGATCGACAGGGTGTCCGGCTCGGAGAGCCTCTGCCGCTCCGGGTCGCCCGAGAGCCGCCGCTCGAGCTCCGCGACCGCCTGGCCCACCGCGTCCAGCCGGGCGTAGAGCGCCAGGTCCGCCTTGGGGGTCTCTCCCAGCGTCGCCCGCATCTGCCGGAGCTGGTCCTTGACGCGCCCGAGCTCCGCCTTGGCCGACGACAGCCGCCGCGCCGCCTCCGCCGTCTCCCCCTGGAAGGCGGCCACCGCCGCCGGGTCGGTGCCGGGCGGCAGGTTCGGCACCGGCTTGACCTCGAACGACTGCGCGGCGCCCAGCGAACGGGCTCCGCTCGCCGAGACCAGCACCAGCTCTGCCGAATAGCGCCCGGGCGCCACCAGGGGGCCTACCGGAGGAACGTCCCAGGGGGCCCGGAAGGCCGGCGGGTCGAGCACCACCGGGTCCGGGACCGGGCCGCGCAGATCCCAGCTCACCCGGTGCAGCCCTTCCTTGGCGGGTCCTTCGATCCACCGCACCTTGCGTCCAGCGGCGTCCGAGACGATCAGCAGCACCTTCGGGTCCGTCTCCAGCGCTTCGGCCCGCAGCCGGTCGAAGCCGGGGAAAGGCGTGTCGGCTCCCTTCTCGCGCAGCGCCTTCTCGCCGGCCTTCCGCGCCTCGCGCGCAGAGGTTGGCGCCTCGCGCAGGAAGTAGGTGAAGAGGGCGCCGTGGGGCGGGTTCGGGGCGGTGAAGTCGTCGGTGCCGAGCTCCGGGCGCCCCGGAGCCTGCCCCGGCTGCCAGGGCACGAACCACCAGGCGTCGCGGACCGGGAACAGCGCACCCTCTTGCCCGAGCGCCGCCGCCCCCTCCGATAAATGGCGGAGCGGCGTGTAGTCGTCGAGCACGTAGACGCCTCGGCCGAAGGTCGCGCCCACCAGGTCGTTGTCGCGCCGGTGCAGCTTCACGTCGCGGAACGGGATCGTCGGCACGCCCCCCAGCTCGATCCAGTGGGTCCCCCGGTCGAAGGGACCGGCTCGGTCTCGAGCGGCCCGAGGACCACCACCGACTGCCGCAGGCAGGAGTCGTAGCACCGCCGCCGGACCGCCCGGCGATCGGTCTTGACGTGAGACAGCTCCGTGAAGTCGTCGGGCTGGGTCATCGGCTGACCCTAAGGATAGCCCATGCCGTCGCAGAAGGTCCGGGAGTGAAGAGCCCTAGGATGAATGGCGTCAGCCAGGGACTTCAGTGGCCCCTCTGCGCGGGGGCCCAGCAGGTCAATGAGGGCGGTGAGCTCGTCCTCACAACTGCCCGGATTCACAGAACGGGTGATGTTCGTAGCTCGCCGGGTGGGCCGGACGGGTGGCTCTCGGGCGAGCAGGTCAAAGAAGATGTCGGAGTGGGGAGGGCACTGCTGGTCGTCGTCCTCTCCGCGCTGGTAGTCGTGATTTCTGTGGGGATACCGCGGAACGTTGGCGACGATCAGGGTCACTGTGTCGCTCCCCGGACTAGGTGAGAGCCGGACTGATCGTTTCAGCTCCTGCTGCTTGTTCCGGTGCTCGTGGGAAGGAGTAAAGCTCCAGGAATAGAGATTCATGAAGCTCCCCTCGACCTCGAACTCCACTTTCACCCCATCCGCAACCGCCTGTTGGAAGCAGGATCGGTTCACCAAATTGTCATAGTGGAACAGGACAACCTTCCGGTCCTCTTCCTGGGGATCCGAATATTTCACGGGCTCGTGGATAAGATGGCAAGCGCTCGTTTGGCCACCGCGGACCGTAAAACGGGCCTGGACCGGAGGCTTGGGCCTGCCGTCCCGCACGAAAGCCTCTCGGACGTGGCCATAGCCTCCCGTCAACAGATCGATGCTCGGCACCCAGGAGTAGGAGGCGGCCTGCCAGTCGTAGGAGGGAAGCTCCTTGTCGTTTCCGAAGATGCTCTGTTTTCCCCTGAGCCGAAACTCTATCTGGCGCTGGTTGCCGAAGATTTCCAGATCCTCCTTATCCAATTCCCATTGCAGCTGCAAGCGATCGGTATCAGCTCGCTCGAGACATTCTTGCTCCGGTGTGCACTCGCCGTCCAGAAGAAGGACCAACTGCTTGTGCTTCGGCCTGCATTTAGAGATCCCTAGGCTTGCCGGGTCCACCATCAGGGCCGTCATCCCGTTCTGCCCTCCCTCGTTCGGCACGAAGCCGATCAGTCCGAAGAAGATCAACTGTACGGTGAAGCTGCTCATTCAATTCCTCCTGTAGCGAGAGATCCATAGAGCTGAAAGGCCGCCCAGCCGAATGAGCGGTTTTGGGCGCGGCGGTTGGCGGTAAGAATTTCGAGCTGGGCGCGCCGTAACGCCTGAAGCGGCGGCATCCCGGCGTGGAGGTGGCGATAGAACGCGTTGGTCAAAGCCGTGGCGTCGGTATCGCGGACATTCCAGAGAGTGGCGATAACCTGGGGGACGCCACGGGCGAAGAGGGGCCAAACGATCCCGGCGACGCCTTCGCCGGGCTGCGCGGCACCGGCTGCGGAGCCGCAGGCGGAGAGCACGGCGAGCTCGGTGGGGCTGTCGCGCGGACCGACGATCTCCCGCATGTAGAGCACGCCGGAATCTCCACGCTCCGGGCGGGGCGACAGCAGCAAGCTGGAAAGTAGAGGATGGCTGGCATGGGCCTCGGCATGGCCGCCAAAATGGAGGAGCCGCGCTCGCTTCAGCCCTTCGAGGAAGGTTTCGCGCGTGGCGGCGTCCCCCGACACCCATTGAGTGCGAGAACCATACAGGTCTCGCAGGACCTGCCCCTCCCGTTCTGCACCGGGAAGCCGGTCGAGGAGCGGGTAGAGCGAGCGGTCGAAAGCAGGATCCGTGATCGCCAGGACGTCCGCCCGCGAGAAGTCTGCGGAGCCGGGCGGCGGTTGCAGCGCGACGAAAGCGTTAAGGCTGGGCGAAACGGCGAAGGCACGGTCCTCGATCAGGTAGCGCCCCGTCTGCGGGTCGAAGAGCAAGGCGAAGGGCACGGAGTAGAGCGGCCCCCGGGGCACGAACACCAGGGTGTCATCCGGCCGGAGGAGCCCGGCGACCGGCGCGAGGAGGGAGCGGTAGAGCCGGCCGGCGGTTTCCTGCAACGTCCGCTCCGGACCGTCGAGAGCGCCGGAGAGCCGTTGCGCCTGCCGGGCGATCTCCGCCGCCGGGACCTGCGCGGACCTGAGCTCCACCTTCTCGCGCCGTACCACCCAGATCAGCAGCCGGTCGGCCAACGGTTCGTGGACGACGAGAGCGACCCCGGAAGGAAGCTGCGGCTGCAACTCGCGGACCGGATGCGGGTGAGCCCAGGTATGGAGCTGGAACTTCGACGTGTCGAGGTCCTCTGGCAGGGCGGAGAGCCAGTCGAGCAGCACCCGGCCACGCCGGCGCTCGGAGTAGTCGAGAGCCCGCTCCACCTCGTCTCGTTCCGCTTGCAGGAGCACCATGGCGTCATAGGTCGAATCGACCCGGGCGAGGAAGCTCGCCCGCCGGTCCGCCTGTGGGACCGAGCTGCGTTCCTCCTCCAGAATCTCGATCGCCTGGCGCAGGTCCTGCTCGGCTTCGGTCTCCTGGCCGAGATCTCTCCGCGCCGTCGCGCGCAGAGCGAGAGCCGGAGGGAGGGGCAGCCGCCGGTCGCCGGCGCTCAACCGCTCCACCGCCGTGGTCAGAAGCTCGACGGCGCGAGCCGGATCCCGGCGCTCGAAATGGGCTCCCTCGGCCACGAGCAGGTCTTCCTGGAGCGTGCTGCGGAGGGACGGGTCTTGGATCCGCTGGCTTTGCTCCTGAGCCGCGGCCAAGTCGCTTTCGGCGCCGGGAAGTCCCGCCCGGTCCAGGATCATGGCCCGATTCAGGAGGGTGTTGGTGAGGATCTCTGGATCGCCCCTCTGCCGGGCGATCTCGACGGCGGCGCTCTGCAGACGGACCGCGGCCCGGGGATAACCCGCGTCGAGAGCGGCAAACGCGGCTTCGATCAGGGCCAGCCGCAGGCGTTCTGGATTCCGGCGCTCGGCGAAGCCGCTCAAGGCAAGCTGGTGATGCTGCCAGGCCGAACGGACATCTCCCAATTGGTCGAAGGCTCCGGCGAGCAACGAATGCATCGCGGCTTCCTGGACGAGCTCGCGGGTCCGGGTGAACCGGACAAGAGCCCATTGATAGGAGGCGAGTGCCTCGGCGGGCCGGCCGCGATCCAGTTGGCTCGTGCCCAAGGTCCAACGGGCCCGGGCCGCGATCACCGGGTAGCGCGCTGCGTCCACCCCCTGCGAAAGCTTCCGGAACTGCCGGTCAACCGCTGGAGCATCCCCGCGCTGGTAGGCGCAGCGGATCAGCAGATAGCTCGGCCAAGCCGCGAAGGGGCTCGCCGCCTGCCGCAGATCGGTCTGAGCCCGCTCGAGCGGCACCTCGGCGCGGGCGAACTTCCGATCGCGGATGAGGAGAAGCCCCTCGCGAAAGGCGAGCAACCCCCGCACCAGCAGCTCCAAGCGGCCCGGGTCGGTGCGCAGCGCGGCGTCGATCCCGGCGACCGTGTCAGCGAGGAGCCTTTCGTCAGAGAGCTGGACGAGGCTGCGCCCGATCTCCCGCGCCAAGGCGAGCTCGGCCTGGGCTTCCTCGGGGCGGCTGTTCTGAAGCGAGGCCCAAGCGGCGAGGCTCTCTTCCTCGGCCAGCGTACGCGCTTCCTGCCGGAAGCGATCGGTCAGCGCGGTCACGGCCGCCGCATCTCCCTTCGCGACGGCTTGGCGGAGTTGCTTCTGGGTCCCATCCCAGGTTTCCTGGGGCGTGGCCTGAAGCTTCGCGAGCGCCGCGCGGGCTTCTCCGGACCAACCGGGATCGGTTTCCACGGCCAGATACTCCTGCCAGGCTCGCAGCGCCTGCTCTGGGAGGAAGAGTCTCTGGAGGACCAGAGCGCTGTTGTAGAGCGCTTCGGGGCAGCGTGGATCCATCTGAAGGGCCTGCTCGGTGGCGTCCAACGCCGCGATGAGGTCGCGCGGATCGGTCGGCCGATGCGGAGAGGAAGCCCGAACCAGATAGGCTGCGGCGAGATCGGAGAGGGTCGCGGGCTTGTCCGGCGCCGAGTCCGGAGTGGCGCGCGCCGCAAGCTCCAAGAGCGCCACCGCGTTATCCTCGCGCTGGCGTATGAGCTCGAAGACCCCGGTGCTTCGCCAGCCGCGCGGGGAGGGCGACTGGTTCTCCTTACCGTACGGGGCGGCTGCTCGGAGGGCCTTTCGTTCTGTCGCGGTGAGCCGTCGGCTCGAAACCGGAACGAACGGAGCGTATTGGAAAGCGGAGAGCCGCGGTTCCACGAGACGCCGTGACAGGCGGGTGAGCTCGGGAGCCTCGCGGCGGCAGCCCGTCGCCAAACACAATCCTAGAGCGATCACTGCCAGCTGCCGCGTTCCTGAGCTCACAAATCTCCCTGTCGAGACCGCCCCGGCCGGACTTGCCGAGCCGAGGAAGGAGTTCATTCATCAGGATCTCCAGTAGTTTAGCACAGCTCCGGCCAGAGGAAATCGATCAGGAGGGGCTCTGCAGGGGCTCTCCCCCTCCAATCGACGAGGGCGAACGGGAGGTAGAGGACTCAGAAGAGCAGTAGGGCCAGGGCTTCGAGGCTCAGGATTCGAGGCTCAGGATGTACCAGGGCCAGGGACCAAGCAGGTCGAGGAGGCTCGCCTGCTTTGGGCTTCTTACGGCACCCGCCGCCCCGGTATCCACGGCGCCCCCGCCGCCGCGAAGGCCTCCTCCAGCTTCGCCAGGTCATCCGCGATCAGCGCCGTGAGGTCGCGCTCCAGCGCATCCAGCCCGGCCGTGGCGATCTCCAGGTCGCGCCTTTGGGTCGCCGTCGGCATCTGCCGTGTCTGCCAGTGGCCGTCCCGGATCGCCCACACGCGGCCATCGATCGACAGGGTGTCCGGCTCGGAGAGCCTCTGCCGCTCCGGGTCGCCGAGGAGCCGCAGCTCGAGCTCCGCGACCGCCTGCCCCACCGCGTCCAGCCGGGGGTAGAGCGCCAGATCCGCCTTGGGGGTCTCTCCCAGTGTCGCCCGCATCTGCCGGAGCTGGTCCTTGACGCGGCCGAGCTCCGCCGCGGCCGACGACAGCCGCCGCGCCGCTTCCGCCGTCTCTCCCTGGAAGGCGGCAACCGCCGCCGGGTCGGTGCCTGGCGGCAGGTTCGGCACCGGCTTCACCTCGAACGACTGTGCCGCACCCAGCGAACGGGCTCCGCTCGCCGACACCAACACCAGCTCTACCGAATAGCGCCCGGGCGCCACCAGGGGGCCCACCGGCGGAGCGGCCCAGGGGGGCTGGAAGGCCGGCGGGTCGAGCACCACAGGATCCGGGACCGGGCCGCGGAGGTCCCAGCTCACCCGGTGCAGCCCTTCCTCGGCCGGTCCTTCGATCCACCGCACCTTGCGCCCGGCGGCGTCCGAGACGATCAGCAGCACCTTCGGGTCCGTCTCCAGCGCTTCGGCCCGCAGCCGGTCAAAGCCGGGGAAGGGCACGTCGGCTCCCTTCTCGCGCAGCGCCTTCTCGCCGGTCTTCCGCGCTTCGCGCGTGGAGGTCGGCGCCTCGCGCAGGAAGTAGGTGAAGAGGGCACCGTGGGGCGGGTTCGGGGCGGTAAAGTCATCGCTGCCGAGCTCCGGACGCCCCGGAGCCTGCCCCGGCTGGTAAGGCACGAACCACCAGGCGTCGCGGACCGGGAAAAGCACACCCTCTTCCGCGAGCGCCGCCGCCCCCGCCACAAAACTGCGGAGCGGCGTGTAGTCGTCGAGCACGTAGACGCCTCGGCCGAAGCTGGCGCCCACCAGGTCGTTGTCGCGCCGGTGCAGCTTCACGTCGCGGACCGGGATCGTCGGCAGGCTCCCCAGCTCGTGCCAGTGGGTGCCCCGGTCGGTGCTGAAGTAGAGGCCGCGCTCGGTGCCTGCGAAGAACAGGTCGGGCCGAACGTGATCCTGCTGCAGAGCCCAGACGATCGTCCCCGGCGGCAGGTCCCCCGCCATCGAGCGCCAGGTGCGGCCCAGGTCGGTGCTCTCGAAAACATAGGGTTTGAAGTCGCCGTTCTTATGGTTGTCGGCGGCCACGTAGAGGGTGGCGGCGTCCTGCAGCGACATCTCGACGTCGTTGACGAAGGACAGCGCCGGCAGCCCGGGGATCGCCGCCGCACGGCGCCAGCTTCCGCCGCCGTCGGTCGAGACCTGCACCAGGCCGTCGTCGGTGCCGACCACGAGCGTCCCCTCCCGGAGGGGCGACTCCGAGATCGCCGTGGTGGTGGCGTATTTCGACATCGCATTGGTGTCGTGGAGCGCGTCGACGCTCCAGACCCGTCCGAAGAACTTCTGCTCGTAGCGGTTCCGCCCGTCCGTCAGGTCGCCGCTGATCGGGGTCCAGCTACTGCCCCGGTCGTCGCTTCGCCAGACCCGCTGCGAGCCGTAGTAGATCCGGTCGGAGTTGTGCGGGCTCACCAGCAGCGGCGAGTCCCAGTTCCATCGCTCCGGCGCGTCTCCTGAGGCGGGCTGGGGGCGGATCATCAGCCCCTCGTCGTTGCGCCGGTCCTTGCGGAAGAGCATCCCCTCCTGAAACATCAGATAGAGGAGGTCGGGGTCGCGCGGGTCGAAGGCGACGCCGTAGCCGTCGGCGCCGAGCGGCACGTACCAGTCCTGGTTGCGGATGCCGTCCCGGTTCAAGG
>DATHUD010000802.1:0-7848 GCA_035462575.1 Thermoanaerobaculia bacterium | reverse complement strand
CTTCGAAGGATGGACGCTGCGGGGAAGGCCGGTGGCGACGTTTTTAGGTGGCCGGAAGATCGAGCTGCCGTAGAAAAGACTTCAAGGACACCAAGGACCTCAAGGACGGGTTTTCGCCGTTGATGTCTTTGCAGTCCTTGTTGTCCTTTAGGTCCTTTAGGTCCTTTAAGTCCTTTTTGATTCCCCGCTTCGGAGCCCCAGCCGCTCCCACCCCTCCCGGCCCAGCCGCCGCAGGGTCTCGATGTTCTTTTCGTAGATCCGTGCGGTGTCGGGAAACGCGTCCACCGCGCGCTCGACGCTCTCTTCGCGCAGCAGGTGGAGGATGGGATACGGGGACCGGTTGGTGTAGTTCTCGATGTCGTCCGGCTCCGTGCCGGCGAACTGGTAGCGCGGATGGAAGCTCGCGACCTGGAGGATCCCGGTGAGCCCGAGATCCTCGACGGCCGCTTCGGCGACGCCCAGAAAATCGTTGTAATCCAGGAAATCGCCGAGCACCCGGGGGTGGATCAAAAGCGTGGTGTCGATCGCCTCGGGATCGGCCGCCGCCAGCGCCTGGAGCTCGCCGATCAGGTCGGCCAGCAGATCCTCGGGCGTCTCGGCCTCGCTCACCACGTACCGGATCTGGTTCCGGAGGTGGACGGCGCGGGCGAACGGGCACAGGTCGAGGCCGATGACGGCCTTTTCGAGCCAGGCCTTGGTCTCGGCGATGATCTCTTCGGGGGAGGGGGGAAGAATGCTGGACGCCATGCCTCTCGCCTTCCGTGGCGCCCGTCTACACCAGCACCGCCGGAGCATGGCCCCTGGGGGAGCGCGGACGGGGCGGTGCTGAGGCTCGCGTTTCTGGCAGGGCACCTGGCAGGGCACCCGCCGCGCCGCCCGGGTGGACTCCACCCAGGCGATCCGCGGCGAGTGATTTTCATCCCTGAGGGGCGGTCTCGCCGTTGCCGGCGTCGCCGGTCGGCTCCGGCTCACCCTTCGCATCGGGGTTCTGCCGTTCCCGCTCCAACTTGCGCTGCCGCTTTTCCTCTTGCTTCTTCTTTTTGGCGATGTCTTTCTGCCGCTTTTCGAAACTGTAATTGGGCTTGGCCAAGTCGTCATCCTTTTTCAACGTGGGGGAGCGGGTCTGTCCGCTCCTCAAAGTCGCGGCGGGGGGGTGGAGCCACCCCCCCTATTCCGCAGGCGTCCTGTTACCGACGGCCGCCGTAACCGCCCCGGCCACCGCCGCCGCCGCCACCGTAGCCACCCCGGCCACGACCGCCGCCACCGCCACCGCCGCCCTCTTCCCGCGGACGAGCCTCGTTGACCGTCAGAGCCCGGCCCTCGACCTCTTTGCCGTTGAGCGCGCTGATGGCCGACCGCGCCTCCTGGTCGCTGCTCATCTCCACGAATCCGAAGCCCTTGGAGCGACCGGTGTCGCGGTCCATGATGACCTGGGCGGACTGAACGCTGCCGTGGGCAGCGAACATCTCCTCGAGATCGCTGTCCCGGACGTTATAAGACAGATTTCCGACATACAATTTCTTGCCCATTGAGAGACTCCTCGATTGACCGTCGTCCGATTTCGTTCGGCCCGACCTTTGGAACCTGACTTCTACTTCTCACGCAGTGCAATGGGGTCGTCCGAGACAGTCGTCCGCCGGATTGGACGGGGCTCGATGTCGGAGTCTCCATGCGAGGACCACCCGACCTCCGTGGTCCCGAAGAAGGCATCTTAGCACTCTCGGTGGGGAAAGGAACCCCGGAACCGTACCTTCCCCCCGCGTCCGGCGGGCACACCCCGCCTTTTGGATAGAGAGGTTTGCATAAGACGGTCCTTCCTTGGTAAATTTGGCCCGCTCGCCCTCGTTCTGGCCGGAGATGTTCCCGGCCGAGGGCGGGCGGTTCACAGTAGAGTAGAAAGGAGAAACGATGAAAACCACCACGAAAGTCCGCCTGTTCCTCCTGAGCCTGGCCTTGACCGGGGCGATGTCGGGTGTCTCCTACGCCGACCGCTGCGTGCCCGATCCCAACGCGATCTGCCCCCTGATCTTTGCGCCGGTCACGTGCAACAACGGCGTCACCTACTCGAACCAGTGCTTCGCGGACGCGGATTGCGCCAGAGGCTGCCGCCCCGCCTAGGCTGATTCCCCCCGGTGAGCCCGGCGCCTCTCGGCCGGGCTCACTTTTCAACAAGCTCTCCATCCGATCCCATCTCTCCTCGTTCCGCGGCAACTCTGCTGCGTCTCTCTCCCGTAGTACCATCGGGGGCCATGAAGAAGGCGTTCCTCCTCTCTTGCACGTTTCTTGCCGCCGGGAGCGGGATCTCCGCCCAGACGAGGCCCGCCGGGTGAAGAGGGGCCGCCGCTGGGCCCTCCTCGCCCTGGGTCTCTTCTTCCTTTCGACCCTCTCCTGCGCCGCGGACACCGGAGCCCAGGCTCCCGAGGAGCCGAAGAGCGGAGGGCCGGTGCTCGCCGTGCGGGCTCCGGAGCCTCTCGCGGCGGCGCTTCGCGACGGGGGATTCTTCCGCTGGGGGCTCCCCCGCCTGGAGGGGCTCCGGGTGGAGATGGGGCCGGAGGCGACGGGAGACGCGGTGCTGGTGGTCTCGGCGCTCCCGGCCACGGGCGAGGCCGCGGCGCTGGCGAAAGGGCTTCCCGTGGATCTTTCCGGCGAGGCGGTCGTGCTGGACGGCAGGCGCTACGCGGCGCCCGGGCACGTGCTGGCCTTGCGGGTGCCGGGGGCGGAGCGCACCACGTGGCTCGTGGCGGGGCGGGATCCGGAGAAGACGGTGAGGCTCGCGGACGAGGTCCTCTTCCGCCTCGGCGCGGCGCTCACGGGGCAAGGGCGGGGGAGGCGGAGTCAGCCCCTGGAGGTGGACTACCTGCTGCGCGAGACGCCCTGGCTGGAGCGGAGCGGCCGGTGGGTGAAGGGGGAGGACGGCGCGTTCGCCGTGGACCGGGCCAAGGAGCGGGACGACTTCGCGGAGCGGGAGCAGGCTCTGGCCACGCTCGCGGAGATCCGGGGGGAGCGCGTGGTGCTGCGGGTTCCGGCCGGGGAGAAGCAGCGGCCGGAGATGGCCCGCCTCGCGGCGGATCTGGACCGGGCGGCCGGGGAGATGGCGCCGCGGGTGCCGGTCGCGCTCGCCGAGCCGGTGGTCGTGATCCTTGAAACGGACTTCGTGGCCCAGGGCCGCCACACCGGAGAGGTCGGCGAGGCGGTGGTGGACGGGCACGGCGATCTCCACATCGTCTACCACCCCGAAGACCTCTTCGCCTGGCGCTACGGCCTGGCCCGCGGGCTCCTCGGCCGGGCGGGCCTCGCCGAGAAGGTCCCCGGGGAGATCGTCCGGGGCGCCGCCCTCTGGCTCTCGCGGGACTGGTACGGAAAGCCCTACCCGGAGTGGCTGCCGGTCTTCGCCGCCGCGCGGGTGCTCCCCGAGGCGGGCCAGCTCCTCGCGGAGCGGGAGCCGGCGGACGCCTCGGGGCTCCTGTGGACGCCGGCCGCCGCGGCCGTGGTGGACCGCCTCCCCGGCGCCACCGTGGCCGAAAAGCTGGCGCGGGCTCCGGAGGCCGGGCGGGTCGCGGAGATCCTGGCGCAGATCGAATCGTCCGCAGGGCCGCCCCTACGGACCTCCGGCGGGGCGGGGACTTCCTTCCTCGCCGGCATCTCCCTCGCCATGCTGAACAGCCTGGAGGCGGGCTATCACGCGCCCGGGCTGGCCCGGCAGCTCGATGTCCTCGCAGGATTGGGGGGGAACGCGGTGTCACTGATGCCCTTCGCGTCCCAGCCGGGTCCGAGCGTGCCGGAGCTGCGGTTTCTGAACGACAGCCCGGGGAGCGAGACGGACGCGGGGCTCATCCACGCCACGCGCCTCTCCCGGGCCCGGGGGTTCCACGTCCTCTACAAACCCCACCTTTGGGTGTCGGGCGCGTCGTGGCCGGGCGAGGTGGAGATGAAGAGCGAGGAGGACTGGGCGCGCTGGTGGCGGGGTTACCGGCGCTACATCCTCCATCACGCCTTCCTCGCCCGCTGGGCAGGGGCGGACCTGTTCTCCGTCGGCGTGGAGCTTTCGAAGACGACCGGCCGCGAGGCCGAGTGGCGGGACCTGATCGCGGCCACGCGCCTCCTCTTTCCCGGAAAGGTGACCTACGCGGCCAACTGGCACGGGGATCTGGAGCAGGTGCGGTTCTGGGACGCGCTGGACTTCGTGGGCGTGGACGCCTACTTCCCGCTGGCCCCCTCGCCCCAGGCCGGCCGCGCCGATCTGGAGCGGGGAGCCCGGCAGATCGCCGACCGCCTGGCCGCCGCCTCCCGCCGGGCGGGCAAGCCCGTTCTCCTGACCGAGGTGGGCTTCGCCGCCCGGCGGGGCGCCTGGGTCGCCCCTCACGAGGAAGGGGGCGAATACTCGGAAGAGGACCAGGCCCTGGCCTACGAAGCGCTCTTTTCGGCCCTCGGCCGGCCGCGATGGCTGGGCGGCGCGTTCGTCTGGAAAGCGTTTTCCGGCGGCGGCTCGGACAGCGGCCACAGCGCCGATTTTCGATTCCTCGGGAGGAAGGCGGAGGGGGCGGTGCGGGGATATTACGGGGCGGAGGCGCGGCGTTAGCTCGGGCTTTGTCCGATTTCGTCCCCCGCCCCGAAAACCTCACCCCGACCCTCTCCCATCGCCCCCCCATCCGCCGGGAGAGGGCGCCCCCTCCCTCGCGAGAGCCGCAGTCTCCCTCCTCTCCCGGGGGAAGGGGGGGCGATGGGAGAGGAGGGCCGGGGAGGTGAGGTCTTGGGAGGGGGCTCGGCCGCAGCTTGACTGCGCAGAGTTGCGAAATCCCTTTCTTTTTCGTGGTTTGGACGTCCGAGCTGGCATAATAGCCCCCGTCATGCACGAAGATCTGCTCGAAACAGCCATTGCCGCCGCGCGGGCCGGGTCGGAGGTCGTCACCCGGTATTTCCGGGACGCGAGCCTCGAGGTGCGCCGCAAGGGCGAGAATGATTTCGTCACCCAGGCGGACAACGAGAGCGAGGCCGCCATCCTCTCCGTGATCCGCTCGCGTTTTCCGAACCACCGCATCCTCGCCGAGGAAGGGAGCGGAGCGGGCGACGGCCACGGCGATCACCAGTGGCTGATCGATCCGCTGGACGGCACCACCAACTTCCTCCAGGGGCTCCCGGTCTACTGCGTGTCCATCGCCTGCCGCCGGGGCGACGAGCTGCTGGCGGCGGCGATCGAGGATCCCGAAGGGAAAAACGTCTTCACCGCCACGCGCGGGGGCGGCGCCTTCTGGAACGGCCGGCGGATGGAGGTGTCCCGCCGGGAGGGCCTCAACGGGGCCTTCCTCGCGACCGGCTACCCCTTCCGTGCGCTGTCGACCCTGGACTGCTATCTCCACATCTTCCGCGACGTGTTCCGGCAGGCCAAGGCCATCCGCCGCTGCGGGTCCGCCGCGCTGGACCTGGCCTACACCGCCGCCTCGGTCTACGACGGCTTCTTCGAGTTCCGCCTCTCCCCGTGGGACCTGGGCGCCGGCATCCTGCTCGTGCGCGAGGCGGGCGGCGTCGTGTCGGACCTGGACGGCGCCCACGGGTATTTCCGCGGCGGCAACGTGGTCGCGGGCGGGGTGGGGGTGCAGCGGGAGCTTCTGGAGACGGTCCGCCTCCACGCGAGCGAGGCGGACCTCGACCGCTTGAATCCCCTGGAGGTGCCGGCCGCGGCCTCGGCCGTCTAGGCGGAGCGGATGGAGCTCGCGCGCCTCTTCTCCGGATGGAGCCTGCGGAAGGCCTTCTCGGCCCCCCGGGAGAGCTGGAACCTCGAGGTCCAGATCCACCCGAGCGATATCCGCAAGCGGGTGCGGTACCTCTTCCTGTCGCGCGTCCAGGTGACGGTCTGGTCGGTCGTCCTCCTCGCCTACCTCTTGTTTCTGGCTTTCGCCGTGGCGGTCGCCCCCGGGGTGGTCGGCGGGGTGCTGAACGGCCAGGAGTACCAGGCGCTGGTCACCGAGCGCGCGAGCCAGGGGAGGCGGCTGCAGCTCCTGGTCAACCGCATGTCCCAGCTCGAGGAGCGGGGGCAGGCCCTGAACCTGCGGATGCGGAAGATCTCGATCGCCTATGGCCTCCCCCAGGCCCAGGCGAGGGGGCGAGGGGGCTATCCCTTTTTGACCCCTCCCGCGCCGGGGTCGATCTACTCGGGAACCATCGAGCAGGGCGACCGCATCCGCTCCCGGATCGGCCAGGAGCTCGCGGTGCTCGACGCCTTCCTGCGGGAGATCCTGGAGTTCGAGAAGAACAACCGGGAGCAGGTGCGGACGACGCCAGCGCTGTGCCCCCTCTCCGGCATGGACTTCGTGCTCACGAGCCCCTTCGGCCGCCGCCGCAGCCCATTCACCAAGGAGTTCGAGCTCCACACCGGCCTCGATCTCGCGGCCCCGCGGGGCACGCCGGTCCACGCCACGGCCGAGGGCGTGGTCACCTTCGCGGGCGTCTATCCCATGCGAGGCAGCCCGGTCTTGTGGCGCTACGGGAACCTGGTGATCGTCCGGAACGGGGACCGCTTCGTCACGATTTTCGGCCACCTGGACGAGATCAAGGTGAAGGCCAGGCAGAAGGTGAAACCCGGGGAGATCGTGGGCACGGTGGGCAACACCGGCTGGAGCACGAACCCGCAGGTGCACTACGAGGTCCGCCGCGCGGGAGGGGACGGAGAGTACCGCCCGGCCGATCCGATCCTTTATATTCTGGACCGCCGCTGGCAGAACGAAGAGCGGCTCCTGGTCCGGGCGCAGAACGGCCCCGAAGCCATGGATTACGAGCCGTTGCCGAAATCGGTCATCCGCTGACGTACGACGGAAAAGGAAAACCGATGAGCAGGAGCACCGCCGAAGACATCGCCCCCACCATGATCATCCCCCGCGGGTTGAAGATCGAGGTCAACCCGGAGGGGGAGCTCTCGATCCACGCGCCGGGGAACCTCGTGGTCCAGAACTCGGGCAAGTACGGCACCCTCGAATCCCTGGGCGGCTCGATCCGCATCGACCGCGGGGTCGAGGTGGAGGCGGTCACGGTCCGCTGTCCCGAGACCTGCTACGTGCAGGGTTTCCTGACCGCCTGGAAGGTGAACGCCCGCTCGCTCCAGCTCGAGGAGTCGGCGCGGGCCCACGTGGTGCTCCAGGAGACGGAGCGCCTGGAGATCGGCCGCGACGCCCGGCTGGTGGGCAATTTCTCGTCGGAAAAAGAGCTCCTGGGGCTCTTCTCCCGCTTCGCGAACCAGGTGCGCTCGCTCCCCTTCCTCTTCGAGAAGAAGAGCGCGGCGCCCGAGCTTCCCGAGGGGCCTCCGCCGCCCGAGGAGAAGCTGGTGCAGGGCACCCAGTTCCCGCCGCCCCCCCCGGAGCCCTCCCCGGCCGAGCTCCCCGAGCCGCTCCTCTTCGGCCTGCTGCTTTTAGAGCGCGAGTCCGAGCGCCGCATCCACCCGTCCGCCTCGCAGCGGGCGCTGGACGAGATCATGAAGCTCTTGAAGGAGCAGGATCTCGAAACCCTGAGCCTCACCTACAAAACCCTTTTCAAAAGGATCGCCGAGCCCCGGGAGGACGTCCAACGGGCGTTCGAGCTGGTGCGGGAGCACTACACGGGCGAGGTGGCGGGGTAGGGGCCCTCACCTCCCCGGCCCTCCTCTCCCACCACGCCACCCCCCTCCCTGGGAGAGGAGGGAGATTGAAATGGATTGGTTTTCTCCCCTCTCCCAGGGAGGGGGAAAGGGGTGGAGGGAGAGGGGCCGGGGGTGAGGGTCTTGGGCGGGGGGGCGCTCCGACGGCCTCTACAACCACGTCACCCGCACCACCTCTTCGAACGTCTTCACCCCTTCGGCCAGCTTCCGCAACGCAGCCTGCC
>DATHUD010000801.1:0-2865 GCA_035462575.1 Thermoanaerobaculia bacterium | reverse complement strand
CGCCGCGAGCGCCAGGCCCACGAGCAGGGGGAACCGGCAGAAGTAGAGGTACTGCAGGAACGGCCCGCGCCGCTGAGCCCACACCACGAAGGCGAGGCCCGTAGCGAGCGCCAGGACCCAGAGGAATCCGCTCACATCAGCGGAGTCTAAAGCAAAGAGCCTCAGCGGGGAGCCTGGAAAGCCGCCGCGCGCCCGGGCCGGCCCCAGGCCGCGTAGAGGGCGGCGATCCGCTCGCGGGCCTCCTTCCCGAACCGGGCGCTCTCGCCCTTCGTCTCTTTCATGACCTCGTAGCTCCCGAGAAGCAGCGGCTCCGCCTCCGCGAACCGCCCCTGGGCCGCGAGGCACCCGCCGAGAACGCTCTCGGCGTCCGCGATCCGCTCCTCCGACGGGTCCCGGGCCTCCCGGAAGATTTTCAGGGCCTCGCGAACCCGCGGCTCCGCCTCGGCGGCCCGGCCCATCTGCGTGAGCAGCGCCGCATGGTTCCGGAGGAAGAAGGCGTAGCTCTTCCGGAGCTCGGGGATCTGCCCCGCGATCTCGACGGCCTCACGGTAGAGCGGCTCGGCCGCGGCGAAATCCCCCCGACTCCGCAGCAGGAACGCCAGGTTGTTGAGGCTCTCGGCCACGTCGCGGTGCGGCTCGCGGTAGAGGGCCCGGCGCATGGCCAGCGCCTCCCGGTAGAGCTTCTCGGCCACCCGGTCGTCCCCCCGGTCCGCCAGCAGTGCCGCCAGGTTGTTGAGATTCCGGGCCACCTCGGGATGGGGCTTGTCGCCATACCGCTTCCTCCGGATGGCGAGAGCCTGGCGATACAGAGGCTCCGCGTCCGCGAGGTCCCCCTTGGCATAGAGCAGCCGGGCGAGGTTGTTGAGGGTCCGCGCCACGTCCTCGTGCTCCTCGCCGAGAGTCCTCTTCTTCATCGTGAGGACCTGCCGGTAGAGCTCCTCGGCCGCGTCGAGCTCTCCCTTTTCCTGAAGGAGCGAGGCCAGATTGTTGAGCCCCTTCGCGTACTCCGGATCATCCTCCCCCAGGGTCCGCCGCTGGATCTCCACCGCCTCGCGCATCAGGGGCTCGGCTCCTGCAAAATCCCCCGTCTCCCCCAGAAGGAACGCCAGGTTGTGCAGGCTCTCCGCCAGCCGCGCGTCGTCCGGGCTCAAGGTGGCTCGCCGGATCGCGAGCGACTTTTCGAGCAGAGCCCGGGCCGGCTGGTACAGCCCAAGGCTCCGGTAGGCCCGCCCCATGTTGGCCATCAGATCCGCCTGAAGCTCCGGCTGCCCTTTCAGCTCCTTCTCGATCCTCTCCGCTCCCCGGTCCAGAACCTCGCGGGCCGTGACCGTCTCCCCCCGCGACCGGCTCGGATCCGTCGTGGCGAAAAGGTCCCCCAGAAACTCCGAAACCGCCTCGGCCCGCCGCCGCTCCTCGATCGCTCTCTGAAGGAGGACCGTCACCACCGCGCTGAAGCTCAGGATCAAGGCCAGCCCCGCCGCCGCCGCGCCCGCTCCCAGCTTGTGACGGCGGACGAACTTGCCGGCCCGATACCCGAACGTGTCCTTGCGCGCCAGGACCGGAAGGCCGTCCAGATGACGCTCCACGTCCCGGGCGAGATCGGCCGCCGAGACGTACCGCCGCCGCGGGTCCTTCTCCAGAGCCATCCGGACCACGTTGTCCAGATCCCCCGCCAGCCGGCGCCCCTCTTCCCGCCCGGCGGCCTCGCTCGGCTTCCGCGTCTCCGCTTCGCGCACCGCCCGCTCCAACGCCTCCCGCGAAGCCGCCGCCTCCCCGTAGGGAGAGCCGCCGGTGAGCAAACCGAAGAGCAGGATACCCAGCGAATACACGTCGCTCGCCGTCGTGATCGGCTGACCGGCCACCTGCTCCGGGCTCGCAGCCTCGAGCGTCATGGGCCGCAGCCCCAGCTCGGTCAAAGCGGACGGGATCTCCCCGGGATCGAGGAGCTTCGCGATACCAAAATCGAGCAGCTTGGGGATGCCCTCGGCCGTGACCAGGATATTGCCGGGCTTCAGATCCCGGTGGACCACCAGGTTCTGATGGGCGAAGTGGACAGCCGCGCACACCGTGCGGAACAGCTCCAGCCGCCGCTCGACCGAGAGCCCCGCGTCCGCGCAGTACCGGTCGATCGGCCGCCCCTCCACGTGCTCCATGACGAAATAGGGCCGGCCGTCCTCCGTCGTCCCGCCGTCCAGGAGCTTCGCGATGTTCGGGTGATCGAGGTTCGCGAGGATCTGCCGCTCGGCCCGGAAGCGGCGGACGACCACCTCCGCCAGCCCCCACCCCACCACCTTCACGGCGACCTTCTTCTCGTACTCGTCGTCCGCCCGCACGGCGAGGTAGACCATCCCCATGCCGCCCCGGCCGATCTCGCGGACGATCTGGTAGGGACCGATCCGCCGCCCCTCCTCCAGCCCGTCGAGGCCCCCGGAAAGCGTGGCGAACACCGGCTCCGCGAGGAACCCGCCGATCTCGGCCTCCGTGTCGAGGAGAGAATCCACCTCCTCGCGAAGCTCCTCGTCCTCTCCGCAGGCCGCCACCACGAAGGCCGCCCGCTCGGAAGGCGCCCGTTCGAGCGCGCCATCGAGCACAGCCTTCACCTCCTGCCAACGCTCGGGTGTCACCGTTGCCTCCTCCGAGCCGCCCGGCCCGCGCCGGATAGGGATCGTTGCTCAGAGACGCGAGAAACGCCGGAGCGCGGGCTCCCTCCCTCCGCTCACGTCCGGCTGAGCTCGCGGAAGAGCCAGAGCTTGGCCGACGTCCACTCCCGCTTGCTCGTGGTGGCGGAGATGCCGAGCATCTGGGCGATCTCCTCGTGCTCGAATCCGAAGAGATACCGGAGCTCCACGATCCGGCTCTGGCGAG
>DATHUD010000800.1:0-5469 GCA_035462575.1 Thermoanaerobaculia bacterium | reverse complement strand
GCTAAACTTGATCAGGACCTGCCCGCGGCTAATGGCTCTTCTGCACGAGGGCCGCCACCTTGACGATCAGGGCTCCGATGTCGGCGGGCTTCGTCACGTGGTCCGGGAAGCCGGCCTCCCGGGCGCGCTCCCGATCGGCGTCCTGTCCGAAAGCCGTGAGGGCCAGTGCCGGAACCTGCCCTCCGCGCTCCGGAGGCAGCGCGCGGACGGCGCGCAGCAGGTCGTAACCGTCCCGCCCCGGCATTCCGATGTCGCTCACCAGCACGTCGAGGTCTTCGATCAACAGCCGCTCCAGGGCCTCTTTGGCGGAGCCGACGGCGACCACCGAGGCGCCGTAGTCCTCGAGAAACTGGGCGATCGCGTCCCGCGTGTCCGGCTCGTCCTCGACGACCAGGAGCCGCACGCCCTCGAGGTTGGCCGAGATCCCGGAGCCCACGGGACTGGAGGGCTCCTGGCGCTCCACGCTCGCGGTGCCCGCGAGGTCCGCCGCGGGGGCCGGGATCCGGGGAAGGCGGACGGAGAAGGTCGACCCGAGCCCCTCACCGTGGCTCTCGGCCTGGACCTTCCCCCCGTGGAGCTCCACCAGGTGGCTGACGACGGCCAGCCCCAGGCCCAGACCGCCATGCCGCCGGGTGGTGGAGGGGTCGGCCTGGCGGAAGGGATCGAAGACGTAGGGCAGAAACTGCGGCTGGATGCCCTGCCCCGTATCGGTCACGACGACCTCGGCGTACGGATCGTCCGTCCGGATGGACACCCGGACACTCCCCTCTTCGGGTGTGAATTTCACGGCATTGGTCAACAGGTTGAGCAGGATCTGCTGGAGCCGCTCGGGGTCGGCGCGCACCCACGGAGCGAAGTCGATCGCGCATTCGAGCTGGACCCCCTTGGCCTGCGCGGCCGGCGTGATCGTGCCGACCGCCGAGGCGACGATCTCGGCCAGGCCCACCGCCTGGAGGTTCAGGCGGATCTTGCCGCTCACGATGCGGCTCATGTCCAGCAGGTCTTCGATCAGGAGCGCCTGCGCGCGGGCGTTCCTCAAGATGGCGGTGAGCCCCTGGGCGGCCCTCTCCGGCTTGGGGCTCCACCCCTCGGAGAGGATCTGGGCCCAGCCGAGGATGGCGTTCAGAGGCGTTCGCAGCTCATGGGACACGATGGCCAGGAACTCGTCCTTCAACCGGCTGGCCCGCTCGGCCTCGGAGCGGGCGGCCCGCTCGCTTTCCATCGTGCGGGTCAAGTCCCGGGTGCGCTCCTCGACGCGCGCCTCCAGCTCCTCGTTGGCCTGCCGCAGCGCCTCCTCGACCTTCTGGCGCTCGGCGACCTCGTTCTCCAGGGCCTCGTTCGCCGCGGCCAGCGCGCGCGTCTTTTTGAACAGGTCGGCGAAGACGGCGATCTTCGAGCGCAGGATGTCCGGGTTGACGGGCTTCGTCAGGTAGTCGACGGCGCCGGCGTCATAGCCGCGGAGCACGTCGCTCTCCTCGGAGAGGTGGGCGGTCAGGAAAAGGATGGGGATGTCCCGGGTGCGCTTGCGCTGCTTGATCAGTTGCGCGAGCTCGATCCCGCTGATGCCCGGCATCCGGATGTCGAGCACGATGGCGGCGAACTCGCCCTTGAGGAGCGCCATCAGGGCCTCGTCCGCCGTCTGGGCGCGGACGAGCAGGTAGCCCGTCCCCCCGAGGATGCTCTCGAGGACGTCCAGGTTGCGCGCCTCGTCGTCGACGAGGAGGATGTTGACCTCGCCCGGGAGACCGCCGCCGCCGGCGTTCAACGGTAGAGCCATACGCGTAGCAAGGAGAGGAGCTGGTCCGTGTTCACGGGTTTCGCGATGTAGTCCGACGCCCCGGCCTGGAGGCACTTCTCGCGATCTCCCTTCATCGCTTTCGCGGTCAAAGCCAGAATGGGAAGAGTCCGGAATCTGGAATCCTTACGGATTTCCCGCATTGTCTCATAGCCGTCCATCTCGGGCATCATGATGTCCATCAGCACCACCGAGAGGTCGGGCGTGCTCTGGATGATGTCGATGGCCTGCCGCCCGTTCGTCGCGCTGACCACCTCCATGTCCTGGTTTTCGAGGACGGTCGTCAGGGCGAAGATGTTGCGCACGTCGTCGTCCACCACCAGCACCTTGCGGCCGCGCAGCACCTCGTTGGTGCCGTGGAGCCGCTCGAGCACCTCGCGCTTGGGCCCGGGCAGGTCCGCCACCACGCGATGAAGGAAGAGCGCGGTCTCGTCCAGGAGCCGCTCGGGCGACTGCACGTCCTTGAGCACCACGCTCTTGGCAAAGGTCTTGAGCCGCTCCTCCTCCTGGCTGGAGAGCTCCTTGCCCGTGTAGACCACCACCGGCACGTCGCGCAGCGCCGGCTCGGCCTGCACCTTCTCCAGGAGCTCGAAGCCCGTCATGTCCGGCAGCCGCAGGTCGACCACGCAGCAATCGAACGTGCGGTCGAGCAGGGCGGCCATCGCTTCGGCGCCGGTCGCGACCGCGGTGATCTCGATGTCGTCGTGTTCGAGGAGCGTGACGATGCTCTCGCGCTCGATGTCGTTGTCCTCGATCACCAGCAGCCGCTTGGTGTGCGGAGTGACGTAGGTCCTGATCCGGTTGAGCGCGATCTCCAGCTCATCGGTCGTGGCCGGCTTGACCAGGTAGGAGAAGGCGCCGTGCGAGAGGCCGTGCTGCCGCTCCTCTTCGACCGAGAGGATCTGCACGGGGATGTGGCGCGTCGCGGGGTCGAGCTTCAGGCTGTTGAGCACGGTCCAGCCGAGCATGTCGGGCAGGAACACGTCCAGGGTGACCGCGGTGGGCAGGAACTCGCGGGCCAGCGAAAGAGCCAGCAGGCCGCGGTTGGTGACGAGCCCCTTGAAGCCCTTGTCCCGGGCGAGGCCGAGCAGAATCCGGGCGTAGTGCGAGTCGTCCTCCACGATCAGCAGGACGTTGTCCCCCTCGGTGATCGTGTCCCGGTCGTCGGCGATGACCTCCTCGCTCTTGGCCACGGCCAGCACCGGCAGCCCCGTCTGCGACGTGGGGGCCGGCCCCGAAGCGGTGGCGGGCACGGTGACGGCGCGCGCCGGTCCGGTGTAGTTGAGCGGCAGGTAGAGCGTGAAGGTGCTCCCCTGCCCCGGCGTCGAGACCAGCCGGATCTCGCCGCCCAGGAGGGTCGCGAGCTCGCGGCTGATCGCGAGCCCCAGGCCGGTGCCGCCGTACTTGCGGCTGGTGCCGGCGTCGGCCTGCTGGAAGGCCTCGAAAATGAGCTTCTGCTTCTCCGGCGCGATGCCGATGCCGGTATCCACCACGCTGAAGGCGATCACGCCCTGAGCGCGGCCCAGTACCGGATGATCGGACGACCAGCCTTCGGTGACGTCGCGCACCCCCATCGAGACGTGCCCTTGCATCGTGAACTTGAAGGCGTTCGAGAGCAGGTTTTTAAGGATTTGCTGCAACCGCTTCGGGTCGGTGCTGAAGGTCCGCGGCAGCGTCGGGCTGAGCTCCACGTAGAAGGGCAGGCTCTTGGACTCCGCGATGTGGTGGAAGGTGCGCTCCACGCTGTCGCGCAGCGAGTTGAAGGTGATCTCCTCGGCCTCGACGGTGACGGTGCCGGACTCGATCTTCGACAGGTCGAGAATGTCGTTGATCAGCGTGAGCAGGTCGGTGCCGGCCGAATGGATGTTCCTCGCGTACTCGACCTGCTTGGCCGTCAGGTTGCGGGCCGTGTTGCCGGCGAGCTCCTGGCCGAGGATCAGGATCGAGTTGAGCGGGGTGCGCAGCTCGTGGGACATGTTGGCCAGGAACTCGGACTTGTACTTCGAGGTCAAGGCGAGCTCCGCGGCCTTTTCCTCCAGAGCCCGGCGGGCCTGTTCCACCTCTTTGTTCTTGCGCTCGACCTCGACGTTCTGCTCGGCGAGCTGCTTGGCCTTCGAGGCGAGCTCCTCGTTCGTCTGCTGGAGCTCGCTCTGCCGGGTCTGGAGCTCCAACGTGAGCTGCTGCGACTGCTCGAGGAGGTTCTCCGTCCGCATCGTGGCTTCGATGGTGTTCAACACCACGCCGATCGACTGGGTGAGCTGCTCCAGGAAGGCCAGGTGCGTCTCCGTGAACGGGGAGAGCGAGGCCAGCTCGACGACGGCCTTGGTCTCGCCCTCGAAGAGCACCGGGAGCACGACGACGCTCGCCGGCTTCGCGCCGCCGAGGCTCGAGTGGACGCGCGCGTAGTCCGCGGGGACGTCCTCGAGCAGGATGCGCAGCTTTTCGAGAGCGGCCTGGCCCACCAGCCCCTGCCCGACCGCGATGCGCTCGGCCTGGTCCTCGTCCGTGGCATAGCCGGCGAGCAGGCGCAGCGACGGCTTCTCGCCCGCCTCGGCGGCTTCCATCTGATAGACCGTCCCCTGCTGCGCGTGGACGAGCGGCGCGAGCTCCGAGAGCAGCGTCTGGCCCACGGTGTCCAGATCGCGCTGGCCCTGGAGCATGCGCGTGAACTTGGCGAGGTTCGTCTTCAGCCAGTCCTGCTCCTGGTTGCGCTCGGTCGTGCCGCGCAGGTTGTCGATCATCGTGTTGATGTTGTCCTTGAGCTCCGCGACCTCGCCGCGGGTCTCCACCTGGATCGAGCGCGTCAGGTCGCCCTTGGTCACCGCGGTCGCCACCTCGGCGATGGCGCGCACCTGGTTGGTCAGGTTGGCGGCGAGCAGGTTGACGTTGCCGGTCAGGTCTTTCCACGTGCCGGCGGCGCCCGGCACGTTCGCCTGCCCGCCCAGACGGCCTTCGACGCCCACCTCGCGGGCCACGTTGGTCACCTGCTCGGCGAACGTGGCGAGCGTATCGGTCATGTTGTTGATGGTCTCGGCGAGAGCGGCGACCTCTCCCTTCGCTTCCACGGTCAGCTTCTGGCGCAGGTTGCCGTCCGCCACCGCGGTCACCACCTTCACGATGCCGCGCACCTGGTCGGTCAGGTTCGCGGCCATGACGTTGACCGAGTCGGTCAGGTCCTTCCACGTGCCCGCCACGCCGGAGACCGCGGCCTGGCCGCCCAGCCGGCCCTCGGTGCCCACCTCGCGGGCCACGCGCGTCACCTCGGCCGCGAAGGCGTTCAACTGGTCGACCATCGTATTGATCGTATTCTTGAGCTCCAGGATCTCGCCTTTGACGTCCACCGTGATCTTGCGCGACAGGTCGCCTCGGGCCACGGCCGTCGTCACCTCGGCGATGTTTCTCACCTGGGCCGTCAGGTTCGTGCCCATGGCGTTGACCGAGTCGGTCAGGTCTTTCCACGTGCCGGCCACACCGGGCACCACCGCCTGCACGCCGAGCCGGCCCTCGGTGCCCACCTCGCGGGCCACGCGCGTCACCTCCGACGCGAACGAGCGGAGCTGCTCGACCATGGTGTTGATCGCTTCCTTGAGCTGAAGGATCTCGCCGCGCACGTCGACCGTGATCTTCTTCGACAGGTCGCCGTTGGCCACCGCGATCGTCACGTCCGCGATGTT
>DATHUD010000799.1:0-2019 GCA_035462575.1 Thermoanaerobaculia bacterium | reverse complement strand
TACGCCCCGCCGGCCACGCACGACCCCATGATGGCGGCCATCTGAAAGATCCCCTCGGCCGACAGCCGGGCGTTGTTGAAGAAGGCCCGGCCGAAGTGCTCCTTGTCCGGGAAGATCTCGTCCTGGAGAGGGAGGAAGACGCCCGCCGAGTCCACGAGGTAGACGATGGGCAGGCGGTTTTCGAGGGCGATCTCCTGCGCCCGCAGCACCTTCTTGGCGGTCAGGGGAAACCAGGCGCCGGCCTTGACCGTGGCGTCGTTCGACACCACGACCACGTCCCGCCCGTGGATCTTCCCGATCCCGATCACCACCCCGGCCGCGGGTGCGCCGCCGTACTCCTGGTAGAACCCCTCGGCCACCCAGAGCCCGAGCTCCAGGAACGGCGCCCCGGGATCGCACAGGGCCTCCACCCGCTCGCGGGCCGTCATCTTCCCCTGGGCGCGCTGCTTGTCCTGCGCCTTCAACCCCCCGCCCAGGCGGATGCGGTCCTCCTGCTCGCGGATCTTCGCCACCTGGCTCTGCCAATGCTCCGCCTGACGCTCGAACGCCTCGTTCCGATTGACCTTGCTCTCCAGAATCGCCAAGAACCCTCCCCTCTACGAAACGCGGGGCATTATACGGGGAGGAGGCACGCGCCTTGCTACTTTTGTCCGGTACTTCGCGCGGTGGCGTGCTGTTCGGCGCAACCGACTAGGGATGACTCTCCAGAAAGGAGTACCCACCATGGCTGAAGACATCTTCGAAGGACGTTGGAAGCAGCTCAAGGGCGATGCCAAGCGTCTCTGGGGCAAGCTCACGGACGACGACTGGGATCGCGCGGAAGGCAACCGCGACAAGCTCGTCGGCTCCCTCCAGGAGCGCTACGGCTGGGAGAAGACCCGGGCCGAGTCCGAATTCGACCGCTTCGTGGAGTCGATCCGGACGCCCTCGGGCACGGAGCGGAGCCGGTAGTAGCCGGCTCTGGTCCCGCAAAGGGGCGGTCGAGAGGCCGCCCCTTTGTCTTGTTTGGTAGCATCCCCCGCATGAAGATCCGCCTTCTCGCCTTCGCCAGCGCCGGGGACGCCCTGGGCGCGACCGAGCTCGAGTTGGAGGTGCCGGACGGTAGCCGGGTGGCCGACCTGCGCGTACGGCTCGATCGGGAGTACCCGAAGCTCGGTCCCCTCTGGCCGCGGCTGGCTCTGGCCGTGGATGGCCGGATCGTCTCCGGGGACGCGCCTCTGGTGGACGGCGCCGAGGTGGCGCTTCTCCCGCCCGTCTCGGGAGGGACCGAGGATTCTCTCCGGGCGGACCTGGTGGACGGCCCCCTCGACACCGGCCAGGTCGTGGCCGGCGTCTCGGGCCCGGGACGCGGCGCCGTGGTGATCTTCCTGGGAACGGTGCGGGACCACCACGCCGGCCGGCCCGTCGGGAAGCTCACCTACAGCGCCTACCGGCCCATGGCTCTCGAAGGTCTCCGGAAGATCGTGACCGATCTCGAAGCGGGGAGCTCCGGGCTCCGGGCCGCGATCGTCCACCGTCTGGGCGAGGTGCCGGTGGGAGAGGCGAGCGTGGTCATCGCCGTTGCCTCCCCTCACCGCGCCGCCGCCTACGAGGCGAGCCGCACGGCGCTCGAACGGCTCAAGGCCGAGATTCCCATCTGGAAGCGAGAGCACTACGCGGACGGCGAGGCGGCGTGGCGGGAGGAGGAGCCGCTGGTCAGCACAGTAAGTCCCGCCGTGAATGTGTAGCGGTCTCGAAGCGATACACAAGATGGCCGAAAAAGTGTGTAGAGCTCCTCTCTCTTTACACAAATCTCCCTGAGAAATGTGTGCCTGAGCCTTCCTCCCAAGCGGGAAAGCCGGTTCCTTACACATTGCGAGAGGGAGGTTGTGTAGAAAAGGCCCTCTCCCCAGCCCGCAAAGCCGTCCGATACCCACTTTTGACCAGGAAACGTGTACCGGGACCGACTTTCTACACACCCCCACGCCCATCCCGTGTAGGGCGGGGATTCCCCTACAGTTCCTTTGGCTGGAGATGTGT
>DATHUD010000798.1:0-14545 GCA_035462575.1 Thermoanaerobaculia bacterium | reverse complement strand
CGGCGAACGGCTGAAGTAGAGCGCGGAGCCGTCCTGTGCGAGCACGACCTTCACTGCGTTCGGGTTCCCCATCTCGTCCGCTTCGGCCGGCGTCGCCAGGGTGACCACCGGGTCCTCCGGGTGCGCGGCCAAATGCCCGGCGACCCGCGAGACCGCCTCCGGGTCGATCAGCGGCTCGTCCCCCTGGACGTTGATCACCGCCGCGGCGTCCCACTGCCGCGCCGCCCAGGCGATGCGGTCCGTGCCGCTCGCACAGTCGGGCGGGGTCATCTCCCATTCGCCGCCGAAGGCCGCGACGGCCCGGGCGATCCGCTCGTCGTCCGTCAGCACCACCACCCGGTCGAGCCCGCGCGCCCGCGCCACCCGGGTGTACACGTGCTCGATCATCGGCCGTCCGGCGATCGGGAGCAACGGCTTTCCGGGGAGTCGGGTCGACCCGTAACGGGCCGGGATGGCGCCCACGACACCCGTGCCTCCGGCAACAGGGGGCGAGGTGGGAGACGCAATGGGGTGCACGGCCTAATCTAAAGCCAACGGCCGGAGGGTGTCAACGCCGGGCACCCGTCCCGGAAAGGAAACCCCCGCCCCGCCAGCCTCTCCGGCAGGGTTCCTCGCTCCGGAAAGGCAACCCCGGTCCGTAGAGACGCGCCAGTCGATCAACGACCCCGATTCGCAGGCCACGGGGACGGCGGGGCGTCTCCCGCTCCGGAAGGGCACCCCGTTCCCCCGCGCGCGGGGGGCCGCCGGGAACGCACCCGGGATGCAGGCAGGAACGCAGCCACCCAGGAACGCAGCCAGGCAGGAACGCAGCCCGCCGGAAACGCAGCCACCCAGAAACGCAGCGACGGTGGCCTGCGGGAGACGCCCCGCCGTGGGTGGACGCCGCGGCGTCGTCGCACATCGACTGGCGCGTCTCTACGGACCGGAGTTGCCGTCGAGCAAAGTTGTACCCTGCCCTGGGTCGTGGCCATCAGGATAAGAAACGGCTGACCCCGCTGGACTCCCCGCCCCGATGCCCTTAGCATTCGCGCGCGCCGGGGTGACGGACGGGCGATGAACGCCGTATAGAAGTCGGATAGAAAAGGACGCGATGGACAGGACTGTGTCCCTGGGACGGCTCGTGCCGGTTCTCCTCCTCCTCTGGGGAGGCGCTTCCGGCTGCGCCCGGAAGGGCGACGAGGTCCGCCTCCTGCTCGACGGCGAGCATGCTCCCGACGTGCTCACGGAGCAGCGGGAGGTCGCGGTCCCGCCGTCCCTCGGGGGGAACCGTTTTCTCACCGGGTGGTGGCCGTGGCTCGAAGGGGGGGAGCGGCTGGTGCTGTCCCCGTTCTTCCCCGAAGTGCGCATGGAGATGGTGAGCCTCGGGCCGGGGCGCCGGTCCCTGGTGCTCGACCTGCTGGAGGAGGGGGCCTCGAAGGGGCGGGTGGTGCGGGTCAAGGCCGCGGGCCGGGACCTGGGCGCGTTCCCCCTGACCGATCCCGTGGAAATCCCGCTCCCTTCCGATCTCCCTCTGGGCCGGGTTCCGCTCGAGCTCGCCTTCGACCGGGGGACCCGCGGAGTGGTCGCGGCGGCCCTGCGCCCGAGCCGCCCCGAGGGGGAGGTCCGGATGCACGGGGCCGACCTCGTGCAGTCCGGGGAGTCCCTGGTCGACCTGGTCCACCGCGTCTCCGGCGGGGAGACGCTGGTCGGTGCCTTCCACCCGCCGCTTTTCGCCCGCTCCGGCCAGCGCTTCGATCTCACGGTCGAGCGGGAGGACGGTGCGGCGGTCGCCCGTTTCTCCTGGGAGCCGTCGGGCTGGAACCGCCTGCGCGGCTCGGTTCCCATCTCCCTGCCGCTCGGGGAGGCCCAGGGCTTCGTGCGGGTGCGCCTCCGCGCCACGGGCGAGGGGCCGCTGGGGCGCTGGGCGCGGCTGGGGCTCGCGGGCGGGAGAGGGAGCTCCGAGCCACCGGCCGTGGCGGAGGCTCCGGCGTCCGCCGCGCCGCCGCGCCTCGTGGTGGTCTACGTGATGGACGCCCTCCGCGCCGACGCCGTGGGGCACCTGGGCGGCCGGCCCGGCGTCTCGCCGGTTCTCGACCGGCTGGCCCGCGAGGGCGTCACCTTCAAGCGCCACCGGAGCGTGGCGCCGAACACCATCCCCTCGACCAAGGCGCTGTTCACCGGCCGGACGTTCGTCTCGGGCGGGGACTGGCCGCTCGACCGCAAGGACGGCCGGACACTCGCCGAGCTGTTCCGGGAGTCCGGCTACCGGACCGGCCTGTTCTCCGGCAACGTCTACATCAGCTCCGCCTTCGGCACGGACCGCGGCTTCGAGCACGCGGCCGAGGAGGTTCTGCTCGACGAAGAGGAGGGGACCGGGACCGGCGCCCGGTTCAACGACAACGCCGCCCGGGTCCAGGCCGCGGCCCTCGGCTGGCTGCGCTCGTTGCCTCAGGGGGAGAGGGCCTTCCTCTATCTCCACACGATCCACCCGCACAACCCCTATGACCCGCCCGAGCCCTTCCGCTCGCGCTATACGCGAGGCATCCCCTCCGCGATCGACGGCAGCACCGGCACTCTCTCGGCGGTGCGCAAGGGGAAGCTCGAGCCCAGCCGCGCGGACCAGCGGCGCCTGCGCGGGCTCTACACGGGCTCGTTCGCCTGGAACGACGCGGAGCTCCAAGGATTCCTCCGGGGGCTCTCCGGGTGGGCGAAGCCGGAGGAGACCCTGGTCGTCTTCACCTCGGACCACGGCGAGGAGCTCTTCGAGCACGGGGGCGTGCTCCACGGCTACACGCTCTACGAGGAGATGATGGGCATCCCTCTGATCCTCTGGTCGCCCGGCCGGCTGCGGCCCACGGTCGTCGAGGAGCCCACGGACACGCTCGACCTCCACGCCACGCTCCTCGATTTCTGCGGTCTTCCGAAAGCCGAGGGGGCCGAGGGGAGACCGCTCCCGGCCGCCATCCGGCCGGACTCCGGCTATGTCCACCTGGCGGCCGCCTCCTCCGTCGTGGGCGGCATCTACTCGGCCCGCTGGGGCCGCCACAAATTCGTCTGGGCCCCGCGCTACGGCCCCTTCTGGGGGATGGGGGACGGCCGGGGCCGCACGCGCGACCCGGAGTACCTCTTCGATCTCGAGAAGGACCCCGAAGAGAAGGTCAACCTCGCCGGGGACGGCGGCCTCGAAGCCGCCTGGCTCCGCTCGCGCCTCCTTGCCTGGGTGCAGCGCAACCGCTCCTTGACCGTGAAGCCCCCGGAGCGACCCCTGGACGCGGAGACTGAAAGAAAGCTCCGGGCCTTGGGCTACGCGAACGCGAAATGACCTCACCCCTGTCCCCTCTCCCATCGCCCCCCCGCCGGCCGGAAGAGGGGAACGCCTGCGAGCGGTGTTGCCGAAAGAAGCCGTTTTTTCGACGGCGGCCATGAAAAGATAGGGCTACGTCATGGCAACGCCGCCACAGCAGCGTCCCCCTCTCCCGGCGGAAGGGGGGGCGATGGGAGAGGGGACAGGGGTGAGGTCCTGGCTTCTCGCCGTCCTTTGGATCCTCTTCGCCACCGCCTCCCTCGCCTTCCTCTCCCGGCAGCTTCCGGCGCTCGCCTCCCGCCTCTTCCAGCCCACGGGCGGGGCGCAGTGGATCTGGGCGGAGCGGGACCGAAGCGACGCCTCTCCGGCCGCCTTCTTCGCCGTGCGGGACTTCGACCTCGAAGCCCCGCCGGAGCGGGCGCGCCTCCTCGTCGCCGCCGACCAGGAGTACGTCCTCCACCTGAACGGCAAGCGGGTGGGCTCCGGCGAATATGAGCCCGGGGCCGGGCTCGACGTCTACGAGGTCGGCCCCCTGCTCCTCCCCGGAGGAAACCGGCTGGTGGCCGAGCTGCGGAGCGAGCGGGGCTCGGGCGGGTTCCTGGCGAGCCTCGTGGACGGGAAGACGGGCGACCCTCTCCTGGGGACGGACGGGCGCTGGCGGATCGTCCGCCGCCAGCAACTCGGGCTCGTGCGGGGTTGGCTCTCCCTCGCGGACGCCGGCGCCGAGCCGGCCCACTCCTGGGGATATCCGCCCGTGGGCCGCTGGGGGCCGCCGAAGGAGGGTCGGGAGAAGCCTCTGTTCCTCGACCTCGTGGGCCGGCCGGTCCCTCCCGCGTCGGTCCGCCCGGTCGCCGTGATCCCGGGCCGGCCGCCGGAGATTCCGGGAGCGGGGCCGGGGGGCTCGGCGATCCTCCTCGAGTGGGGGCGGGAGGTCGTGGGCTATCTCTCGCTGGACGTGCGGGCGGACGAGAGGATGGGAACCGCCCTGGTCTTCACCGGCGCCGAGCCGCCGGACCCCCTGGCGGCCCGGCCCTCGACCGTCGTCCTCATCGCGCCCGGGTCCCGCCGGTGGCTCGATTCCCGCCCCCGGCGCTTCCGCTACGCGCTCGTGCTCGGGCTCAAGCGGCCGGCCACGGCCCGGCTGCTGCCGCTGGCGCCGGGGTTGGACGCCAGGACGGCCGCGGGCCTCCTGCCGCCGGCGACCGACGGCCAGAACCCGCGGGTGTTCGGGATCGAGGCGCCGCCGCTACGAACGCCGGTTGAGGACGAAATCTGGGGCAAACTCCAGGGCGTCCCGGGCGTCGCTCTCCGGAAAGAACTGTAGCTCGGCCTTGGCCTGGCTCGCGTAGTCCCGGGCGAGCTCAGAGACCTCCTCGAGCGTCCCCTCGGAGCGGACGAGGTCGAGGATCTCCTGCGCGGAGACCCGGCTGAAGCTCCGGTCTTCGAGCACCATCTCCAGGAGCTTGCGCTGCGAGGTCTCGACCCGGGGGAGGAGGAGGATGAGCGGCAGCGTGAGCTTCCCCTCTTTCAGATCCGACAGCACGGGCTTGCCGAGCTCGCTCTCCCGGGCCGTGAAGTCCAGGAGGTCGTCCACGAGCTGGAAGCAGATGCCGAGCGCGCGGCCGTAGCGCGCGAGGACCTGCCCCGCCTCGGGGCGATGCGGCGGGATGAGCGCCGGGATCGAGCAGGCCGCGGCGAAGAGGTGGGCGGTCTTCCTGTCGATGATCTCGAAGTACTCGTCGACCGAGAGGTCGATCTCCCCCAGCCGCTGGAACGCGAGGAGCTCGCCCTCGGTCATCTTGAGCGTCGCCGCGCAGAGGCGGTCGATGACGTCGACCCGGCCGTGGGAGAGGGCCATCTGCATGGCCTTGGTGTAGATCCAGTCGCCCAGGAGCACCGTCAGGTTGTTGCCCCAGAGGTGGTTCAACGTGGCCTGGCCGCGCCGCAGGGTCGCGTGGTCGATGATGTCGTCGTGGATGAGCGTCGCCGTGTGGATGAACTCGACGACCGCGGCATAGGTGACCTCCTCGGGGCCGTCGTGCCCCAGGAGACGGGCGGCCAAGAGGAGGAGGGCCGGGCGGACCCGCTTGCCTCCCCCCTGGGCGATGTAGACCCCCGCCTTCTGGATGAACGGGACGTCCGAGCCGAGCTCGCGGCGGAACAGATCCTCGGTCAGCACGAGCTTGTCGGCCACGAGGTCGATGAAGCGGCCGGCCAGCGCCGCGTGGGCCCCTTCGTTGAACGTGGAAGGGGAGGTCTCCTGCGGGTCGGCGAGCGATGGGTTTTGCACCGGATCGGTCCTCATGGGGAGATCACGGTCCTTGGACCGGGTTGAAGGGGACCACCTGCTCCAGCCGCCCGTCCCGGAGCCGGTACATCCTGCCGCTCTCGAAGTACCACCAGGACTCTTCCAGGTGGTCCGGAGACTGAACCCTCTGGACCCGGTCGGGCTTCCCCATCTCCTCGTAGATCCGGCGCTCGTCGTCGCTGTCGATCGAGGCGAGGAACTCCCGGAGCTTGTCGATGAACTGCCGGTTCTCGATCACCAGCGAAGTCACGACCGGGCTCCCCCCGTTCACCTTGCGGGTGACGTCCTCGCGCGCCAGCACCTCGAGGGGCTCGCCCCCCTTGGCCTTGCGCACCGGGACTCCGGCCACGAGCTCGAACCGGTTGAAGTAGCTGTCCCACGGCCAGGTGAGGGAGTAGGCGCCGGAAGCGTCGGTCGTCGCCGCCACCCGCCGGGTCTCCCCCTCGGCGCGGCGCAGCTCGCGCAGGCTGAAATAGCTGCGCGTGGCCACGAGCATCACGCGGACGTTTTCGATGGGCTGGCCCTGGGTGTCGGAGACGATGCCCGTGATCTCGACCCGCTCTCCCTGGGCGTAGCGCGCCGCGGCGAGCGGGAAGACGAAGGAAAGGAAGAGCGCGGCACCGAGCAGCCAGAACGGGGCCGGCCGGTGTCGGCTTTGCGCGGAGAGTCTTTTTGGATTGTTCACTGCGAGCGGTAGTTGGAGAACGTGAGAGGGACGTCGAGGTCCAGCGCCTTGAGGACCGCGATGACCTCCTGGAGGTCGTCGCGGTTCTTGCCGGACACGCGCACCGTGTCCCCCTGGATGGCGGCCTGCACCTTGAGCTTCTTGGCCTTGATCTCGGCCACCAGCTTCTTCGCGGTTTCCTGCGGAATGCCCTGCTGCAGGGTGATCTTCTGGCGCGCCCGGCCCCCGCTCGCCGCCTCGATCTTGCCGTAGCGCAGCGACTTCAGGTTCACCCCCCGCCGCACGAGCTTCGTCTTCAACACCTCGAGCGACTGCTCGAGGGAGAAGTCGTCCGACGCTTCGAGGGTGATCTCCTCTTTCTCCAGGCGCAGATCGGCCGCCGCTTTTTTCAGGTCATAGCGGTTGGCGATCTCCTTTTCCGCCTGGGAGACGGCATTCCTGACCTCCTGGAGGTCCACGGTGGAGACGATGTCGAACGAGTTCTCTGCGGCGGCCATACTTTCCCCGGGACCAGTCGGACGGACCTGGACGGACTGTCGGGGGTCATTATACGGAAACGGGGACCCTACTGCTCCTCCCACCGGATGCCGGCCGGAGGCGAGAACCTCCCCTGGCGGGGGAGCGACTCGTAGCCGCTGATCTCGAACCGGGTCAGGTTCCCCTCCTTGTCGTGGTAGGAGACCGCGACCAGCCGCTGTGTTCCGGTGTCGACGGTGAGGGAGGCGTCCGCCAGCTCGGCGACCTTCCCCTTGGGGGTGAGCTGGACCTCGACCTTCCCGGCCTCCCCGGCCTTGGCGGCGGCCTGGTAGCGGTTTTTGAGGTCGTCGACGCCCAGGAGGAGGAGGTCCAGGCCCGGCTCGTTCTTGCGGTCCACCCGGTAGCGCCGGCCCGACTGGTCCTCCGGGTTCCAGGCGTGGACCACCCCGCCGCACAGGAGGAAGCCCTTGGGGTACGGCTCCGTGTAGTCCCAGCGCAGGCAATCCGGGAGCTGGAGGGCGAGCTGCCCCGACTCCTTCTCGCCCGACGAGAACCCTGCCGGAATGTACGTCTGGACGAAGCGAGCCCCCGTGGGCCCGGCCTCGACCAGGCTCTGGCGGACGCCCGCAAGAAGAGCCCAGGGATCATTCTCCTGGGCCGGAAGCGCTCCCGCGGCGAGGACCGCGAGAACGGAGCAGACGAGTAGAGCTCGTTTCATTGGTGTCGTTCTCCCATGCAATCCCCCGGCGTCTTGAAACAGCCGGACGGGTTCAAAGCTTCCCGGCCTCCCACCCGAGCGGGCGGGGCGGGTCCGCCCCAGGACGCGCCTCCCCCGCCTCTCCGGGTATTGGGCGCACGGACCGGGGGAGGGTACAACAAACCGGAGCAGAACCCCGTCGGAGGAGGATCGCATGGAACTGTCCTCGCCCCTGTCCTCGCCGTTGTTGTCACGACCCCCCGTTGCCCGCGGGCGCCTGAGCCGGCGGGACTTCTTGAGGATCTGTACCGTGGCCGCCGCCGCCGTGGGCCTCCCCGGGTCGAGCGTCGCCCGGATCGTGGAGGCGGTGGCCCAGGGGCGCAGGCCCTCGGTGATCTGGCTCTCCTTCCAGGAGTGCACCGGCTGCACCGAGTCGATGCTGCGCACCAGCCACCCGGCGCTCGACGAGCTGATCCTCGACCTCATCTCGCTCGACTACCACGAAGCCCTCCTCGCCCCCTCCGGCCACCTGGCCGAGGAGGCGCGCCTCGCGGCCATGGAGGCGAACGCCGGCAAGTACATCCTCGTCGTCGAAGGGGCGATCCCCACCAAAGACGGCGGCATCTACTGCAAGATCGGTGGCAAGACCGCCCTGGAGCTGGTGAACGAGGCGGCGGAGAAGGCGGGCGCGATCATCGCCATCGGCTCCTGCGCCTCCTTCGGCGGCCTCCCGGCGGCCGACCCGAACCCCACCGGAGCCCAGGGCGCGCCGCAGGTGCTGACCGGCAAGAAGGTCGTGACGCTCCCCGGCTGCCCGGCCAACCCCTACATCTTCCTCGGCACGGCCCTCCAGTACGCCACCTACGGCACGCTCCCCGACCTCGACGAGGAGGGGCGGCCGCGGTTCGCCTACGGACGGACGATCCACGAGCACTGCCCGCGCCGGGCCCACTTCGACGCCGGCCGCTTCGCCGTGCGCTTCGGCGACGAGGGGCACCGCCAGGGCTGGTGCCTCTACCAGCTCGGCTGCAAGGGCCCGCAGACCCGGGCGAGTTGCTCGGTCCTCCACTTCAACGAGGTGGTGAACGCCTGGCCGATCGGCATCGGCCACCCCTGTTTCGGCTGCACGGAGCCGAAGCTCGCCTTCCGCGTGCCGCTCCACCAGACGGCCGAGATCGAGCGGCCCACGCCGCCCGACACCTACCCGCCCATCGCGCCGGAGCACGACAAGGTCAGCCCGGTGGCGACCGGCGTCGCCGGACTCCTGGGCGGCGCTCTCCTGGGAGCCGGCCTCATGGCCTCGCGGAAGATGGGCCCCAAGGCTCCCACAGCCGGCGCTCCGGAAGGAGAAGGAGGCGCGTCATGAAGACCGACCGGCGATCCCTCCTGAAAGGGCTGGCCGCCGCCGCGGCGGCCACGGTGGCCGCGCCGGTCGAGGCCCTGGCCTCCGAGGAGGCCCCGGCCGCGCCGCCGGGTGCCGTGGGGATGCTCTACGACACCACTCTCTGCATCGGCTGCAAGGCCTGCGTGGTCGCCTGCCGCGAGGCCAACGGCCTCACGCCGGACACCTCCGAGTGGGGAGGCGGCCTCTGGGACGCCCCCCTGGGCCTCTCCGAGCGGACGAAGAACGTCATCCAGCTCTACCAGGACGGGAACGAGAGCTCCTACGCCAAGAAGCAGTGCATGCACTGCGTGGACGCGGCCTGCGTGGGGGCCTGCATGATGCACGCCCTCACCAAGGATCCGGAGACGGGCGTCGTGAGCTGGAACGGCACGAGCTGCGTGGGCTGCCGCTACTGCCAGCTCGCCTGCCCCTACGAGGTGCCGAAGTTCGAGTGGACGTCCGCCAACCCGCGGATCGTCAAGTGCGAGCTGTGCCGGCACCGGCTGGCCGAAGGCAGGGAGCCCGCCTGCACCGAGGTCTGCCCGCGGCACGCCGTGATCTACGGCACGCGCGCCGAGCTCCTCGAAGAGGCCCACCGCCGCCTCCGGGAGACCCCGGACCGCTACGTGGCGAAGGTCTACGGCGAGACCGACGGCGGCGGCACGCAGGTGCTCTACCTCTCCCACATCCCCTTCGAGAAGCTCGGCTTCCCCACCCTGGGAGAGACCTCCTCGGCGGCCACCACCCGGGCGGTCCAGGGGACGATCTACAAGGGATTCGCGGCGCCCGTCGCCCTCTACGGCATCCTGGGCCTCGCGGTCTTCCGCAACCGGCGCCAGGACGAAAAGGCCGCCCGGGCGGACGAGGAGAAGACGCCATGAGCCACCGCGAGCGCTACGCCCCCGTGGAGGGACCGCTCCTCACCCGGCCGTTCCGAATCCTGGCCGCCCTCTTCGCGGTCACCCTGGTCCTCGTCGCCTGGCGCTTCGCCGTCGGGCTGGGCCCGGCCACCGCCCTCTCGGACGGCTATCCCTGGGGCGCCTGGAAGATCTTCAACGTCATCGTCCTGACCGCCCTGGGCTCGGGCGGATATGCCGCGGCCCTCCTCGTCTACGTCTTGAACCGGGGCCGCTACCACCCCCTGGTCCGCACCGCGATCCTGACGAGCGCCGTGGGCTACACCACGGGCGTCATCGCCCTGGGCGTGGACATCGGCCGGCCGTGGAACTTCTACCGGCTGGCGGTCCTCCCCGGCTGGAACCTCCACTCCGTGCTCCTCGAAGTGGCGGTCTGCATCTCGATCTACCTGGTCTTCCTCTGGCTGGAGATGGCGCCGCCCTTCCTGGAGAAGTGGTCGGCGGGGCCGGAGGGGCGCCTCAAGAAATTCGCTTCGAAGGCGACGCCCGTCCTCGACAAGGCCTTCCCGTGGATCGTGGCCATGGCCATCCTGCTGCCGTCGATGCACCAGTCGTCCCTGGGCTCGCTCTTCCTTCTCGCCGGCCCCAAGATCCACCCGCTCTGGCAGACGCCGCTCCTGCCGCTCCTCTTCCTGGTCTCGTGCTGGGCTTTAGGGATCGCCACGGTGATCGCCGTGTCTCTCCTGTCGAGCCTCGCGTGGAGCCGGCCCTGGCACCTGGACATGCTCCGCCCCCTCGCCCGGGTGATGAGCTGGCTGTTCCTGGGCCTGGCGGCCCTCCGCGTGGCGGACGTCGTCTGGCGGGGCGAGACCGGCCGTGCCTTTGCGCTGGACGGCTGGAGCCTCTTCTTCCTGGCCGAGCTGGCCTTCCTCGTGGCCCCGGCGATCGCCATCCTGGCGCGCCGGTCGATCGCGGCGGGGCCCCTCCTGCGGGCGGCGATCGGCGGCGCCTTCGGCGGCGCGCTCTACCGGCTCGACGCCTCGCTCATCGCCTACCGGCCCACGGTCGGCCACTGGAGCTACTTCCCGTCCCTGATCGAGCTGACCATCACCCTGGGGTTCGCGGGCCTCGCCGTGCTCGCGTACCTCTACATCGTCAAGCGGTTCCCCATCCTCTCCACCCAGGAGTAAGACCATGGCCACACGCATCGTCGTCGACCCCATCACCCGCATCGAAGGCCATCTCCGCATCGACGTCGAGGTCGAGAACGGCCGGGTCCGCAACTCCTGGTCGTCGGGCCAGATGTGGCGGGGGATCGAGATCATCCTCCAGGGGAGGGACCCGCGGGAGGCCTGGCTCTTCGCGCAGCGGATCTGCGGCGTCTGCACCACGGTCCACGCCATCGCCTCGGTGCGCGCCGTGGAGAACGCCATCGGGTCGGAGATCCCGCCGAACGCCCAGTACATCCGGAACATCATCCTGGCCGCCCACGCCCTGCACGACCACATCGTCCACTTCTACCACCTCTCGGCCCTCGACTGGGTGGACGTGACCTCGGCGCTCCAGGGGGACCCCGCCAAGACCTCCCAGCTCGCCGAGAGCCTCTCCCCCTGGCCGGGCAACAGCCGGCGGGAGCTCGAGGCGGTCAAGGGCCGGCTGGGCGACTTCGTGGCCAAGGGGCAGCTCGGCATCTTCACCAACGGCTACTGGGGCCATCCGGCCATGAAGCTCTCGCCCGAGGTGAACCTCCTGGCCACGGCCCACTACCTCCAGGCTCTCGACGTACAGCGCAAGGCCAACCAGGTCGTGGCCCTCCTGGGGGGCAAGACCCCCAACATCCAGAACCTCGCCGTGGGCGGAGTCGCCAACGCCATCAACCTGGACAACCTGACGACCCTCAACATGGAGTCCCTCTACAAGATCAAGGACCTCCTGACCGAGGTCGCCGCCTTCGTGGACCAGGTCTACCTGCCCGACGTGATCGCGATCGGATCGATGTACCCGGAGTGGCTCGGGTTCGGCGCGGGCGTCACCAACTACATGGCCGTCCCCGACCTCCCCCTGGACGGCCCGGCCACGCAGTTCGACCTGCCCGGCGGCACGATCTTCGACGGCAAGCTCGACACCTACAAGCCGATCACCCGCTTCGGCGACCCCTATTTCGAGGAGAGCGTCACCGAGAACATCGCCCACGCGTGGTACGACGGCGACTGGACCCGCCACCCCTGGGACGGGGAGACCGTCCCCAAGTACACCGAGTTCCAGGACGACGGGAAGTACTCCTGGGTCAAGGCGCCGCGCTTCCAGGGCAAGCCCATGCAGGTCGGCCCGCTCGCCCAGATGCTCGTGGGCTACGCCGCCGGCCACGCGGAGATCAGGAAGTGGGTGGATCACGCCCTCGCCACGGCCTCGTCTCTCGCCGGCACCCGGCTCGGCCCCGAGGTCCTCCACTCCACCCTGGGCCGCCACCTCGCCCGGGCGGTGCGCGCCCGCATCCTCTCCGACCTGGCTCTCAAGCACTGGGGGCTCCTGATCGACAACATCGGCAAGGGGGACGTGACGACCTTCAACCAGCCCGAGTTCCCCAAGGGCGAGCAACGGGGCTTCGGCTTCCACGAGGCGCCCCGCGGCACGCTCTCCCACTGGGTCGTGCTGCGGGACGGCAAGATCGCCAACTACCAGGCGGTCGTGCCCTCCACCTGGAACGCCGGCCCGCGGGACGAGAAGGGCCAGCTCGGACCCTACGAAGCCTCGCTCCTGGGCAACCCGGTCGTCGACCCCGAGCACCCGCTGGAGGTCGTGCGCACCGTGCACTCCTTCGACCCGTGCCTGGCCTGCGCCGTCCACACGCACGACGCGGAAGGCCACGAGGTCTCCCGGGTCCGCGCGCTCTAGGAGGATGCCGTGCAACGGATTGCGATCCTCGGCCTCGGCAACGTCCTCATGGGGGACGACGCGGCCGGGCCGTACGTCCTCCGCCTTCTGGAAGCCGGCTACGACCTTCCCGCCGAGGTCGATCTGCGCGACTTGGGCACCCCGGGCCCCGAGCTCGCCCACATCGTCGAGGGGCTGGACGCCCTGATCGTCGTGGACACGATCCGCGTGCACGACGGCGCGCCGGGAGACCTCCGTCTCCTGCGCCGCCCGGAGATCGTGAAGGGCAAGGTCCCCGAGCGCCTCTCCCCCCACGACCCGAGCCTGCGCGGAGCCCTCCTCGCCGCCGAGCTCCTCGGCCAATCCCCGCCCGAGGCTCTCCTCGTGGGGATCGTCCCCGGCCAGGCCGAGCTCGGGATCGGTTTGACGCCCGAGGTGCGGGAGGCCCTGCCGGCCGCGCTGGCGGAGGTGGTGAGGGAATTGGAGCGCCTGGGGGTTCCGGTCAGGAAGCGGGCCGAGGGCACGGATCGGGTGGAGGTGTGGTGGGAGGGTGAACCGACATATCCCGACACATCCGCCGACATGTCGCTGACATACGGTTGAGGCTCCGTTCTCCCTGGGAAGCAGGTTTCAGCTCGTGGTATGTCCCTTGCTATGAGGGCCATAAAGAAACCGTTCCATTCAGGGAGGATTGCGAAATGGCTCAGGAAGTCTCGCTTCAGACCGGCGACTCCGTCAGCGTGATGTGCTTCAGCTTTCAGAATCCCTTTTCGATCAACGGCCCCTTCGGCACCTTCCAGCTCTGGGTCGACGGCGCCAACGTGCTCGGACGCATGACGATGACCCTGCTCTTCGGTCTGCCATCGACCACGACGCTCAATCTCGAAGGCACGTCCAGCGGAACGGGCCCGATCGTCTGCACGCTCACGGGGAAGGGGTATTACTCGCAGTTCGGCAGCTCGCCGATCTATGCCGAGCTGGGCATGACCATCACCTTCGCCTCCGACTGGTCCAAGGGCGAGCTGGCCTTCTCGCAAGGCGTCACCGGCGTTACCGGCGGCCTGCCCGTGCAGCGGGAGGCGTGCACGTCCTCGTAGGGCTGACACGGACTGACACGGACTCCCCACGGACCTTCACGGACGGGCACTGTCTGTCCGTGGAAGTCCGTGCCAGTCCGTGCCAGTCCGTGTTCGCCCTTCACGCGTGGAAGTGCGGGTGCCCGTGGGCGTGCGTCGCCTTTCCCACCTTCCCCAAAGCCACCCGGGCGTGGTGGCGCTCTTCGAGCCAGTTGAGCCAGAGGGGCAGCCCCTCGCCGGTCACGGCGGAGAGGAGGATGGCCCGCGGTTCCGGCATCACCCGGGCGAGGTTGTCGAGCAGAGCGTCGATCCGCACCCCGGGCAGGTGGGGGAGGAGGTCGATCTTGGTGATCAGGACGAGATCCGCCTTGCGGAACATGACCGGGTACTTCAGCGGCTTGTCCTCCCCCTCGGTCACGGAGAGGACGACCACGTTCTCCGCCTGGCCCAGGTCGTACACCGCCGGGCAGACGAGGTTGCCCACGTTCTCGACGGCCAGGAGGTCCAGGCCGCGCCAGTCGAGCTCGTGGAGAGCCCGGTGGACGAGCTCGGCGTCCAGGTGGCAGGCCGAGCCGGTGGTGATGGACACGGCCGGGATGCCCGCGGCCCGCAGGCGGAAGGCGTCGCGGTCGGTCGCGAGATCGCCGCTCATCGCGCCGATCCTGAGGCCGCTCCCGGCCCGCGCCGTGGCCTCGAGGACCGCCGTCTTGCCGGAGCCGGGCGAGCCCATCAGGTTGATGGCGAGGACGCCCGCCTCCTCGAAGTGCTCCCGGTTGTGGCGGGCCCTCCGCTCGTTGCCGGAAAGGATCCGTTCCTGGAGCTCGACAGGGACCAGCTCCGAGTCACCGCAGCCGCAGCTCTCGCACATCACGCCACCTCCATTTCGATCTGTTCGAGAAGGATT
>DATHUD010000797.1:0-3938 GCA_035462575.1 Thermoanaerobaculia bacterium | reverse complement strand
CGAGGTGCTAAGAAACGAAGGGTAAGAGGCCGGGGGAAAGCTTCCTGGCGGAAAGCTTGCCGTCAAATCGCCAGATCGCAGCTTTTCCGAGGCGGTCCGAAAGGCGGCGACGAACCAGGAGTAGGCTGCATAGAGGTCCTGGCGGACGCTCTTGCGAAAGGCGTGGAAGCGCGGAGCGGGCGACGTTTTCGAGCGGGTGGGCTTGCCGTGAGGGTCTTGCGACAGGATGGCCGCGCGGCCGAGGGGGCGGGCTCCGGTCCGGCTCTCGAAGTGGCTGGCTCCTATCCTTGGGTGTCATCTTCTCGGAAGTGCAGGCAAGGATGGATCTTAGGGGCATTCCGGAAGAATCGTGTATCCTGAAGAATGTCAAAAGATTTGGACAGCCCGGAGATCATCTACAGAGGTAGTCTTCGCGTAAGTCGTTGCATGAGAAGCGCTTTGGAGGAGCCGGGGAGGGAGGCAAAAGATTTTGCCGGTAGGCCAGATCCCTTGACAGCTACCCAAGGTCGGAAGTCCGATGAGAGGGGAGAGGGAGGGAATCGGGTGGCACTTTGGTGGGGGCCGTCGTAGTATCTATCCAGTCGCTAAGGCAGGGCTGCATGTACACATTGCAGAGCAGCAAAGTGTCGTCAACTCATGTCCCTGAGCCGAAGGCCAGGAAAGAAAGGAGATCTCCATGGGCCGGATGACCGCTTATATCAATCCCCAGTCCTCACAGCAGCTCAGAGATACTGCAGGGTATACGCTGGCCGATGGCAGCCCGGCCCTGAACGTGGTCTGTATTTTCGCGGGCAATTATGCTGCCGCAAAAGTCCCCTACCTGCGAGCCAACAATGACGATCCGCCGACTACGAACCCGTTCAATGACAATATTCAGCAGGTGCTCGACGACGGCTCCGTGCAGTACTTGCAGAGCAAGGGGCTGACCGTGCTGCTGACCATCACCAACGGATGGCAGCCCGTGGGCTGGTCGGAATTCACGTCGGAAAGCGATGCGATGGATTTCGCCTCGTACCTGAAGACGGATGTGGTCGACAAGTATGGGCTGGATGGCATCGACATCGACGATGAATACAGTACAGGCACGCCCAACGACACTTCGCTGGTCATGGTCACGACGCTCATGCGTCAAATCATGCCGGACAAGATCATCTCCAAAGCCCTGTGGCAGGATTATGAATACTTCAAGTCCACCTGGAACGGACACACCCTCGCCGGAAACCTCAGCTATGGAGCCGAGATGTCGTACGGCGGCTCCCCACAATCTCGTCTGGAGCCCTATACGAATCTCGGCCTCGGCAAGGACCAGCTCTCCCTCGGTTTCTGGTCGGGGCAACCTTCCCCCGATCCGGATCGGAATGTGCAATGGCTCAAGGAGAACGGCTACGGCGGGGTCATGATCTTTGGATTCGAAGAGCAGGCCAACGTCGATTTGATGGGTCAGTTGGTCGATGACTGGTATGGGCCTGGAAACTGGAACCCGCCTCAATGAAGGGTGGAGGTTGTTCACCCCTCTCCGCGAAGAGGCTCAAAGCGCGAGCCCGGGATCGCCTTCGAGGATTCGCCGCTCGAGGCGGGGCCGCTCGCCCGGGCGCCACATCGGCACGCGGTGGGCGACGCGATAGCGGAGCGGACCGCCGTCCGCGCCCGGGCTGCGTTCGAGCGGCCGCGGGATGCACACGAACTCGCATTCGACGGCCTCGGCCGTCAGGTGCAACGTGGCATAGCCGTGACCGCCCATGTCGAGGAAGGACAGGTGCGGCGCGAGATCCGGGTTCGACGCGCGGCGCGCACGCTCGGCATCCCCGCTCTCCTGGTACTCCAGGCAGGCCCGCACGCCGTGATGCATCAGCAGGTTCACCATGGGCTGCTTCTTGCCGCCGGCCTCGGTCATGTAGAGGGCGCGGAGCGGGTGAGCCTTGGGGAAGCGGTGCTCATAGGCCTCTATGAGGCCGGGTGCGGAGAGGGAGCCGGTGATGAACGCGGCGCCGACCGGCTCGAAGGCGGCGGGCGGCAACGCTTTCGCGGCGAGGCCGGCCCAGAAGCTGTGCCGGTCGCCGGAGACGGTCACGAAGCCGGTGAGGCCCGCGTCGCGCACCGTCTCGTAGATCTGGCCGCGTTCCGTATAGGCCGTGCTCCAGTCGCCCCCTCCGCCGAAGCAGGCGTAGCCGTTGCCCGGCCAGGGCTTTCCCAGGCTGGGGGGGAGATTCTGCGGATCGGCGCGCCCGTCCAGGGTCCCCATGGAGTTGCCCCACACCTTCCAGGTCGCGCGCGACGCGCGCAGCCGGTCGAGGAACCACAGCTTCTGCCGGGCGCCCAGGATGGTTTGAGGCGCCTCGTCCTTGCGGAAGTTGGGCACCTGGACGTCGCCGTACCGGACCGTCTCCGGCGGCCGTCCCCCCGCATAGGTCCGCCCGGCGTCCAGGATCTCCATCATTTCCTGGGGGACGAGCTCGGGGAAATCGTTACTTTTCAAAGGCCGCGCCTCTTCCCGGGCGTCCGGCACCTCGGAGCGGTAAGTGTGCTGGTCGGTGATGAAGAGCTCCAGGTATCGCCCCCAGCGAAGGGCTCGATACGCGGTGAGGCTGCCGATCGCGGCGAGGTTGTTGGGCTCCTGGCCGAGGCCCTGTTCGTCGAGCTTCTCGATGGGCGCATTCCGCACTTCCGGCGGATCGAAGCGCTCGAGCGACGGCCCGCCCGCGTGGCTCACACGCGCCGGCTGATATTCGAACCACGCCTGATTGGCCGCGACCTTGAGCGTCTGGGCCGGGCGCGCTTTGCCCTCGAAGCGCTGGAAGGACTGCCAGCCCATCCACGAGAACTCGTGGTTGTCCCACATCGGAACGAAGGGGAACCTCGCCCGCGCATCCTGCAGGTCCGGATCCCGGAGATAGGCGCGGTAGAGCGCGCGATAGTCGGCGAGGGTCGCCGGCACCCGGAATCCCGAAATCTTCTCGCCGTCCGGAAAGCGGACGACGTCGCGCAACCGGCGATCGTAGCGGTGTCCGCCGGGGACCTCCTCCGGATATTGCAGGACTTCGTAGACGAAGTCGCCCAGGTGCAGCACGAACGCGAGCTGGTCTTCGGGCGCGGCCCGCTCGTCCTCGAAGATCATGCGGCGGAAGGCGTTCTGCGCCCCCTCGCAGACGTTCTGGCAACTGACGAAAGCGAAGCGCACGGGCCGCGGATCGTCGTCGGCCGGTGCCGTCCGGGTGCGCCCGATCCGGCTGCCATGGCTGTTTTCATCCAGGAACCGAAACCAGTACGTGCGAGCCGGCTTGAGGCCGCCCACCAGGACGCGGCAGGTGTGGTCGGCAGCCAGGAGAGCGACCGTGGGGGCCGTGGCGACCACGTGCTCGAAGGCCGGGTCCTCGGCCACTTCCACGGTCAGCCGGACGGCCGCCTCGGAATCCCTCGCGGAGGCGCGCGTCCACAGCAGGACGCTGTCCGGACCGGGATCGCCCGAGGCGACGCCTTCGGCGAACAGGTCGCGGCGCTCGACCCCGCGCGAGCGCGAGCGCATGGATCGAGGGCCTGCACAAGCCCACGTGGCCCCCATCGCGGCTGCGGCTGCGATGAACCTTCTGCGTGTCATACCCCTCATCCCGCGTAGTGTAGCGGGCCTGCAGCAGCTCTTGCTAGAGGGCGGCGGGTGGGGGTGGGTACCTCCTTGGGGTGAGGGGAAATCGACCGCGGGTGCGTTCCTCTTCTCGACAGTGCCGGGAGCCGTGCGAGAGTTTCGCAAGGCTTCGGACTCGGCACTCTGACGGAGGTGGCAATCCATGGAGTACCCCCTCTCGAATTTGATGCTTTCCGCCGATCGCAGCGGCGGCCAGCCTTCCGAGGCGCTCTTCGGGGCGCTCTACCGGGAGCTCCGCGGGGTCGCTCGCCGCGAGTTGGCACGCTCGGGTCCAGGCGGCTCGCTCGGCGCGACCAGC
>DATHUD010000796.1:0-5678 GCA_035462575.1 Thermoanaerobaculia bacterium | reverse complement strand
GATCCCGCGGGGGCGCCGCGTAGCCGGTCTGGAGCAGGAAGAGCCGGGCGCCTTCGGTGTGGTGGCGGATAGGATCAATCGGAGAGACGCGGTCCGCCCGCAGATAGCGCAGCGACCAGTGCACCTGGTCCGGCCCGGGAGGGAGCTGTCGGATGGATTCGAAGGCCCGGCGAGCCGTAGCGTGATCCCCACCGTCTTCCAGGCAGAGAATCCACAGCGCGACCCGTACGGCGGCATCGGGGATTCCTTCGGCGAGCCGGCGGATGCGTTCAGGCCCCAGGGCTCGAAACAGGTCCCCTCCGGTTTCGATCAGCTCCGGGGACCACGGAATCGACGCCTCTTCCGAAAGGGTTTCGAAGGAGAGCACGGCGTCTTCCGGATTCCTCCGCGCCTGTCGTCCCAGAAGCGCGAAACCCGTAGGCCAGAAGAGGCTAGGTGGGAGACCGGGGAGACGGTCCTTCAGACCGTGCGGGTCGAGCTCCCCCGGTGCATCTGCCAAGGGGGACGGGAGGAGAGCGCGGAGATGGTCCGGGTCCCGCACCCGCCGGAGGGTCTCCCAGAGCTCATCGTCCCCAAGGCCGGAGCGGCGGAGGCACCCTTCGGCCGCGGCGATCCGGACCCCGTCGGCAAGCTCGGGCCAGGCCTGGAGCGGTGCGAGCATCCCCTCACCGCCTGGCCAATCCGGCGGAGCGATCTCCCGGGCGATCGACTCGAGGATCTGCGCCATCGGAGCCGCGCTGTCGCGGTCTCTGGGAAGCGTGAGGTTGTTGAGATCCTCTTCGATCGCCGCGAGAAGCGTGCGGCGCACGTTCTCCTCCCGGACCCGGCCGGCGAGGACGGCCCGCGCCCGGATGCGGCCGGCCGCATCGGGTTGCTCGGCTGCCACGTCGATCGCGAGCTGGAGCCAGCCGGTCGACACCAGCGCGCCCAGAACCTCGGGGCTCGCCAGGGAGCGGTTCATCCTCCCGAGATTGAGCGCCCGCAGAGCGAAACGGAGGAACCGGTTCCAGTCCTCGCACCGGATCGCCGAGGGCAGGGCAAACGAGAGGAGATCTTCCGCGCCCTGCCGGAAGCTCCCCAGGTGCGCCGCCTGGTCGGCCAGAAAAGGCGTGTGTTCCAGAGCATGGAACAGCAGGTCTGCCTCCTCAGCCTGCGCGCGATGCTCGGCGAAGTGCAGGAAGGCGTATTCCTTACGTCGTACACGGTTCACGCCGCCTTGCGCCTCTCGGCCTTGAACATCGAGTCGGAGGTCTCCAGGATCCACAAAAGCGGCTCCAGGACCCCGCGGCCTTCGAGCGGCTGGGCGGTGCCGTCCGGCATGCGGCCCAGAGAGGTACAGGCGAAGTAGCCGACCTGGGGGCACCGGGTCTCGAGTTGATGCACCAGGTCGGTCAATCCCCAGCGGAGGAGCTGTTCGCGGACCACCTGGTTGCGGATTGCCGCCAGGTCCGCCGGGGCGGGGGAAGAACGCAGCCTCGCCTGGACCGCCGGCTCCCCGAGGCGTTGTTCGAGACCGAAGGCGTCGATCTTGTTGACCACCACCGCTACCGGCTTCTTGATGCGTGCGCCCTTTTCCAGCCCGAAGTGCTCCTCCATTCCGATGAGAATTCGTGCAAAGGCGTCTTCGGCAGGAAGCTGGCTGGGCTTCAAAGCGCTCTCCACGCGTGGCAGACGGTCGGCATAGATCTCGCGGACCTCCTGAATCGAAAAGGGATCGATCAGGAAGATGAGGCCGCTCAGATAGTCCTGATACTTGTGAAGCTGTAATCCCTCGGTTTCGCCGAACGCTTCTCCCGCCGGGTCGTAGAGGTAGAGCAGACGGCCTTCCTGGCCGGAACGGTCCACTTGCACATTGAGCGCCCGCGGCAGGTTGGTCACGGTCTTGGCGGGCGGGAGTCCCTTGGCCAGGTTCTGCCAGGCCCGGTGGATCTCACTGTCCACCCCGCTGTCCGGGAAGGTCACGGCAAAGCCCCGCGGCGGTGCCCAGAGATCGGTCAAGTCCCGCAGAACGGAGAGGAGAAAGGAGGACTTGCCGACGGCAGGCCCGCCGAACACGGGGACGAAGACCTTCCGCACCTCGATCAGACCTCCGAGCATGCGCTTGCAGTCCGGACACGCGGCGGGCAACTGCCCCCGTTGCAGGAAAAACGTCGCCGGGAGCTTCTGGCTGCATTTGCAGGTCCGGTAGAAGATCCCGTAGCTCGACGGGATCAGCCGGCGGTGTACGCTGCCGCATTTGGGGCAGAAATACTCGGCCAGCGGATTCTTGCTGTGGCAGTCCGGACAGACGGGAAAAAAGCCTTTCCACGCGAGATAGGCCCGTTCCGTCAGATAGACGAGCGAGAACAACAGGTAGACCAGAAGGAAGAAGGTCAGGAGCAGTGTGACGTGGACCAGCGAGGCGGCCAGGAAGAACACCGTGCCGAAAACCAGCACCGACGTGGCCGCTGCCCCTCGCACGAGGGCCATCCCTTTGGCGGCCCAGGAGCCCGGCCAGAGTCTCCGCATGGCAGTCAGCTCCTTCTGTGCCGAGGCGAGATTGCGCGACCAGGTGTCGACGATGACGGCCCGCAGATCGCTATACCCCTTGCCGAAGAAGTAGCTGCGAATCGCCGGATCGAGGATCTTGCTCATGGCGTCACCTTCTCCGGCTTGATGTTGTGGTAGAGCGCCAGGGCGTAGTTGCGGACCGTGATCCCGGCTCCGAAGAGAACCCCGATGGCGAGGAGGATGCGGACCAGATCGTACGCGAGGGGCAGCAGAAAGTAGATGGCGAATGCGAGAACCAGGAGCAGGATGGCGATTCCCCAGCAGCCCAGTTGGCCGCTCACGATCAAGAACAGCAGCCATCCGAAGAAACCCCGTCCTTTGCTCATGATCAATCCTCCTCAAGCTGCTTTCTTCCGCTCGGTTGCGAAAACGGGATCTGTCTCGCAGAGGATCCACAGGAGCGGCTCCAGGACGCCGCGCGCTTCGAAGGCTCGGGCGCTCTCGTCCGGCATGTGCCCCAGGGCGGAACAGGTGAAATAGCGGACACGGGCGCACCGCGTTTCGAGCTGCTGGACTACGTCTCCCTGGCCCCAGCGGCGGAGCTGGCCGCGGAGGATCTCGTCGCGGACGCTCTGGGGATCTACGGGATCCGGGCTTGATTGGACCCGCTGCCGGACCACGGGTTCGCCGATTCTCGATTCGAGATCGAAGGCGTCGATCTTGTTGATCACCACCGCCACCGGAACCTTGAGCCGCGTGGCCTTTCCCAGGCCGAAGTGCTCTTCCATGCTGATCAGGATGCGCGCCAGGGCATCTTCGACCGGCAGCGTGCTGGGCTTGAGGGCGTCCCGGACGCTCTCCAGACGGTCCGCGTATTCCTCGCAAACAGCCGGGATGGTGAACGGATCGATCAGGAAGATGAGCCCGCTCAGATAGGCCTGATAGCGGTGGAGCACGAGGCCCTCGGTTTCGTTGAACGCCTCTCCGGCGGGATCGTAGAGATAAAGGACCCGCGGATCGCGGCCGGCGGCCTGGATCTGCAGGTTGAAGGCGCGCGGCAGGGTGGAGAGCGTCTTGTCCGGAGAGCGGCCTTGGGCGAGTTGCTCTCGCACCCGCGCCATCTCGCTCTCGGTACGTGATTCCAGAAAGGACGGCTGCAGACCGCTCCGCGGAGCCTGATCGATGAGCTGGCTGACCGCCGAGAAGAGAAACGCCGATTTGCCCACGCCGGGGCCCCCGAAGACCGGCACGAACGCCTTGCGCGACTCGGTGTGCGCAGTCTCGAGGAGACTCAGGCAGTCCGGACAGCGGGATTTGAGCAGGCCCCGTTTCAGGAAGAACGTCGCCGGCAGCTTCTCGCCACACTGGCAGGTATGGTGCAAAATGCCATAGCTCGAGGGGATCAACCGCCGGTGGACCTCGCCGCAGCGGGGGCAGAAGTGTTCGGGCAGCCGGCTCTTGGCATGGCATTCCGGGCAGACGGTGAAGAACTGCTTGCCGGCCAGGTAGGCGCGTTCGGTGAGGTAGACGAGGCTGAATCCCAGATAAATCAGCAGGAAGAAGGAGAAGAGGATGGTGATGTGGACGGCCGAGGCGACCAGGAAGACGACAGTTCCAAAGATGACGACTGAGACCCCGGCCGTGCCCCAGAGAATGGCTAGTGCCTTGCCGGCCTCGCCGCCGGGGAAGAGGCGCGCCGCCTTGTCGAAATGCTCCTGGGAGGACGCGAGATTCCGCTTCCAGCTCTCGGTGATCGTCGCGCTCAGATCCTGGTAGCCCTTGCCGAAAAAATAGCTCTTGATCGCGGGTTCCGGCGGGATCGGTGTGCTCATGGCCCGACCCTCTGGGGTTTGACGTTGTTTGCGAAGGCCAAGCCATAGTTGCGGAGGGCCGTTCCGGCCCCAAAAAGGGTGCCGAGGCTCATCACGGCCATTACGGCGAGAATGACCGCCGAGACAACTAGAATGACCATGAGCAACCCCCCGATGCATCCTGCGAGATCATCACCGTCTGCCATTGCTTCACCTCCTCCAAGGAGACCGATCCATCTGTCCTTACGATCTGCCGAAAACCCGCAGCAGCCGGCCCCAAGGATTGCGCCGCCGCTTCTCCAGAATCTTTTGAATTTCTTGCCACCGCTCTGTCGCACGACGGTCGATTCGGGCCTGGCGGAGCTTTCGATCGATGCCCGCCAGCTCGGCCGCGCTGAGCTTTTCAAGAGCGAGAAGGAGCCCTCGCCGTCCTGTCGGCTCGAGCTCGGAAAGGTTGCCTTCCTCCCGGCCATCGAACGCGAGCCAGAAGCGAAGAGCGGCGTGCAGGCTCTCTGGCCACGCCAATTTGCGCTTGGCTTTGAAAAAGTCGAGGTAGGGTTTGGCCAAAAGGGCCGGCCGCCCGCCGGCCGTGGCCGCCAGAGCCTGCTGGTGGTCCATTTTGTTGCTTCCCCGTTCGAGAGCCGGAGCGAGGAAACCTTGGGCGAAGAGCGTGTGCTCGGCCTCCGAGAGCGCGGTGACTGCGTCGCGGGTCTCTTGGAGCCGGAGCTCGGCGAGGGTCGCCTTCGCTCGAGCTGCGGCCCACACTCCGCGCAGGAGGGGGCGGTCGGGTTGGAGCTTGACCTTCCGGCTCCGGGCCGCTTCGGACACCAGCTTCGCCGCCTCCTGGCCCGTTTTGTCTTCAGGATCGAGAGCAACGGCCAGGTTGGCGGAGGCGATGCACCGGCCGGCCAGCTCTTCCGGAAGCCGGGCGATGTCTCCATTACGCAGGCATTCGAGAGCGAAGGCCGGGCGCCGTTCCTCAGAGAGGTGGCGCAGGAGGGACGAGACCGCGCCTGGAAGGCCGACCTTCTCGTATCGGGGGAACTCCGCCAGCACGGTCCGGCGATAGGACGCGAAGGCCTCGAGGGGATCGGCTGCCGCCTCCAGCAGGTTGTACCACTCACCGAAGAGGAGGTCCCACTCTTCGGCGGCTTCCATTCGGCGGCGGACCTCAGTGGCCGACTCGCTCCGGAGGCCCGCGAGCACGCGGCCCAGCCCGCGGCCGACGGTTGCCGCGGTGGGGCGGGCATCGCGGCCGGAGCTGACATAAGCGTCGCGGAGCCGGCGGCTCACCGCGGTGAGCGGCTCGGGCGCGGGCGGAATGGCGGCAAGAACGCCCTGGGACGAAGCGGCGGATGCGTCGCGGTTGCCAAAGGC
>DATHUD010000795.1:0-2595 GCA_035462575.1 Thermoanaerobaculia bacterium | reverse complement strand
CTCGATGAAGCAGCGCTCGAGATCGGGCACGAAGCGTCCGGTGCGGAGCCGGCGATTCTCTTGGCGGGTCTTCATGGCTGTGATAGTCTCACTTGCCCATTTTGCACAGGAACTCCCACGCTGAAAGCGAATCGGCATCTTATCGCTTTCCCATTGGTATGAAAGGAGAAACGTTAATAATGTCTCATCGGCGCGCCGCGTTTCGTTCGGCCGTGCTCGTTGTTTTGCTGGCCTCTCCCGTCCTGCTCACGGCCTGCTCCAAGACCGGAGACGCGGCGGGGGCCAAGGGGCCTGTCGTGGCGACCGTCAACGGCGCGAAGATCACCGAGCCCGAGGTCGACCGCCTCGTTAAAATCATTCAGGAGCGCGGGTTCGTTCCGCCCGATTCGCTGGCCCGCGGAGCCACGCTCGAGGAGAAGCAGAGAAATTACGCGATCGACCAGCTCGTGGAGCGCTCCCTCATCCTCGAGGACGCCCAGAAGCGCGGGGTCACCATCGACACGCTCGAGGTGAACCAGAACCTCTCCCAGTACAAGGCCCAGCTCGCGGCCGCCGACTCGGTCATTTCCCCCGCCGAGGAAGCCGAGATGCGCCGGGACCTCACCGATTACCTCCTTATCAACAAGTATTTCCAGGACACGGTCGTCAGCCAGATCACGGTGTCCGAGCAGGAGATGCGCGATTTCATGGAGCAGAACCCGGAGTCCTTCGCACCCCGGGAGCAGGTGACGGCCCGCCACATCCTGTTCATGGTCGACCCCTCCGCCCCCGACATGCAGAAGGCGGAAAAGCGCCGCCTGGCCCAGGACGTTCTGGCCCAGATCAGGAAAGGTGGAGATTTTGCCGAACTCGCCCGAAAACACTCAGAAGACCCGTCGAAGGACAACGGCGGGCTCCTGGGCAGCTTCGGCCGCGGCCAGATGATGAAGCCTTTCGAGGACGCCGCCTTCTCGCTTCCGCCGGGGCAGGTTTCCGACATCGTGGAGACGCAGTTCGGCTATCACATCATCAAGGTCGACGAGAAGGGGATGAGCCCGGCCGTAACGTTCGAAACCGCGCGTCCCCAACTCGAGCAGATGTTCAAGAGCCAGAAAGCGAACCCCGCGGTCGAACAGAGAATCAAAGATCTGAGAGCCGCCGCGAAGATCGACATCAAGGAGAAAAAAGGCTAGATGACCCCCGTTCAGATGATTCAGAAGGCCATGGACCTGCACGCCCGCTCGGTGACCTCCCGCATGCGCATCCCCCTCGGAAAGAGCTTTTACGGCCGCTGGTTCCGCGACATGCGGGTGGAGTTCAACGAGCTGTCGCTCGACGTGCGGCCGGACCGGATCGGCAAGGAGGGGCTTTCGCTGGTCCAGCTTTCCGACATCCACACGGGTCCCTACGTCGAGGGTCCCGAGCTGGGCTGGGTCATGGACCGCGTGACGGCGATGGAGCCCGACATCATCGTGCTCACCGGCGATTACGTGAATCGCGATCCGGCCGAGCTCTATCCGTGCCTCGACGCGCTCTCGCGGCTGAAGGCGCCGGGCGGCGTGTTCGCCGTGCTCGGCAACCACGACTTCTGGGGAGACGAGGACGAGGTCGCGGCGGCGCTCGAGGGGATCGGGATCCAGGTCCTCCGCAATCGCGGCGTCGACATCGAGATCCGCGGCACGCGCTTCCACCTGGCGGGCGTCGACGACTGGAAGGAAAAGCAGTCGGATCTGAAGCTCGCGAGCCGCGACCGCACCGACGAATGCCTGTCCATACTCCTCTCGCACTGCCCGCAGATCGTGAACGAGGCGGCGGACGAGGGATACGACCTCGTGCTGTCAGGCCACACGCACGGCATGCAGGTCCGCCTGCCGATCTTCCGGCAGCTCGCCAGCCGTTTCATGCACAACCGTTTCGATCACGGGCACAGCCGGCACCAGAACACGCATCTCTTCATCAGTCGCGGCCTCGGCGTGGTCACCCTGCCGTGGCGCTACAAGTGCCCGCCGGAAGTCACGCGAATCCGGCTGAAGGCGGCGGCCTAGTCCCGCGACTCAAAAAACCGACGACCAGCAAAACGACCCGCCCCGGAAGCCTCCGGGGCGGGTCATTGTTTTCTGCTGATCGATCCGTAAGCGCCGGCGCCCTGGGACACGCCGCGAAGAACTAGACCTTGTACCGGTCGCGCTTCTTGTGCCGATTCGCGCGGCGCCGCTTCTTGAGCTTGTGCTTGCGAATCTTCTTGCGCCGCTTCTTGATCAAGCTTCCCATTCAACACCTTTCGCGTTTCAGTTCCGAACCCGGCTCGAACCGGGGTCAACGTCGGTCCAGCCCGTCCACAATATGCGAGCGGGTGAGATTATACGCTCCGGCGGCTTCCGTCAACCCGAAAACCCGGCCGCCAATGCGGCCGTGAATGGCGCCTGGAAGCCGTTACCGCAGCCGCGCCGCGAGGTCCGGCGGCAGGGCCACCGCCCTCTCCCCGGCCCGGTTGGCCCAGGCGCGGGCCTGCTCCACGTCCCCCCGGTCGAGGAAGGTCTCGATCAGGCGCACGTAGGCCCCCGTGAAGTGCGGATCGCGGTCCAGGGCCTCCCGGAAATACTGCTCGGCCCGGAC
>DATHUD010000794.1:0-6894 GCA_035462575.1 Thermoanaerobaculia bacterium | reverse complement strand
TCGGCACTCCCTGGTGCGCGATCGCCCGGCCGCGCTCGATCGCCGCCAGGGCGGCGGTCTGACGGGGCGCGGGCGCCGGAGCCTCCAGGCCGGCGTAGTAGAGGGCGAGCTCGCGCATCTCCTCGGGGCTCAGGCCCGCGGCGATGGGCTCCATGATCCCGCTGTGGCGCTCGCCGCGGGCGAAGGCCTCAAGGGCGGCGTAGAGGTAGGCCGGACGCTGGCCCGCGAGGCGTGGGAAGGCGCCTCTCCCCCGTCCGCGGCCGTCCGCGCCGTGGCAACGTCCGCAGGTCGCGGTGACGGTCTTCGGCACGTTCTGCGGTCCGATCAGGCCTTCGATCGGCGCACCCTCCAGAGCCGGAGGAATCCCGCCGTACACGAGCCGCCGGTACCCCTCCGCGTCCAGATCCTCCATTCTGAGCAGAAAAGCGACCATGGCCCAGACTTCGTCATCACGCTTCTGCGTCGGCCAGGCGGGCATGCCGGTGAGCTTGACGCCGTGCTTGACGAGCGAGAAGAGCTCTTCAGGCTCCCACTCGGAGATCTTCGGAGGCAGGTAGGGCGGCTCCGGGAGCATCTTCCGCGCGACCCGGGGATGCCGCAGCTCCGGGCTGCCGTGGCAGGGACGGCAACTGGTCTCGTACGCACCCGCACCCCGCAGCACCAGGGCCGGATCGTCGAGCGGCGGGGCCTTGATCCCGAGGCTGTGGGTGGAGAACGACCGGTGCATGGAAAAGATCAGGAACCAGCGGGTGATCGCCCAGTGGCCGGAGCTGGCCTTGATCGGGATGATGCCCGACGCGGCCACGAGAAAGCCGCCCACCGCGAACACCGTGAGGATCACCGCGATTTCGATCAGCCAGCGTTTCAGGCTCGCTCCCAGGAGCCGGCGAGGGTTCTTTGCAGGGCTTTTCTCCTCGGTGCCGGACCTCCGGGGGGCCAGCACGGCCGCGACCACGCCCACGGCGGCGAGCAGGGCGATCTTGAGCCGCCGCATCACGCGCCCTCCTCTGCTGCGAGCGCCCGTCCCTTGAGCAGCCCCGCGGTCAGCCAGAGACCGCCGAGAAGATAGGAGAGGCCGCCCACGAGGAGCATGATCGCTCCGCCCAGGTGCTGGTCTTCCAAGGAGGTGAGACCGGAAAAGCCGTGAAGATGGGGATAGAGCGGACGCTGGGCGAGAGCGAGCAGAGCTCCCAGGAGCGTCATGTGCATGGAAGTGAGCAGGAGCCCGACGATGCCGGCACCGGTCCGGTTGCCGTTGCGCGGGGAATCTCCGCCGAACGCGGAGAGCCACACGAGAAGGCCGGCCGCGAGGAACATCCCCTGCTCCGCCACCATCCCCGCCGCGCTCTGTCGCGCCAGGTGATGCGGCACCGGAGCGTGCCAGGCCCAGACCACCATCAGCTCCAGGACCGAAGCCAGGATTGGGGTGGAAGCGGGCGCGAACAGGGCCGGTGCCCGGCGCACCGGATCGAGCCGTCCTCCGGCGATCCCCAAGGCGAGCAGAGGAGCCGCCACCGCCACGACGCCCATGTGCATCGTCATGTGCGCGAAAAAGGCGCTCCGGGCGAGCTCGGGCAGCGGCCCCAGCCAGACGGCGGCGAGAGTCAGCGATCCGGCGATCAGCAGGGCGCGGCGCATCAGTCGCAGGTCCCGATGAAGACGGCGGCCAGGGCCACGTAGACGGTGCCCACCGCGGAGAGAGCCGAGAGCAGGAGCGTGGCAAACCCCAGGAACCGGTGGCGGTCCTCCGGGGAGTCGAAGTCGTGCGGCGTGCTGGCATCGCCGTAGCTGTGCCGGCGGTAGCCGATCCAGCCGGTGATCCCGATGACGGCCAGGGCGATGGCGGTGAAGACGGCGATCGCCGTCCGCGCGCCCCCGAGAGAGCCGCCGGGACCCGCTAGCTTCGCGCACCAGACCGCGGCGGTCGCGTAGGACAGCAGGAAGTGCGCGGACCAGACCACCGGCGAGAGGGTGAGGAGCCAGAGGCTCTCCCTCTTTTCCGGCAGGTGGGTCGCGGCGCGGTCCTCGGGCTCTCTCATGCCACCAGGGGGAATCCGGCGATCACCGCCACCGTGGCCACGGCCATCAGGGCGGCGAAGTGCCAGAAGAGCGAGACGTTGGCGATGTCGATGTCGTGGCGCGCGGTCATCCGTCCGGCGAGCCGCCGCGCCACGCAATAGAGCTGCATGATCAGCCCGAGGGCGACGTGGAGGACGGTCCAGATCACCAGCACCCAGACGATCGCGGGATAGGCGTGGCTCGTCGGGTCGAGGCCGGTGAGCCATGGGCCGGCGAGCAGGGCGCCGCCGCCGGCCACGGCCAGCGCGGCGGCAGAGAGCGCTCCGGCGTAGAAGAGGCCCGCGCGGTCGCGCCGGTTGAAGCGCCGGGCGAGCAGCGTCAGGGCCCAGGAGCCCAGCAGGAGGGCGGCCGCCACCGTGGGCCAGACGACGCCCGGCCCCGGATTCGGATCGGGCGGGAAGTCGTCATGGATCGTCCAATAGAAAAAATACCCGAACACGAGGCAGACGAAGGCGGTGGAGCTGGCGAGCATGGTGATGAACATCGCCCACCAGCCCACGGACTTCGGCCCCGAGGCGTAGATCGGCAGCGTCAGGCCGAGACCGACGTCCTTCTCCTCCTTTTCGGGGATCTGCGCGGTGCCTTTCCAGAGCCAGACGAGGATGGCGCCCAAAGCCAGCACGGCGCTCACGGCCGCCGGCCACCAGAGGTGGTAGGTGGAAAAGATGAAGATGCCGCCGGTGAACATCGCGGCCCAGAAGGCGACGAAGCTCGGCCCCGAGACCCGCAGGCACTGGACCGGCTGCGCGTCGATGACGGAGGTGACCAGGGTCTCGCGCTTTTCTTCCGCGGCATCGGGAAGGTAGAAGCGGCCTTCGTCCACGTCGCGCACGAAGTTCGGCTGGTCCCACAAGGGATACCGGCTGTCGATCTCGGGGATCGAGCGCACGCCCCAGGGCTTGTCGTCAGGGATCTCGGCCAGCCATTCCAGCGTGCCGGCGCCCCACGGATTCCGCCCGGAAACCGCCCGTTTTCCCTTCGGCCGGAAAATGTCGAACACCACGATGGCGACGCCCGCCGCCAGGATGAAGGCGCCGATGCTGGAGGCGAGGTTGAGCGCGTCGAGGCCCAGGCCCTCCGGGTAGGTGAAGACCCGCCGCGGCATTCCGCGCAGGCCCGTCACGTGCATCGGCAGGAACGTGAGATTGAATCCGAGGAAGACCAGCCAGAAGGCGATTTTCCCCAGCCTGTCGGAAAGCTTCCTTCCGTTCACCAGCGGGAAGAAGTAGTAGAAGCCGGCGAGGACGGGGAAGACGGTCCCGCCGATCAGCACGGTGTGGAAATGGGCCACCACGAAAAACGTGTCGTGGGCCTGGAAATCGAACGGCGCGAGCGCCACCATGACGCCGGTGAGCCCGCCCAGGACGAACGTCGCCACCCCGCCCAGGACCCACAGCATGGGAACCGATCGCATCATGCGCCCCACGAGCATGGTCGCGATGAAACAGAAGATCTGGACGCCGGTGGGGATCGCCACCGCCTGGCTGGCCGCGGAGAACAGCCCGAGCGAGATGCCCGGCAGGCCCGTCGTGAACATGTGGTGGACCCACAGCCCGAAGCTCAGGAAGCCGGTGCCCACCGCCGCCAGCACCACCCAGCCGTACCCGACGATCGGCGTGCGCGCGAACGTCGGAACGATCATCGCCACGAGGGCGATGGACGGCAGGAAGATGATGTAGACCTCCGGGTGGCCGAAGATCCAGAACAGGTGCTGCCACAGGAGCGGATCGCCTCCGCGCGCCGGATCGAAGAAGGGCCAGTGGAAGGCGCGCTCGACCTCGAGGAGGAGGCTCCCGGCGATCACCGGCGGGAAGGCGAAGAGCACCATGACCGCCGCCACCAGCATGTACCAGGCGTAGAGCGGGATGAGGTTGATCCGCATCCCCGGCGGCCGGCACTTGAGCACGCCGACGATGAGCTCCACCGCGGCCGCGATGGCGGCGACCTCGATGAACGAGAGGCCGAGCAGCCAGATGTCGGCGCCGATGCCGGGCTGATACTGGCTCGTCAGGGGCGGGTACATGAACCAGCCCCCCTCCGGCGCGGCACCGAAGAAGATCGAGCCGCAGAAGAAGATCCCGCCCAGCGCGAAGCACCAGAAACCGAAGGCGGACAGCCGCGGGAACGGAAGGTCGCGCGCGCCCAGCATCTCCGGCAGGATGTAGATCGAAAAGGCCTCGAAGATCGGCACGCCGAACAGGAACATCATGATCGATCCGTGCAGCGTGAAGATCTGGTTGTAGAGGTCCGGGGAGAGGAAACCGTTTTCGGGGACGGCGAGCTGGATGCGCATGAGCAGCGCCAGCACGCCGGCGAAGAGGAAAAACAAGAAGGCGGCGGCCGTGTACCAGATCCCGACCACCGCGTTGTTGACCTCCGACCAGTAGCGAAAGCCCTCCGGAATCTTCCACGTTTTCAACAGCCGCTCCACCTGGGCGCGCCGGACGGGCTCGGGCGGGGCGGAGGGAAGAGGTTCAGGATCCCGGATCTGATCGATCATTCGAGCCCCTCCAGGAAGGCCGCCAGCGCCCGCAGCTCGCCGGGCGGTAGCATGCCGAACTCCGGCATGTGGACCCCGGGCTTGACGTCGTCCGTGCGGGCGACCCAGCGCAGGAACTGGTCGTGCCGGTTGGGCAGGATGCCGGCGCCGAGGCTCACCCGGCTGCCGACGTGCGTCAGGTCCGGCCCCACCACGCCGTCGGCCGGAGTGCCGCGCACCGTGTGGCACGCGCCGCAGCCGTTGGCGAGGAACAGCTCCCGGCCGCGGACGGCGAGCGCTCCGGCGGGAGGCCGCGCCGGGGTGCGCTGGTGCGCGAGCCAGCGCGCGAAGTCCTCCCGCTCCTCCACCACCACATAGAAGCTCATCAGGGCATGGGGGCCTCCGCAGTACTCCGCGCAGGCGCCCCGGAACGTGCCGGTCTTCGTGGGCTCCAGGGCGAGCTCGGTCACGCGGCCCGGAATCATGTCCATCTTTCCTCCGAGGGAGGGGACCCAGAACGAGTGGATGACGTCCGGGCTGTCGAGGAGGAACTGCACGCTCTCGCCCACGGGAAGCCGGATCTCGTTCGCGAGCTCGAACGGCTCGCCGTCCGGCGGCTCGTAGCGGACCCGCCACCACCACTGCTCTCCGGAGACCGCGATCCGCAGGCTCCCCTCCGGCGCCGGAGCCAGCAGGCCCGGCATCTCGGCGAGCCCGAAGGAGAGGAGCACCCCCAGGACCACGGTGGGAAACAGGGCGCCGCCGCCGATGATCAGGAGCGTGGTCTTGCGTTCGTCGTGCGGACCGGGCCGGACACGATGGGCGTAGACGGCGAGACCGGCCACGGCGAGCCAGATGACCACGGCCCCCGCGGCCATCCACCAGAAGAGCCAGGCGATGCGCTCGGCACCGACCCCCGCCGGGTCCAGCGTCGACTGGGGACCGGAGCAACCGGCCAGCCACAACGCGCCCACGATGACTGGAAACGATCTCGACACGGTGATCTGCACACCCGCCCAAGTGGGAGGGACCGGGAGAAAACCTCTGCAAGAAAGGTTCCACTGGCGGGTGGAGGAGGTCCAAGCATCCTGCCGCAGTCGCCGGCCTTGCAGAGGAAGCGCCAGTGCCTTCGAGCGCGCGGGCAGCACTCGTTTGCGACGACCATGATCTACACCCCTGTGTTGAACCGGGGAGGCCATGGGGTGCTGAGCCCGCTGGACACTCTTTAGGACTTGCCGACCAAGAGTTTCTGTTGCCTAGGCGGCGATCCGGACCGCCTAAGCCGCGCAAGAGCGGGTCCCAGACCGCCTATGCATCACGTCCCCCTCGTTTGAGGCTGCCTAGGCGGTCATTCGTGGGATGTCCAACCGCGCGCGATTCTGACCTATCAATGACTTGCGACGCCTTTCCTGCTTGTGTCCCATGGAATTCAGAGGAGCCTGTTTCTCCGCTGCTTAGGCGGTGTCTCCCTAGAAGATTGACGAATATCCTGGAGGAGCGTAAGATGGCGTAACTGTAATAAACGGAAAGCACATAGAGATATGGCGATTCTCTGCGCTCGAAACTCAGGAGTTGGAGGGGAGGGGCGATGGATGCAGGGGGCGAATACCATCGTAAGGTTGGCCGGCCGCAATGGCTGTACTCGGCACTCCCCAGGAGGATTTATGCTAAAGGCTTAGCCACCGCTCCAAGTCTCGCATCATTAATGCCAACACAGTGGATTGTCGTGCCTCTCAGACATCAGCCGAAAGGAGCTATCATGAAGGGTCGATCCATCGTCTCAGTTCTGCCCTTGGCCTGCATACTACTAGCGGGTGCCGTTGCGGAAGCCAAGGAAAAACCCATCGCTGCGGTGACAACGCGGGAGCCCTCCATAGCTATCGCCGAGGCGTCGCCTGCCTGTGCTCAATTGGAATTAGAGAATCGCGCGGCAGCGGAGTATCCTCTAGTCTTCTCCCCAGAGCCCACTCCGCGAACGGCGATCCCATGCGGAGTTTGCAGCGATTCTCCTTGCAAATCGACTGCGTACGGCACTTATTGTGGTACAACGCAGGGTGGGCAGACAGTAATAGGCACGTGTCAAATCTCTATTTGGACTCCTCCCCGTTGCTCAGAAGACAATCTGCGGCATTGTACTTGCGTTGTTGGGGGCCCAGAGTAAAGGCCAACCTTTATGAGGCCCCCGGTTGTCAAGGGGTAGACGTTCCCCAAGGGCGGTCTTGCTTGACGCCGCCCAACGAAGGATCTTGAGTTGATCGAGATGCTCGCCTCTGCTTGGTTTTCAAACGGCGCAGCGACTGTCTGCACCAAACACCTATTGAGGCTCAGCCGCTCCC
>DATHUD010000793.1:0-3373 GCA_035462575.1 Thermoanaerobaculia bacterium | reverse complement strand
GAAGTTCCGGTTGATCTCGTAGACCCGGGGGATGCCCCCCACGAGGAGCCGCTTCAGGAACAGCTCCGGGGCGATCCGCATGTAGAGGTCGATGTCCAGCGCGTTGTGGTGCGTCTTGAACGGCCGCGCCGTGGCCCCGCCGGGGATCACCTGCATCATCGGCGTCTCGACCTCCAGGAACCCGCGGCGGTCGAAGAAGTCGCGGATGCCCTTGACCAGCGCCGCCCGCACCTCGAACACCGCGCGGGACTCCTCGTTGGTCGCGAGGTCGAGATACCGCTGGCGATAGCGCGCCTCGACGTCCGTCAGGCCGTGCCACTTCTCGGGGAGCGGACGCAGGGCCTTGGCGAGGAGCGTCAGATCCTCCACCATGAGAGACAGCTCCCCGGTCCGCGTGCGGATCAAGGCCCCGGCCGCGCCGATCAGGTCCCCGAGGTCCAGGTTCTCCACAAGGAGGGCGGCCTTCTCGGGGAGGCGGTCCTTGCGGATGAAGAGCTGAAGCTTCTCCCGCCCGTCGTGGACGTCGGCGAAGACCAGCTTGCCCTGACGGCGGATCGAGCGAACCCGGCCCGGAACCCGGAGCTTCAGGCCCAAGGCCTCCAGCTCCTCGGCCGTCTTGGCGCCATGCTCCGCGTGGATGGCCGTCGCCTCCGCGTCCCACTCGAAGCGGTGGGGATACGGATCGACCCCCGCCTCCGAGAGGCGCTGGCGCTTGTCGCGCCGGTTCTGGATCTGATCGTCAAGCTCGGACATGGACGGGCTCCCTCTCTCCCTCCTGCGGACGGGAGGGAAAGATAGCGTATCCCGGGGGAGAGGAGAAGAAAGCCCCCCGGGGCTGAGCCCCCTACCCGCACGTGCAAGTCCCCGCGCAAGGGCTGCTGTTCTGGCAGTTGAACACCACGTTGTTGCTGCCGCAGAAAGCCTTGCAAGACTTGAGCAGCTCGGAGCAGGAAGCACACTTCTGCGCCGACGCCGGAGACCCCGGGAGGAGGGCCGTCGCGAGCAGCCCGCAGGCCAGAGCGAGCTTCCAGAACGTCTTCTTCATCAGGATCTCCTTTCGAAACGGTCCGCCCGGTGGAACCGGCGGACGGCCGATCCTACCCCACCGGATCTCCGTGCGAAAAACGGCGCTCCGGGAGCCCCTCCGTCCCGTTTGGGCCGGTTCATGCACCCGTATAAGCGAGCACGGAATTCTTCTCAGCAGGTTTCCCCCGGGTACTGAGCTCCCACCGGAAGGCACGAGCGGCGTGTCCTTGCCTCGCGCCACGAGCGGAGATGTCACGGGGTGCGCACAATGCTGCGCGTACCCCATTCCAACCCCGTGCGGGTTGATAGGAGAGGGAAACCCATGAGACATGCCCCCTTGGCAATAGCCGTCGCGTGGACGGCGATCTTCGCGGCATCCGGCGTGGTCGCCGCCGGCCCCGTCCAGCCACTGACGGACACTGCGCCGATCGACGGCAGCAACCACAACCTGAGCGACCCGACCGCCAATCAGGCGGGCACCAAGCAGAAGCGCTTCCTGCCGGACGCCTACCTGGACCACCTGGGCGGCGACCCCTCGGTGTTTCCAGGACAGGACCGGCCCGGCGAGCGCGACATTTCGAACCACGTGTTCTTTCAGGACCTGAACCCGGTCCTGAATCCGCTGAATCACAACAACTTCCTGTGGCAGTTCGGGCAGTTCCTCGACCACGACTTCGGGATCACGGTCGAGAAGTCCCCGGCCGAGCACCTCGACATGGTCGTTCCGCCCGACGATCCGTTCTTCGACCCGGTCCTCCGGCCGTACATCACCATCGAGCGGGCGCAGCATGATCCCAGCACGGGCGTCGCGCCGGGCCCGAATCCCCGGCTCACGATCAACCTGCAGACCGGCTGGATCGACGCCTCCCAGGTCTATGGCTATGGCCAGGCCCTGCCGGGTCCGGGCACCCCTGGGCCGACCCCGGGCGTGCTGCGGGAATTCTCCGGCGGCCGCCTGCTGGTCGAGCCGGGCACCAACCTGCTGCCGCGGGTTCCCACGGTTCTGCCGACCCCGCAGTTCCCGTCCACCCTGTTCGTCTGCGGCGACTTCTTCCCGCGCTGCAACGAGACGCCCGGCCTGACCATGATCCACACTCTGTTCGTGCGCGAGCACAACCGGAAGGTGGCGGAGTACGCCGCCCGGAACCCGGCTCTGACCGACGAGGAGCTGTTCCAGCTCGGCCGCCGCTGGGTGATCAGCCTCATGCAGTCGATCACGGTCAACGAGTTCATCCCCACGCTGACCGGCTTCCCGGTGCTCCCCTACACCGGGCACCATCCGTGGGTGAACGGCCGTCTCGCCCTCGAGTTCGAGCACTCGCTCTACCGCCTCGGCCATACGCTCCTCCCCCGCGAGTTGGAGCGCCATGACGGAACGAATCCGCTGCCGCCGCTCGGGCTCGGCTCGTCTCTGTTCCAGGCGGCCAATCTCTTCCAGACGTCCGCGGACCTGGACGCGGTGGTGCGCGGGTTCATTCGCCAGACGCACGAGAAGGTGGACTGCGTCGTGGCGGACGGCGTGCGCAACACGCTGATCGTCGATGAGCCGGGGGATCCGGGGACTCTGTTCGACCTGCCGGCGATCAATCTCGCCCGAGGCCGGGAGCTCGGCCTGCCAAGCTACAATGCCGCCCGCCAGGGCTTTCTCCTGCCGCCCGTCGTCAACTGGTCGGACGCCTTCGATGCCAATGCGGCGGCGCGCCTGAGCTCGATCTACGCGAATCCCGACCAGGTGGACCTGTTCGCGGGCGGTATCTGCGAGAGGCGCCTGTTCCCGTGGGGCCACACGGGCCCCCTGATCACCGCCGTCGTCCACAAACAGCTCTGGGACCTCCGCGCCGCGGACCGCTTCTGGTACCAGAACGTACTCACCAATAAGGAGATCCGCGAAGTCGAGAGCTACAAGCTCTCGGATCTGATCCTCAACAACACCGGGCTCTCCCCGTCCGAGGTCAACCGCAACGCCTTCAATGTGACGCACTGAGAAACGCCGGGGCGAGCCTCCGATCACCGGGGGCCCGCCCTCCTGCCCCGCCCCCTCCGCTGATACGATACGCCCCCATGAGCGACATCGACGAAATGGAAGGGCTCGTCCACCGGTCCCTGAACGAGGCCGCGGACGATCTGGAGATCCTGATCGAGCGGCACAAATCCGCCGTCGAGCGGTACGACCTGCTGGGCTGGGCACGGCCGGAGGTCGTGGTCGTCTCCGGCTCAGGGTTGGCGGTGGACCTCGGAGAGCGCAGCCACGGTCCCCTCGCCCTCGAATTCCTCCTCCCCTTCCCCACCCACCCGGTCGAAGGGCATCCGCACCAGGCCGAGGTGATCCGCCCCCTGCCGGACCGCC
>DATHUD010000792.1:0-7157 GCA_035462575.1 Thermoanaerobaculia bacterium | reverse complement strand
TCGCGTCCCAGACCCTCAACAGGTTATCCCGGCCGATTATCACCAGCCGGCGGCCGTCCGCGGAGTACGAAACTCGCCAGGCTCCCCTGAAGTCGTCTCCCAGACGGGCGATCTCTCGACCGGTCCGAGCATCCCAGAGGAGGAGAGGAGCGCCGCCTCCGGAGGTTGCGATTCGGGAGCCGTCCGGAGAAAAAGCCACCTCGAAGGGCGGCGACGTGAGCCCAAGGAGGGAGCCGAAAGCCGGATCGACCCAGGATCGCCACAAGCGGGGAATTCGATCCGCTCCGACCAGGACCATCGCCTCACCGTCGCGCGATGCAACAAGCAGAGAGAGCGACGAGTCTCTTCGGACGGATTCCCAGACCGGCTCTCCTGTCCGGGCATCCAGGATCCGGATGCCGCCGTCCTGGCCGACGATCAAGATCCTCCGGCCGTCGGCCGTCAACTTCGGACCGCCAGGCATCGAAGCTGGAACCTCGAAGCTCTTGATCTGTTTCCCCTCAGGAAAGCTCAAGATCGCTCCCTTTCCGTCAAACATGGGGAGGCCTACGAGTCGAGATCCAGCCATCGCGAAGCTGACCTGAGGAGTGTCTTTCATCGCGAGCGTTCCCAGGAGCTTCCCGCTGACGGTCTCCCGGGCTTCGATCTCCTCCGACTGTGTGGTGCACAGAAAATAGCGGCTGTTCGGCGAGAAGACCGGGCGACAGATTCGGCTCACCTCGACCCTGAGGCGACTCTCGCCCGTCTCTAGATCCCAGAAGCAAAGAGCGGTGTCACCTACTTCTCCTGAGCCCACCAGGGTTTTGCCATCTGGAGTAAATGTTATGTTTTCTATGGGTCCAGTGCGTCTTTGGAGCTCTTGAACGAGGCTTCCCGTGCTCGTGCTCCAGATCTGAATGGTACCCGTCTTCAACCCGACGGCCAGCAGGGAGCCATCGGGTGAAAAGCTTGTGCTCGAAGGGGACGGAGAAGCCTCCCGAACCTCGAGAATCTTCCTCCCGTCCTCCGCGTCCAGGAGGCTTCGCAATTCAACGTAGCTGTCCTCCTCCCATTGATTAGAGTAGATCAGGAGCCGCGTACCGTCCCGCGAGAACCGGGAGCGGCCTGGTGAAGACCCGTTCTTGATCACAGCGAGGCGCTTGCCCGTCGGCACGTCCCACAAGACGGCCAGACCAGAGCCGTCCGCGACGAGCCGGCGGCCTCCTGCGGCGAGATCCATGGAGAGGATCGCGGACTCCTTCTGCTCAAAATTCTTGAGCGGACGGCCGGTGCCAAACTCCCAGATCCGGATCGATCCCACGTCGGCCTCGGTCGCCAGGATTCGACCGTCTGGGGATAGCACCGCCGACTTGACTTGGGTCGAGTGACCCGGAAGGATCCGGGAGAGGTCGGTAGAAGCCACCGCATTGGCGATCCCGTCAGCGATCTCGATGGGCAGAGCGCCCGACTTGTTGGAGCCGGCAGCCTTCAAGGCTGCGACAAGGGCGTCCGCATCCCGGCCAGGGATTTGAGCCAGGCCTGTAGCAAGATTCCCCTCGGCAATGGCCTTGGCCTCTTCGGTCTTCCGGAGCTGCAAGAACAACAACGTGGCGGCGACCGCCAGGATTACGATCACCCCGGTGACCGCCGAGCGTAGCGTCCAGAGCCGTCGAGCTTCGGCCCGCCGGCTCTCCTTCAAGAAAGCCCTCTGCAGCGTTGTCGGCTGAGGGTCTTTCCCTCTGGCCTCGGCCCGCTCCAACCAACGCTCGGCCTCCTGCAGTTGCTTGTCGCGCAGCAGCGAGCTGCCCCGGTCGCGCCAGTCCACCGCACGCTCCTCCCAGTACTGGTGCTCCTGGGCTCCCTCCAAGTCGTCCCGGATCGTCGCTTCCAGGCGGGCCGACTCCCGTTCGAAGTCGCTGTCGTTCCGAAGGAAAATCCACTGCCGGAGCTGGAGCGCCTCCGGGACACTGCTCAGAGGCGGCTCCTTCCAGACCAACGGCACGATCCGTTTCTGGTGCTCGAGGGCCGTTTCCAACTCCCAACGGCAGGATTCGGAACCTACGGAGTCGGGGCTGATCGCGAACAGGAACGAGCTGGAGTCGAGAATGAACGCCCGCAGCCGCTCGCGGTAATCGACGGCGGCAGGCAGCAACCAATCGCCCACAGGGCGGATACCTGCCGCCTCCAAGCACGCGGTGAGCTTGCGGAGAAACGCCTCGTCCTCACGAGCATAGGAAATGAAGACGACCGGCGCAACCTCTGGAGAGCGGCCTTCGTGCTGGCGTTCGTTGGGATCCATCTTGCGGGCCAAAGAAGCCTTGAGAGTAGCACTCTATGCGACGTTCCCGGTAGTGATACGACATGTTGATCCTGCCCTCCCGGCTACGTCCGGCTCGGATCGCTCACCCGCCCCAGGAAGAGCACGAGCCCGCTCGCGTTGTCGCGGATCAGGAACAGGAACGGCCGGTCGACCCGGAGCCGGCGCGGTCCCGGTCCGGGTGCCGCTCCCGCCATCACCCCTATCACGGCCGTGGCGGCGGCGGCCTCGGTGCCTTTCTCGTCGACCCGCACGAAAGCCTTGTGAAAAACCTTCGCGAGAACGAGGCGGTCTGCAGGATTGGGCGGGTCCGCAATCCCCGTAAAATCGGCCTTGTCGCGATCGAAGGCGAGGGGCATCCCCAACGCCTTCAGATCTTCGCCCAGCGACAGAGACTCGCCGGGATTCACCTCGAACTTCGGAACCGACAGATCGACCAGACCCCACTGAAGAGCGCCGACGATCTCGTCGAGCCGCTTCGCATCCAACGCCTTCTCGACCGCCGTAATCCCTTCGATCTCGGCGGGAACGAGGATCAGCATGGACAGCTCGCCCCCTTTGTAGGGCATCTCCACCGCGGTCAGGCCCTCTTTCTCAGCGAAGCGCAAGCTCCCCATGCGGTTCATCGTCGGTACGCGTTTCTGCTCCGACGCGGTCAGGTGGAAAGGAGCGGGCCGCGTCTCTCCGGCATCGAACGGAACGGCCCAGTCCCCCAGGAAATAGATCGCGTTGACGAGCACGAGGCGCGTGTCCTTCTCGACCCCCCGAGGCGGGATGAGGTCTTTGATGCGGCGCTCGGTCTTGCCCTCGACCCATTCGTTGATCCGGACGCGCCCTCTCTCGGGCGCCGTCTTGAAGTCGAGAAGCTCGACCGGGGCCCCGAAGGAGGCCCGGGTCTTTTCCACATAGGCCGGCACGAGCTTGTAGCTCTTCTCGGCGAAAAGCTGGTTGGCGATCCGGAAGACGATCGGACGGGAAGGGTCCTGAAGCGAGCGGGAGAGCTCGCCCGAGGCGGCCATCACCTCGTCGGCCGTCCCCTCCAGATGGAGGACCGTCCGCATCTGCGCCGCCGTCTCTCCCCGGGCGCCGCCCCAGGGCATGGCCAGAGCGGTCGTGATGCTCGCCGGGGAGAGCACGAGGTTGCCCGGCTTCTGCCGCAGGCGCTGGTAGAGATCGAAACCGAATGCGTTGCTGCTCTGCGCGAGCTTCGCGGCAGCGTCCTTACCAGTCACAGGCGCCTCGCCTCCGGAGAGAGTCGTGGAAAACAACAGAGCGACAGCGGCGGCCACAATGAACCGTAGTCTCATGACATGTCCTCGCGTGAGAGTCCCTCATAGGGTGTTAGACACGCCAGTCCACGGATAAGTTCCCCACGAGCCGAACCTTCCTGATGGCGTACACTCAACGACATGCACGAAATCCATATGCGGCGCTGCCTTTCCCTAGGCCGAGCGGCCCTCGAGGCCGGCGAGATCCCGGTCGGCTCCCTGGTTCTGCGCGGCGACGTGATCCTCGGAGAAGGGCAGGAGAGCGTGCGGGCCCTGCTCGATCTCAGCGCGCACGCCGAGGTCCAGGCGATTCGGGCGGCCTGCCGGACTCTGGGGTCCTTCGACCTCTCCGGCTGCACCCTGTACACCACCGTCGAGCCCTGCGTGCTGTGCGCCTACGTGGTGCGGCGGGCCGGGGTGAGCCGCATCGTCTACGGTGTCCCGGCAGCGCAAGCCGGCGGACTGACCTCGCGGTACAACATTCTCGCGGACCTCGCTCTGACGGGATGGCCGGCACCCCCTGAGGTCGTTGCGGGGGTCCTCGGCGAAGAGTGCCGGGCTCTGTTGCAGGAGCGCACCCGGCCTACCGAGTGAGCCGGTCAGCTTATCGGGTGACTTCGTCGCGGGAAATTCCCGGAGGTGCCCGCAGACCGGGACGGATGCAAGGGGTTCGACATCGGATAGCACGGCAGATCTTGTGGGTTAAGGTCCTTCCCGCGTTGGAGGTGGTGGGCAGGTCGAGAAACTGATTCCTTCGTTCTCTCGAACAACCACGTACCCCCGCTCCAAAGGCCAAAGACGTTCGGTCCCAAGGTTGCGCCCCGCTTCCTCCAATCTGGAGCGAATGAAGGCATCGAGATCAATACGTGTGCTGCTGCCCCAAGGCCGCAGTCGTAGCTCGAACCCTTCGCCCTGTCCCTCATCACAGGAAACGCTGAAAGCGCTCAAAGTGACCACCCCCTCAGAAGAATCAGGTCGGCTCGCGAACAGAGTCATGAATCGATCACCCTGATCGACGACGTACCCGAGTTTCTTGCGCATCTCCTCGAAGGCAGCCCCCACATTACGCTCCCGCGACTCCTGTACAACTTCCAGGAAACGCGCGATGTCGCGGCGCAAGTACCTGGGGAGCTCTTGGGGAGTTTCGATCGCAAAGTTACGGAGTGAACGGGGCTGGACACTCCAGGACCTCAGGGCAGGTGGTCCTTCGATCTCCCAGCCAAGAGCTGAGTATAAGCAAGGTCCATATTCAGTAATGGTCTGCGCTAAGGCACGACGGTATTCGTTATCGTCCATTGCGAAGAGGACTCCGGGGGCGGTCTGTAGCGATCCGAGTCCAGTAGCCCCGGCCAGGTTCGCGCCGCTGATGCACTTGATGGCCTGCATATTGCGCGCACCGGTGAAGTCAGCACCGCGCAAATCGGCCTTATAGAAGTTTACGGAGCTGAGGTCCGCATTCCGAAAGCTGACCTCCCGGAGGTCGGCCCCTCGGAAGTCGCTAGAAAGAAGGCTCGCCCCGCCGAAGTTAGCGCCCCGGAGATCGGCTTCGGCCATCCGGGCAAAACTCATGTCGGCGCGTTGAAAGCGAGCACCCCGTCCTTCGGCCAGTTCCAAACGCGCAAAGGTAAGCACTGCGCCCCGAAGGTCCACCTCCGACAAGGTCGCGAACTGTAAGTTCGCGGAATCGAGGTTGGCTCCTGCAAGCTTTGCATCCCTCAGAAAGGCTCCCACCGCCGTAACCTGGCGGAAGTCTACGCCTGGCGCATCGAGGGCGAAAGCATCGATATGTTTGATATCGATCCGACTCAGGCGCTTTGCGGATCCGGACAGCTTCGTTTCACGAACCGTCAATTTCGTTGGGATACCGAGACGGTAAAGGAGATCTTGGCCGAATCGCCAAAGCGGGAAGTCGATTTGCCGGATTGGCGTTGGCTCGCCCACCCAAAGGCCATTTCGAGCTGCGGTAGAGAGGAGAAGGAGGATAGTGAGTAGCCCCAAGGCCGCGAGGCCCGCGAGTAGCGGCTGCCATCGCCCGATCTTTCCTCTATCCGGCTTCGCAAACGTGGCGTGCGCACGTATCAGCGAACTCAACCCGAGCGCGACGCTCAAGGCGATCATCACAACCAGAAGAGAGACGCCGGAGCGGTCATGCCGGCGGAGGTAGAAGGCCCAGCAGGCCAGGGCCATGGAGGGCGCGCAGCACCAAGCGAGCAGATAAAATATCAGGACGCGCAGCCAACCGCCCGCGGAGAGCCTTTCGGACCGGCTCTGCACATAGCTCCCGAACAACCACAGGTCCGCCTTGCTATGCCGTGCATCGCCATCCGGAAAGACGGTAGGCAGCTTGGCAAACTCTTCCCAGAGTTGCTGCAAGGTCAGTTGCAGGAAGAGCCAGAGTGCGAGGAGCGTGCCGGGCAGGAAGAGGAACAAGGCGGAAGCGGAGAGTGACATCCCGCCGGATATGGGAATGCTATCGGTCAGGAGAGAGAGGTCGGTCGTGCTGGCGATCGCTACCGCGCATGCAACGCACAGGAAAAGAACCGTGATGAGGATCGTGCCGGCCCTTTTCGAGATCCCGGAGATGCGCTGGAGGTTGGCAACTTGCACACTCTCGGGGATTTGCGCGCCTTCAAGATCCGCTCCAGCGAACTGCTTCGCGGCGAGGCCAGCGCATTCCAGCAGTTTGGCCCCACGCAAGATGGCGGCACGAAACGAGGCGCCGGCGAGAGAGCAACCGTAGAACGTCGCCTGGCTAAGGTCGGAGCCCGAGAAGTCGGCGGCGGAAAAGTCACAGCGGCCGAAGGTTGCCCGCGCCAACTGGCGACGGGAGAAGCTTGCCCCGGAAAAGTTGGCCCCACGCACCTCCGCCCGGACTCCTTCTGCGCCCCCGGACGAGAGCCACCGCTCGTGCTCGGAAGCCAAGGTCTCCGGAGGAAGAGAGCGGAGTACAGCCTGATTCGCTTCGAGGTCCCGCTGAGAGAGCCCGAGATTCTGGAGAGATAGAAAAATCTGGGGGAAGCTCTCCTCCAAGGACCCCGTCCCGAGGTCCAGCTTATGGAGACCTGCGAGAGCGTATTGGAATTTGGGCGGAATCTCGAGAGATCCTCGGACCAGGGGCAGGATCGGCTTTTCCAGATCGCTCGCCAGGGCCACCTCGCGCGCCACGTGAGGCGACGAGAACGCCCCCTCCGTACCTAGCAGGATAAACACCTTGGCTTTAGCGATGGCCTCGGAGATCTCTTCTCTCCACATCCGGCCACCGCCGATATCCTGCTTGTCGACCCAGACCTCTAGGCCGGCGTCCTTGAGCAACTCGACCAGCGAATCCGCGAGGGCTTCATCTTTACGCGAGTAGCTGAGGAAGACATCCATCCGCCGTTCCCCTTGATTGTTTGAGTCTCGATTCTATATTAGCCGCACATGTGGCAGGAAGACGGACGCAGTTCGGCTACTTCTTCCCAACCGGAGACGTGAGAAAGCGGCTTTCAAGGGCCTCCTCCCCCCTGCCTGTAAAAGGCAGAGCTGGTGCTACCTTCTGGTCCAGATGCTTGGGGGGGATGTAGACGCCCACCGCCGTCGAGAAGCTCCCTCAG
>DATHUD010000791.1:0-2014 GCA_035462575.1 Thermoanaerobaculia bacterium | reverse complement strand
TGGGGCAAGGCGCGGATCGCATCCTTGAAGAATGCGTGCGGCACGGTAAGCCGTTCCCCGATTTCAGCCGCTCTGATGATTACCAGGTTTGGCTTACGCTGGAGGGCGACATTAAATACGAGGGCTTTCTGCGGTTTATTGAGAGTGTTGGGCAGGAGCGGCTGGCGAGCCTTGACGCTCACGACTTCCTCATCCTGGGCGTTGTCGTAAGGGGTAAGGCAATCCCGGTTGCATTGCGTGACCGCCTGCCACAACTACTCGACCTCGGCATCGTGGAGCGGATCGCACGGGGAAAGATAGTGCTCTCCCATCGGTTCTACCCCGCTACCGGCCCGCGTGCCGCCGCCATCCAGAAACGGGATACTGCTCGCGAGCGGAACAAGGCTGACCTATTCAAGCTCATCACCGAGAACCAGGAGACTGGTGTCGCGATGGAGGCGATGCTCGCGGTGCTGCCCTCCTCGAACCGCAGCTCGGTGAAACGCGTGTTGGATGCGTTGCGCCGGGAGGGAAGAGTCCACCCGGTCGGCACCAAGCGGAACGTCCGATGGTATCCAGGACCGGCCCCCGAATTTGGCTCAGGGAGTCTTGCAGAGGGGAGCAAATGAGCCAAATCTACCTCCATGTTTGTTGGCGTAAGTCATTCATATATAACGATTTGTGTCACGATCGTTTGGCTCGGAGAGTTCCTCGACCTCGCACCGGCTCGGCCATACCAGACAGGTGCCAGTTTCACGCTTCCCCCAAGTCAAAGAGCGCGTCTACTCCAACAAAAGTGTCACCAGCGGTGGCACCAAAGGCGTCCGGTGCTCGGCAGCCTGCTGGTGATCCCGGCCGCCCTCCTCGCCGTCATGAGGGCGTACGGCCCCGAGCCGGCCACGCCCCACGGGCGTCTCCACATTGGGGGGCTCACAATCCATAAGCCCGCATCCTCGCCTTGAGCGTATTGCGGGAGATCCCGAGGAGCCGGCTGGCCTCGCTCAAGTTGCCTCCGGCCTGCTTCAGGGCGGCCGCGACGAGTTTCCGGTCATATTCCTTGCGCGCTGCCTGGAAGCTGCTCGGAGCGGTTTCGGAAGCGGCAGGCAAGGGCGGTGGCTCCGGCAGGTCGGGGGGCGGGGCGGGGTTGGAGAGGGCAGAATCGAGCCGGGGGAGCGCGAGGGCGCCGGTGGGCATGCTCCAGTTGCGGACGAGGTACTGGCGGGCCTTTATCAACTCGGTTTCGCTGAGCTGGCGGATGCGCACCACGGCCAGAAGCTCTTCCCAGGCGCTCCGGATCTGCTCGTTGCAGGCCGCGCCCGCCTGGGACGTCGCGGCGACCGCCTCCTCGCAGAGGGCCGCGGCCTTGCCGAGCGCACCTCTCCGGCAAAGGCATTCGAAAAGAGTCAGAAGGGTGATGAAGGCTTGCCTGTACTGCTCGTGATCGAAAAAGGCTTTGATCGCGTGGCGGAAGAGCTTCTCGGATTCCCTCACGTAGCCGAGACCGTCCAGAAGCCGCGCCTCACAATGGAGAACGCGCAGTTGCGTGCCTGGATCGATCTGTTCGCAGAGCGATTTCGCTTCCATGAAGTGGGGAAGCGCCTCGGCCGGGCGCTCCAGAATGACCAGGCTCTCGACGAGGATGAGCTTCGCCAGCACCTGAAGCCGGAGCTCCTGCGGAGGCATGCGTTCGAGGGCGGAGTGCGCACTCTCGATCGCCTCCGCCGGCCGGCAGGCGGCGAGGAGGCAACCGGCTTCCAGCACTGAATTGTGCGCGGCGGCCTGCCAGTCCTCCAGGTTCCGAAAAATCTCCACAGCGCGGCGAACGTGACCCAGGGCCTTCTCGAAATCGCCGAGGTCGGTGCACAACGAGCAGCGGATGGAGAGGAGCTCGGCTGTGAGGCCCGGATCTCTCGTCCCCTGGGCAAGAAATTGCCGTGCCTCTTCGATTGCCGCGGCCGAGCCCGGAAAATCCGCCGCGAGCCGGCGGCAGTTCGCGACGACGGTCAGGGCCTGCCCCCGAAGATCGTTCTTCAGG
>DATHUD010000790.1:0-13561 GCA_035462575.1 Thermoanaerobaculia bacterium | reverse complement strand
GGGCCGTGGCCGTGGTCGGCCCGGCGCCGTCTCCGGGTCAGGAGGCGCCCATCCCCTGGCTGGTGACGGACGATCCCCGGTCTCTCCTGGGGCCGCTCGCCGCGCGCGCCTACGATCACCCGGACCGCGAGCTCCTGATGGCCGGCGTCACGGGGACGAACGGAAAGTCGACGGTCGCGACCCTCCTCGTCGCGATTTTCGAGGCCGCCGGGCATCCGGCGGGGTTCCTGGGCACGCTCGGCTACCGCTTCCGCGACAGGACCTACGCCGGAGGGCACACGACCCCTGAGGCTTCGGAGCTCTTCCGCATCCTGCGCCGCATGCGAAACGAGGGAGCCCAGGCGGTCGCGATGGAGGTCTCGTCCCACGCCCTCGCTTTCGGCAGGGTCTCAGGCGCCTCCTTCGACGCCGCCGTGTTCACGAACCTGACCCGGGACCACCTGGATTACCACCGGGACATGGAGGACTACTTCGCGGCCAAGCGGAAGCTTTTCGGGATGCTCTCGCCCGGCCGGCGGCCGGCGGTCAACGTGGACGACCCCTACGGCCGGCGCCTCGCCGGCGAGCTGCCGGACGCGCTCACCTTCGGCGAGGGCGGGGACGTCCACGCGCGGAACGTGGCGCTCTCGACGTCCGGCATCCGCGGGGTGCTCGTCACGCCGCGCGGGGAGGTCCCGTTCTCTTCTCCGCTCCTCGGGCGCTACAACCTGTCGAACCTGCTCGCCGCCGCGGCCGGAGCCGAGACCCTGGGCCTCCCCCTGGAGGCCGTGGCGAAGGCGTTTGCCGCGCAGCAGCCGGTGCCGGGGCGCCTCGAGCCGGTCGACCGCGGCCAGCCGTTTCCCGTCTACGTGGACTACGCCCACACGGACGCGGCCCTCGACGCGGCGCTCCGCTCGGTGCGCGAGGTGATCGGGGACGGCCGGGTGGCGGTCGTCTTCGGCTGCGGGGGCGACCGCGATCCGGGCAAGCGCCCGATCATGGGCAAGGTCGCCGGAGAGCTGGCGGACCTCGTCCTCGCCACGTCGGACAATCCGCGGAGCGAAGACCCGCTCGTGATCCTCTCCGCGATCGAGGAGGGCCTCCAGGCGAGCGGCAACACCGGATATCGGCTGGTGCCGGACCGCCGCGAGGCGATCCGCCAGGCGATCGCCGCCGCCGGCCCGGGGTGGGCCGTGCTGGTGGCGGGCAAGGGGCACGAGAGCGAACAGATCATCGGAGACAGAAAGCTGCCTTTCTCCGACATCGAGGAGATCGGGGCGGCCCTGGAGGAGCGATTTGGCACGGCTGTCCGTGGGTGAGGCGGCGCAGGCGGCCGGCGGCCGGGTGACGGCCGGCGATCCGGGCGCCGCGATCGAGGGGGCGGCGATCGATTCGCGCGCCGTCCGCGGAGGCGAGCTGTTCTTCGCCTTCGCGGGTGAGCGCACGGACGGCCACCGCTTCGTGGCGGACGCCCTCGCCCGGGGCGCCGCGGCGGCCATGGTCCAGGAAGATCTCCCCACGCCGCCCGCGGGCGCCCTGATCCGGGTGGAGGACACGTTCGAGGCCCTCCACGCCTTGACCCGCCACGTCCGGGAGCGGACGCCGAAGAGGCTCGTGGGCATCACCGGCTCCGCCGGAAAGACCACCACGAAAGAGCTCCTGGCCGCGATGCTCGACAGCCGCTTCCCGACCGCCAAGACGAAAGGGAACCTGAACAACCTCTACGGTTTCCCCCTGTCGCTCCTGAACGTCCCCGACGGGACGGAGTGGATGGTCGCCGAGATGGGGATGTCGACGCCCGGGGAGCTGCGCCAGCTCTCCCTCCTCGGCCGGCCGGACGTCGCGGTCTTCACGGTCGTGCGCCCCGTCCACCTGGAGTTCTTCGAGAGCGTCCAGGCGATCGCCGAGGCCAAGTCCGAGATCCTCGCGGGGCTCGCCCCCGACGGCTTCATCGTGGCCAACGCCGACGATCCCGAGGTCGTCCGGATCTCCAGGCGGCACGGGGCCCGGGTCGTCTGGTACGGCATTCATTCGGCGGAGGCGGACGTCCGCGCGGTCGACCTCGCTCCGGAGCCCGAGGGGATCGGGAGCCGCTTCCGCCTCGAGGCGGGCGGAGCTTCGCAGGAGGTGCGCCTCCCGCTCCACGGCCTCTACAACGTGGAGAACTGCCTCGCCGCGGCGGCAGCCGCCTGGGCGCTCGGGATGCCGCTCGCCGAGATCGCCGAGGCGGTCCGCGAGGTGCGGCCCGCGTCCATGCGCGGTGTCGTCCACCGCGCGCCTTTGGGCTTCACGCTGATCGACGATTCCTACAACTCCAATCCCGACGCCCTGGGCAAGGCGCTCGAAGGCGCGGCGCACCTGCCCGGAGAGCGGCACGTGGCCGTGCTGGGCGACATGCGGGAGCTGGGGCCGGAGGGGCCGCGCTTCCACCGCGAATGCGGCGAGCGCGCGGCCCGCCTGGGCTTTACGCCGGTCGCCGGGGTGGGAGAGCTCTCCCGGCATCTCGTCTCCGGGGCCGCGTCCGCGGGCGCCACGGCCGTCTGGCTGGCCGACGCGGCGGCCGCCGCCGAGTGGGCGGCAACCGAGGTTGTGGCCGGGGATGTCGTGCTCGTCAAGGCTTCGCGCGGGGTGGGGCTCGAGAAGGTGGTCCGGCGTTTGCTGCCGGAGGAGAGCGCCTGATGCTTTACTACCTTCTCTATCCGCTGCGGGACGCGATCCCCCTCTTCAACGTCTTCCGCTACATCACCTTCCGGGTGGCGGCGGCGGTCGTGGCGGCGCTCCTCCTCTCGTGGCTCCTGGGGCCGTGGTTCATCCGCAGGCTGCGCCGTCTGTCGGTGGGGCAGAACATCCGCGACGTGGGGCCGCAGGCCCACCAGGTGAAGGCGGGAACGCCCACCATGGGGGGGATCCTCATCCTCTTCGCGACCCTCGTGCCGACGCTGCTTTTCGGCGATCTTCAGAACGTCTACGTCTGGATCGTCATGCTGGTGACGCTCGCCTTCGGAGCGATCGGCTTCGCGGACGATTACCTCAAGGTCTCGCGCCGGAGAAACCTCGGGCTGACCGCGCGGTCCAAATTCCTGCTCCAGGTGCTGGCCGGGACCGCGATGGGTCTGACGCTCCTCTTCCTGCCGGCCGGCTACGGGTTCAACCCGACGCTCGTGTTCCCGTTTTTCAAGCAGCTCGTGCTCAACCTGGGCTATTTCTACATCCCCTTCGTGGTGATCGTGCTCGTGGGGGCTTCGAACGCCGTCAACCTGACGGACGGGCTGGACGGCCTGGCCATCGGCACCACGTCCGTCGCCGCCGCCACGTACGCCATCTTCACCTACGTGGCGGGCAACCGGGTGATCGCCAACTACCTCCAGGTCTCCCTGGTGCCGGGGGTGGGCGAGGTCGCCGTCTTCTGCGGCGCCATGGTCGGCGCGGGGATCGGCTTCCTCTGGTTCAACTCGCACCCCGCCGAGGTCTTCATGGGGGATGTCGGGTCCCTCTCGCTGGGAGCGGCCATCGGCAGCGTGGCCGTGCTCGCCAAGCAGGAGATCCTGCTGGTCGTCGTGGGCGGCGTCTTCGTGATGGAGGCGCTCTCGGTCATCATCCAGGTCGCCTCGTTCAAGCTCCGGGGCAAGCGGGTGTTCCGCATGTCCCCCCTCCACCACCATTTCGAGCTTTCGGGATGGGCCGAGCCGAAGGTGATCGTGCGTTTCTGGATCCTCTCGATCCTGTTCGCGCTCCTTTCGCTCTCGACCCTGAAGCTGCGATGAAAGTGCCCTGGGGATCCGGCCGCTTCGATCGGGTGCTGGTGTACGGGCTCGGCCTCTCCGGCCGGGCCGCGGCGCATCTGCTCCTCGATCACGGAGTCGAGGTGATCGCGGTCGACGCCCGGCCCTCGGACAAGCTCGACCTGGGCGGTCTCGCCGGCCGGATCGAGGTCCTCTCCGGCCAGGAGCCCGCGGAGCTTCCCGCGGAGGTGGACGGCGTGGTCGTCTCCCCCGGCGTGCCCATGGACCGCCCGCTCCTCGAAGAGGCGCGGCGCTTCCGCGTGCCGGTGATCGCCGAGGTGGAGCTCGCCTTCCCGTTCTTGAACGGTCCGGTCGTCGCCATCACCGGGAGCAACGGCAAGAGCACCACGACGGAGCTGACCGGCGCCATGCTCCGCGCGGCCGGCCTCGAGGCCGAGGTCTGCGGCAACATCGGCGAGCCGCTGTCGAGCCAAGTGGACGGCCCGCCGGGCCGGATCTTCGTGGTCGAGCTGTCGAGCTTCCAGATCGAGGGGATCGTCACGTTCAGCCCCAAGGCGGCGGCGTTCCTGAACCTCTCCGAGGACCATCTCGACCGCTACCCGAGCCTTGCGGAGTACGGCGCGGCCAAGGCCCGTCTCTTGCGCGACATGGACGAGGACGGGATCGCGGTGTTGAACGCCGACGACGCCTTCACCTCCGGGGTCGAAACCCGCGCCCGGCGCCGCTCCTTCTCCCGGCGGGGGAGAGTCGAGGACGGCTGCTGGGCCGCCGAGGACGGCCGCGTGGTCGAAGCGACGCCGGAGGGCGAGGAGATCGAGCTGTTCAACGCCTCCGACTTGAAGATCGCGGGCGTCCACAACCTCGAAAACGCCATGGCCTCCGCCCTTTTAGCCCGCGCGATGGGGGCCGGGCCCGCGGCGCTCCGGGCCGCGATCGCGGAGTTCACCGGCCTGCCCCACCGCCTGCAGCGGGTGGGCGAGCGGGGCGGAGTCGTCTGGTACGACGATTCGAAGGGGACGAACCCCGACGCGACGATGAAGTCGCTCGAAGGGTTCCCGGACGGCACCGTCCACCTGATCCTCGGTGGGAGGAACAAGGGGGCGGACCTCTCGGTCCTCACGCCCATGGTCAAGAAGAAGGCCCGCCGGGTCTATCTCATCGGCGAGGCCGCGGGGGAATTCGACAAGGCTTTGGGGAAAGCCGTTTCCAAGGAGAAGGCGGAGACGCTGGACCGCGCGGTGCGGGCGGCTTCGGAGCGGGCCACGGACGGGGAGGTCGTCGTCCTCTCGCCGGCCTGCGCGAGCTTCGACCAGTTCAAGAGCTACATCCACCGGGGCGAGGTGTTCCAGTCGCTCGTCCGGGATGTGGTCGGAGGGCCGCATGGCGAAGAAGCTGGCGTTTGACAAGGTGCTCTTCACCACCGTGGTGCTCCTGATGTCCTTCGGGCTGGTGATGGTGTTTTCGGCGAGCGCGGCTTTCGCCAAGGACGGCTCGCTCAACCACTTCCTGGTCAAGCAGGCCGTGGCGGCGGGGCTCGGCCTCGTGCTGATGGTCTGCCTGATGCACGTGGACTACCGCTTCCTGCGCAACCCGGCGGTGATCTATTCGCTTCTGGGCGGGATGCTGATGCTCCTCGTGGGCGTGCTCTTCTCGCCGCAGTTGAACGGCACCCGCCGCTGGTTCTTCGTGGGGGGGATCTCGATCCAGCCGTCCGAGCTCGCGAAGCTCGCGCTCATCCCCTTCCTCGCCTACCAGATCGAGAAGAAGGAAGAGCAGGTCAATCAGGCCTCCTTCCTCGTGCCGGTGGGGCTTTTCACCACGCTGATGGCGGGGCTGATCCTCCTGGAGCCCGACATGGGCACGGCCGTGCTCCTCGCGGCCACGGCCTTCCTCATGATCTTCCTGGCCGGGCTCTCCTGGCGCTACATCCTGCCCGCCCTCCTCGCGGTTCCGCCGCTCCTGGGCGCGCTGGTGCTCGCCGAGGAGTACCGCCGGCAGCGCTTCCTCGCCTTCCTCGATCCGGAGAAGGACCCCCTGGGGAGCGGCTTCCAGGCCCTCCAGTCGCTGATCGCGGTGGGCTCGGGCGGCGTCTTCGGCCTGGGGCCGGGCAAGAGCGTGCAGAAGCTCTACTTCCTGCCCCACCCGGAGTCGGACTTCATCTTTTCGATCGTGGCCGAGGAGCTCGGCATGCTGGGCGCGCTCGCGGTCGTCGCGGCCTTCATCGTGCTCGCGTGGCGGGGCCTGCGCGCCGGGGCCCAGGCGCCGGACGCCTTCGGCCGGTATCTCGGGTGGGGATTGACGGGCGTGCTCGTCATGCAGGCGCTGATCAACATCAGCGTCACCGTGGCGCTCTTGCCCACCAAGGGCATCCCCCTCCCCTTCATCTCCTATGGAGGCTCGTCGCTGGTGGTCACCCTGTGCATGTGCGGCGTGCTCTTGAACATTTCGCAGCATGGATGACCCGGGACGAAACGTGAGATGGCACCGACCGCACCCACCCCACCCCACGCGCTGCTCGCCGGCGGCGGCACCGGGGGGCACGTCTTCCCCGCGCTCGCGGTGGCCGAGGAGCTTGCTGCCCGGGGGTGGCGCGTGAGCTTCACGGGATCGACCTCGGGGCTCGAGGAGCGGCTCGTGACGGCCCGCGGCCTGCCGTTTTATCCGCTCCCGGCCAAGCCGCTCGTGGGCCGGGGCCTCGGGGGCAAGCTCTCGGCGGTCACCACGGTGATGAGCTCGGGGACCGCGGCGGCCGGCCTCATCCGGAAGCTCGGGGTGGACGTGGTCCTGGGCACCGGCGGCTACGTCTCGGCCCCGGCCGTCTTCGGCGCCCGCCTCGCGCGGCGGCCGATCCTCCTGCTCGAGCCGAACGCCCGGGCCGGGGTGGCCAACCGCTGGCTCTCCCGCTGGGCCCGGGGCGCGTTCGTGGGCTACCGCGACGCGATCAACGACCTGAAATGCCCCTGCTGGGTGACCGGGGTGCCCGTGCGCGCGGCCTTCTTCTCCGTGCCGGAGCTGCCGCCGCTCGATCCGCCGCGGCTCCTCGTCTTGGGCGGTAGCCAGGGCGCGCAGCAGATCAACCAGGCGCTGCCCGAGGCGGCCGTCCGCCTTGTCGAGCGCCTGCCCGCGATCCGGATCGTTCACCAGGCGGGAGCCCGGAATCTGGACGAGACCCGCGCGGCCTACGAGGCGGCGGGGCTCTCCGCCCGGAACGTCGAGGTCGTCCCCTTCCTGGACGACGTGGCCGGGGCCATGGCGGAGAGCCATCTCCTCGTCTCCCGGGCCGGAGCCATCACGATCGCCGAGATCTGCGCCGCGGGCCGGCCGTCGGTCCTGGTGCCGCTCTCGATCGCCCAGGGGCACCAGATCGACAACGCGCGGATGCTCGAAGAGGCCGGCGGCGCCCAGGTGCTGCCGTCGTCCGACTTCTCCGCCGAGCGGCTGGCCGCCCTCGTGGGGGATCTGCTCGCGGATGGCGCGCGTCTCTCTTCCATGGCCGCGGGGGCACGCTCCCTCGCGAAGCCCCGGGCGGTCGCGGAGATCGCCGGCCGGCTCGAAGAGTTTGGAGGGCGCGGCTGATGTTCAACCAGTTCGTCGCCCTCCGGCACATCCACTTCGTCGGCGTCGGCGGCGCCGGCATGAGCGGCATCGCCGAGATCCTCCGGGAGTTCGTGCCGGACCTGACGGTGAGCGGCTGCGACCTCGCGGCCTCCGAGGTGACCGAGCGGCTGGAGGGCCTGGGCGTCCGCGTGCTCCTGGGGCACTCGCCGGAGCACCTCGAAGGGGTCGACCTCCTGGTGATCTCCTCCGCGGTGGCCGAGGCGAACCCGGAAGTCAAAGAAGCCCGCCGCCAGGGCGTCACCGTGGTGCGCCGCGCCGAGATGCTGGGCGAGCTGATGCGTCTGCGCTACGGCATCGCGATCGCCGGCACCCACGGCAAGACCACCACGACCTCGCTCGTGGGCACCGTGCTCACCGAGGCCGGCATCGATCCCACGGTGATCGTGGGCGGCCGCCTGCGCCTCCTGGGCACCGGCGCGCGCCTGGGCAAGAGCGAATACCTGGTGGCCGAGGCCGACGAGTTCGACCGGAGCTTCCTGCGCCTGACGCCAGTCATCGCCGTCATCACCACGATCGACCGCGACCACCTGGACACCTACGGGACGTTCGAAGCGATCCAGGAGGCGTTCGTCGAGTTCGCCAACCGCGTGCCGTTCTTCGGCCGGCTGATCCTCTGCCTCGACGATCCCAACATCCAGCACATCCTCCCCCGGGTGGCGGACCGCCGGATCATCACCTACGGCTTCTCGCCCCAGGCCGACCTCTCGGCCGTGGACGTCGAGGCCCACCCCGGCGGGAGCCGCTTCCGCGTCCGCCTGCGCGAGGGCCGGCTCCTTGGCCGCATCGACCTCGGGCAGATCGATCTGCCGATGCCCGGCCGGCACAACGTGAGAAACGCGCTCGCCGCCGTGGGCGTGGGGCTTTCGCTCGGCGTCGGCTTCGACACCATCGCCCGCGGGCTCGCCGGCTTCCAGGGGGTGCACCGCCGCTTCGAGCGCATCGGCACCTTCCGCGGCGCCGCCGTGGTGGACGACTACGCGCACCACCCCACGGAGGTCGCGGCCACGCTCCAGGCGGCGCGCCAGACCTTCCCCGGCGGCCGGGTGCTCGCGGTCTTCCAGCCGCACCTCTTCTCGCGCACGCAGGACCAGGCCGAGAGCTTCGGGAGCGCCCTTCTGGGCGCGGACCTCGCGGTCGTGACCGACATCTACCCCTCGCGGGAGAAGCCGATCCCCGGCGTCACCGGCGAGATGGTGGTCGAGGCGGCGCTGCGCAGCGGCCACCGGGACGTCCACTACTGCCCGGCCTGGAAAGACGCCGCCGCCCTGTTCCGCGACCAGGTGAAGGACGGCGACGTGATCATCACGCTCGGCGCGGGAGACGTGAACCGCCTCGGGCAGGCGCTCGTCGCCGAGGAGGCGGCGGCATGACCACCGTGGTCCGCACGACCGTGATCCCGGCGCCCGCGGGCGGAAGGGTGCTCGACTTCCGGCGCCGGGGCGTGCCGCCGCCGCGCCGGCGCCGTTCGAACCCGCTTCTCGCGCTCTTCCGGCCCATGGTGACCGCCTTCGTGCTCGTCACCGTGCCGGTAGCCCTCGCGGCCTGGGTGCTGACGGCCTCCCGCTTCCAGCTCCGGGAGGTGGTCGTCAAAGGCGGCTCCGAGCGCGTTCCGAGCCAGTGGGTGCTCCGGGCCCTCGCGCCGCTCGAAGGGGGGAACCTCGTGCTCCTCTCGCTCACCGAAGCGGCCGAGCGGCTGCAGAAGAACCCGTGGATCGCGTCGGTCGAGATCGAAAAAGAGCTGCCGGACCGGCTGCGGGTCGAGGTGGAAGAGCGCCGGCCCGTGGCCCTGCTCCGCTCGGGTGCAAAGCTCGCCTACGCCGACCAGCGCGGCGAGCCGATCGCCTCGGTGGCCTCGGGCGAAGAGGAGGTGGCGGCCCGCCGCGCCGGCCTCCTGGAGGTGAGCTTCGTCCACGCGCCCCATCCGGAGGGCGTGGCCGCGGCTCTCGAAGTGGCGGGGGACCTGGGACGGGTGCAGCCGGATTGGGCGGCGCACCTGTCGCGGATCGAGGTGCTGGGCGAGGAGGACTTCCGTCTCCACACGAAGGCTCTCCCCTTCCCGCTCCTCGTCACCAAAGGTCAGGTAGGACCCAAGGCGCGGCGGTTCCAGGAGCTCCTGCCGGAGCTCGTGAGCCGCTATCCGAAAATCGAGTCGGTAGACCTGCGCTTCTCGCGTCGGATCGTCGTGCAACCAGCGCTCCCCTCCCCGCTCCTCAAGGGCGGGACCGGAGCTTGAAGGAAAATTTTTCCGAGAGGGGTCAGCTATGGCCAAACCAGAACCTTACTTCGTGGGTATCGACATCGGGTCCTCCAAGGTCGGAGTGCTCATCGGCCAGCGCGACGACAAGGGCGGCATCGAGGTGGTCGGCAAGGGCCTGGCCCCCAACCGCGGCACGCGGCGGGGCAACATCGTCAACGTGGAGGCCACGGTCGAAGCCTTGAAGGCGGCGAGCGAGGAAGCCGAGGTCATGGCCGGGGTGGAGATCTCCCGCGCCTATGTAGGCATCGCCGGGGCCGACATCCGGAGCGTCAACTCCCGCGGCATGGTCTCGGTGTCCCGGAAGGACCGCGAGGTCACCCGCCAGGACATCCAGCGCGTCCTCGAAGCCGCGCAGTCCGCCGCGCTCCCCTCGGACCGCGAGATCCTCCACGCGATCCCCCAGGAGTTCATCGTCGACGAGCAGGGGGGGATCGACGATCCGCTGGGGATGCTCGGCACCCGTTTAGAGGTGATGGTCCATCTCGTGACCGGCAACATCACCCGCTCGCGCACGCTCTTGACCTGCGTCAACCGCGCCGGCATCGAGGTCGCGCAGATGGTCTTCGAGCCGCTCGCGACCGCCGAGGCCGTGCTCACGCACGACGAGCGCGAGCTCGGCGTGCTCCTGCTCGACGTGGGGGCCGGCACCACCGAATATGCCCTCTTCGCCGAGGGCGAGATCCAGTACAGCGCCGTGGCGCCCATCGGCGCCGGGCACTTCACCAACGACCTCGCGATGGTGCTGCGCACCCCGTTCGCCGAGGCCGAGCGCATCAAGATCAAGCAGGGCTGCTGCCTGCCCAGCATGGTCACCGACGAGGACGGAATCGCGGTGCCCACCGTGGCCGGCGGCTCCTCCCGCGTCGTTCCCAAAAGGGAGCTGTGCGAGATCCTGCAGCCGCGGGCCGAGGAGCTCTTCAACATGGTGCGCGAAGACCTTTTGAAACACGCCTCGGACGAGGGCCTGCGCGGCGGCGTGGTGCTGACCGGCGGCGGCGCGCAGCTCGACGGCCTGCTCGAGATGTCCGAGCAGGTTTTCGACGCGGGCGTCCGCTACGGGCTCCCGCAGGGACTGGGCGGCCTGGTGGACGTCATCAGCAGCCCGTCGTGGTCCACCGCGTCCGGATTGCTGCTCTACGCCCGCTCGGCCGAGGACAGCCAGGGCAAGGTGCAGAAGAAGGCGGGATTCAGCGTGCGCGGGATGGTGGGCAGCCTGCGCGGAATGTTCTCCGATCTGCTCTAATGAGACCGATTCAACCCAGAAAAGGGGGTAGAACCATGATTCTTTTCGACGACCAGGACGCCATGGACGGCCAGCGGGACAAGCCGGCCCGGGTCCACGAGGCGGACTCGATCCCCGCCCGCATCAAGGTCATCGGCTGCGGGGGCGGCGGAGGCAACGCGGTCAATCGCATGATCGACGCGCAGCTCCGCGGCATCGAGTTCATCGCCGCCAACACCGACCTGCAGGCGCTCGCCAAGTGCCGGGCGCCGATCAAGCTGCAGATCGGCAAGCAGCTTACCAAGGGCCTGGGCGCCGGAGCCGATCCCGAGATGGGCCGCAAAGCCGCTCTCGAAGACACCGAGCACATCCTCGAAACCCTCGAGGGGGCCGACATGGTCTTCCTGACGGCCGGGCTGGGCGGCGGCACCGGCACGGGCGCCGTGCCGATCATCGCCTCGCTCGCGGCCGAGCTCGGCGCGCTCACCGTGGCCGTGGTCACCAAGCCCTTCGGCTTCGAGGGGCGGCGGCGCATGCAGCTCGCCGAGCGCGGCGTCGAAGAGCTCCGAAACGCCGTCGACACCCTGATCACCATCCCCAACGAGCGCCTGCTCAACTTCGTCGAGCGCGGCACGCCCCTTTTCGAGGCGTTCCGCATCGCCGACGACGTGCTGCGCCAGGCGGTCCAGGGCATCAGCGACCTGATCACCATCCCGGGCGAGGTCAACGTCGACTTCGCCGACGTGCGGACGATCATGACCGGCATGGGCATGGCGCTCATGGGCACCGGTGTCGCCAAGGGCGAGCACCGCGCGCTCGAAGCCGCCCAGCGGGCCATCTCCTCGCCGCTCCTCGAAGAGACCTCGATCCAGGGAGCCAAGGGCGTCCTCATCAACATCTCGGGCGGCCACGACCTGACGCTTCACGAAGTCGCCGAAGCCGCGCGCATCATCGCCGACTCGGTCGATCCCGACGCCAACATCATCTCGGGCATGGTGATCGATCCGCAGCTCGAAGAGGCGATGAAGGTCACCGTGATCGCGACCGGCTTCGACCGGAGCCCCGACGAGCGTCCGCGGAACCCGGTGTCCGTCTCCGTCAGCCGCCCGGTCGCCGCGCCGAGCCTCGCCTCGCTTCCGATCGAGCGCGAGGAGCCCGAGAAGGCGCCGGCCGACGTGCCGTTCTACAGGAAGGCCATCGCCCACGTGCGGGGCGACGACCCGAACGGTTTCGGTCCGAACTGGTCGAATGTCGACGACTACGACATTCCGACCGTGCTCCGAAAGCAGATGGACTGATGCCGGCAACCGAGCGCCGGGGCCTCCCCCGAGACGACGGGCCGGAGGAGTCGAGGAGGGTCAACCCCCTTTCCCTCCTGCTGCTCCTCCTGCTCGTCCTCCTCGCGGTCCCCGCCGCCGCGCTGGACACCCTCTACCTCGTCCGCCACGCCGAAAAAGCGGAAGGCTGGCCCGCCGGCCGCGAGCTCGACGCCTTCCAACCCCTCTCCCCGGCCGGCACCGCCCGCGCCGAATCGCTCGCCAACCGCCTGAAGGATGCCGGCATCGCCGCCATCTACGCGAGCAGCACCACCCGCTCCCTCGCGACCGGTCTGCCCCTCGCCAAGGCCACCGGCGTTCCCCTCCTCGTGGACGACGCCACCACGAAGCCCGACGAGATGGCCGCCTTCCTAGCCAAGGTCCGCGAAAAGCACGCCGCCGACAAGGCCGTGCTGATCGTGGGCCACTCGAACACGGTCCCCGATCTCCTCACGAAGATGGGCGCGGCCCCCGAGTGCTTCGCGAAGCTCGGGATCACCGGCGAGCCCGGGAAGCTGCTCATCGAGGGCTACGAGGGGCTGTGGAGAATCGACCTCAAGAAGGACGGGTGCGCGGCGATTACGCGGGAGTGAGAATGGCACCCTTTCTCCAGCGGTAACGCTGTCGGACGAAGGTGTTCTGAAGAGAAAGATCCATTAGTCCACTCTGCTTACTGAAGAAGCGCATTCATCAACTCCAGATGATGCTTCATGGAGATCTTTTTAACTGCGCCGAGTCCTGGGTAATGCTGGCGGCTGTACAGGTCAAGAAAGTCTCGGCAACCTTCCGTTACTCGCCAGATTTCTTTCGACTTGATGAATGCGACAGTCTTCTCTAGCGCTTCCAGGAATTTTCCACCAGGGTCTACTCCGCGACCGCTTGTGCGGTCGGAGAGGAAATGGCGGATCCAGACCTCAGAATCGCTTTCCAGATTGGTGAGATGAATTGCGACCGCTAGTGCCGCGCCACCTTTTTCTTTGAACTGATTTCCTACAATCAGAAAATCGCCAAAACCGAAAAAGCCTTCGCTAATAAAAGTTTTGTGTCGGTCCGAGTAAAACTCGTGCGGCGGATAGTCCTCGTTGCGCTCGCGCGGACCAAAGGGATCTTCCAGGATTACGGCTTTACCGGCGGTGAAGACGCGTCGATAGGCTGCGCTGCTCTTGCCGCTTAGAAACACGTTAAAGGCAACTTTGGTCTGACCTTGGAGTTCATTGATTCTCTCCGGCTTCGCTGCGCTGCCCATGTGGTAGAACGCTAGTTGCCGCTCCTTGTTCCTCCGAATGAACGCCTGAACATCCTTTAGCGAGCTTTTCGGTCCTAGTAGGAATCCGGCAACTAGATGCTGCCGATCCCTTGCTTCACGTAGCAGTCTCTGTACCTGCTCGTGATCCGTGCGAAAATCACCATGGATTGGATTCTCGAT
>DATHUD010000789.1:0-2119 GCA_035462575.1 Thermoanaerobaculia bacterium | reverse complement strand
AGCGCTCCCGAAGGTCCCCTGAGGATCAGGTTCCCTCCGACTGTGTGCGAGATATTTCCTCCCTTTCCAGTTCCTCGCCGGTTCTCGGCGAAGATAGCGCCCCCCGCCTCCACGATCAGATCGCCGCTCACGTTGATTGAGATCGGGCAGGCTCCGGCATTCTGCGGGAGCGGCGGATCGTCGTTGCACTGGACTGTACCCCCGATCATCAGATCGCCGTCATTGACGGTGAACACGCCGTTGACTGCCCCATCATGATCCTGGGCAGAACCGTCAAGTGTGCCGAAAGAGAGGGTCCCGGTCAGAGTCACGTCATCCGCAAAGACGGGCGTAGCCAGGACGATCCACGAGAGCATGAACACAGCAACCAAGATCTTGGCTCTGATTTTCATCGGACAACTCCCTCCAAGAGCTTGTTCCAACGGAGATGGAACTGCGAGGCAAAAATTGACACTAACACTTCATTCAAACCAAATCCAGCATTTGTAAATCAGAAATAAAAATGCCTAGGGACAAATAGGCACTTCCAAATGTAGAAGACGAATGGTCGGCGGCACTGGAGTGGCGATCTCCCTCTCAACGAGTGGAAGGCCGCCACTCCAGAAGGTGGTAGACGCCCCGGTCTTCGAGGGTCGTAAAGCCCAGGCGTGTGTAAAGATGCATTGCCGGGTTGTAAATCTCGACGTGAATGGTGAGCGGTTTTCCCGCGGCCTCGCTCTCGGCCATGAGGTCTGAAAGGAGGGAGGTCCCAAGGCCGGAGCCCCGGTGCTCCGGCAGGAGGGTGATGTCCATGAGCCGGATCTCCCTCTCCCGCCGGTGAACATAGAGCCTCCCCGCCGGCACACCGTCGACCAGGATCACCTGGAAGTCGGCTCCCACGTAGTGCTCCGTGTACCAGGCGTGCTGGGCCTCGAACTGCTGCCGGACAAAGGCGTCCTTCTGCTCGGCCGTCCAGTCCACGACCATCGCCAGCTCCTCCTCCCGGGTGCTGCGGTAGACCCGGTGGAGGAACTCCCTGTCCTCCGGCGTGATCGGGCGGAGGGTGACGCCCTTTTCCAACCTACTCCTCCGGTTCGGAGTCGATCGTCATGAGAACCGAGAAGAGCTCCGCCGGGGCCACGCGGCCGACGTCCTTCAAAGGCACGTCCCAGGTCCAGGCCCCGGGCGTGAACCCAAGCAGGTAGACGCCCCGGCGCAGCCGCGGCATCCCGCTCTCGTCATCCAACGTAAACCGGGTCCGGAGCACAACCGGCGCTCCCTGGGCCGGACGGACAGTCATGACGAGCTCGGGGAGGACCTCCCAGTCGAGCGGGAACCGGAAGCTGATCGGCGGGCTGGGGTTCCAACCGGGCTGCCGCCGCAACCCCCAGACGTAGAAACGGAGCGGCTCCAGGGACACCGCAGGATCGGGTGACGGAAACACCACCTCGAGATCGACCGCCATGGGGAGACCCCGCCGGTGCTTCCGATCGAGAGCCAGTGGCGGGTAGAGACCGTCGATCCGCATCCGGAGCGGTCTCCCGATGAGATCCGTGTCCCCCGAGAAGAGCCTCGCAGCCGGAACGATGGAGAGGGGGCCCTCGCCTCCCGCCTTCTCCTCCACTGCCAATCCGGGCCGTCGGATCTTCGGAGTCAGCCGCTTCAGGTTACGGATCATCTCGCTCGCTTCGACGTAGCCCACGGGCATCGGCCGGACTACCATCCCGGCAGCCGTCAATGGCTCGGCCCAGGCGAAGTCCCCGAAGAAAGACGTCACCAGCCCCGCCGAGCCAAGCGCGAGGAAATCCCGCCGCCTCAATCCCCTCCCGGTCGTCGTTGTGACGGTCATCGCCACGCCTCCAATTCAAGTGATATTGAAATGAACACAAGTTTCCAGCACTCCCCGGCCCTTGTCCAAGCGGCCGGGGATGGTTCGGGCTCAGGTCCTCGGGGGGAAGACCCCTTGGAGGGCGATGCAGAAGTAGAACGTCAGGTACGGCTGCAGGTTGTTGTGCGGCTGGTCGCCACCAGCGGGGGCGAGGGCCTCGGGGGCCATCGAAACTAGTCCGGTCGTCGTGGTGCTGTAGGCGGAGCCGCCGGACGACCGCGCCAGAGTGAGCGAGGGACCTGGGATTTGCGC
>DATHUD010000788.1:0-24069 GCA_035462575.1 Thermoanaerobaculia bacterium | reverse complement strand
CACGCCGCGGAGGGCACCGTCGCGGGCCTCAAGAACATCACCCTGGACGACGTGAAGAAGTTCTACCGGGAGCACTACACCCAGGGCGGGCTGATGCTGGGGGTCGCCGGCGGCTATCCCCAGGACTATGTCGCCCGGCTCCAGAAGGATCTGGCCGCCCTCCCGGCGGGTCAGAAGGCGAGGAAGGCCCTCCCCACCGCGCCCAAGATCGCGGGCCGGAACTTCACGCTCATCGAAAAGGAGACCGGCGCGGTCGGCATCCACTTCGGCTTCCCGCTGTCCGTCAACCGGGCCGACGCGGACTACTACCCGCTCCTGGTGGCCAACAGCTTCCTGGGCGAGCACCGCACCTTCCACGGCCGGCTCATGCAGCAGCTCCGCCAGGAGCGGGGATTGAACTACGGCGACTACTCCTACATCGAGTTCTACCCGAACGGGCCGTTCACCAACAACCCGACGCCGGGCTACCCGCGGCGCCAGCAGTATTTCTCGGTCTGGATCCGGCCCGTGGTCCCGGCCGACGCCCAGTTCGCCCTGCGCGCCGGCCTCTACGAGGTGCAGCGCCTGCGCGACCGGGGCCTGACCAAGGAGGAGTTCGAGCTCACCCGCGACTTCCTCCTGAACTACACGAAGCTCTGGGCTCAGAGCCAGGATCTCCGCCTCGGCTTCCACATGGACAGCAAGTTCTATGGGATGCCCTACTTCATCGACGAGGCGGACGCCCGGCTGAAGAAGATGACGGTCGAGGACGTGAACGCGGCGATCCGGAAGCACCTCTCGGCGGACAACTACGAAGCCGTGCTGGTGACCGCGAACGCCCAGGCGTTGAAGGCCACCCTGCAGCAGGACGCGGCGAGCCCCAAGGCCTACGGCGAAGGCGCCACGCCCGCGAAGGAGGTCCTCGAGGCCGACAAGACGATCCAGGCGATCAAGGTCCAGCCGACGAAGGTCGAGGTGGTTCCGATCGCGGCGGTGTTCGAGAAGTAGAAGAACCCACACGGACGAACATGGACTTTCACGGACCGGCACGGACGCGGGAGCTTTGTTCGTCCGTGGAGGTCCGTGTCAGTCCGTGTTCGTCCTTCTTCGGTTCTACAACCTGAAATACCGCGGCCGCCCCGTCACCTCGACCTCCACCCCTTCCACCCGCGGCAGCTCCTCACCGTCCCGCCCGGTCACGCGGACCGCGGGCCGCGGGAGGGTCGCCTTCGCCGGCCCGGCCGCGCTCCAGCCGACCGCGATCTCTTCCCCGCCGGGCTTCCGGAAGAGGTAGAGCCGCGCGGGCTCAGGAGAAGGGAGGACCTGTTCGAGCCGGGCGCCTTCGAGCTCCCGGAGCAGGGTCCGGAAGGCGTGGAAGCTCGGCCGGCGGCGGGGGCTCGCGGGATCGGCCGGGTCCACGAGGCCGTAGCCCCGGGCCACCATCTGCCACCAGAAGACGCGCTCGACTCCGCCCGTTCCCAGAGCCAGAAGGTAGTAGCGGACGAGGTAGTCGGCCTGCGACTCCTCGTCCACCGACACCGACTTGCCCGCCGGGGAGTGCGGCCCCTCCCAGAGCGGCCAGTTCACCTCGGTGATCCAGGTGCGGCCGGCCGCGTTCTTCGCCGTCTCGGCGATCGCCTGGAGCAGTAGCACCTTGGAGATCGTGTCGAAGCCCGCCTGCCGGTTCTCGGGGGCGCCGCGGCGGTCGACGTAGAGGAGGGCCGAGACCGCGTCGAAGCGGAAGCCGGGCCTGGGGAGGTTCAGCACCGCGGCAGCCACGTGGTACTCGAAGTCGATCACCGACGGCCCGAGGAGCTCCACCCCGGGCTCCCGGCGGAGGATCTCCTCGGCGGCGCGGAAGAGGCCTACGGACTCGCGGAGCGTCCAGATCCCCCACTTGCTCCGGTTGATGGCCTGGCCGATCTGGAAGCGGGGGCCGTAGGGGGCGAAGCGCGGGCCGATCTCTTCGAGCGCCCGGCGCCAGCGGGCCGGGTCCCGCACCAGCTCCCGGTTCTGGGGGAGGGCGAAGGTGAGCTCGTAGCCCCGGGCGTGGAGCTCCCGGGCGAGCTCCTCCTCGGCCGTGTGGTCCTCCTCCCAGGGGTGGAGGCGCAGGAGGATGGGCTGGGCTCCGAGCTCTTCGGCGAGGGCGAGGGGGGCCTCCGGCGCCTCGGGCCAGGGGCGCAGGCACACGCCGGCTCCCGTGAAATCGACCGGGGCGGTGTGGAGCCGGCGGAGGAGCTCCCGGTAGCGCGACCAGATCCGGGGGAGGGCCCCGGCGATCACCGCGGCCTCCCCGGCGTGGTCGCGGGCGTCCGCCAGGCGCACCCGGAGCTTGGTGAGGCGGCCGGCGTGCTGATGCGGCTGGTCCGAGAGGCGGTCCCACACCACCTGGTCCCGCGCTCCGGCGCCGGCCGGGGCGTCGGGGATGTGGGCGTGGGCCGTCCGCGGCCCGACCAGGGCCTTGATCTTGCCCGTAACCCCTCGCACGCGCTTTTTCGTTTCGTTCTTCCATAGGAAGGAGCGGTGGTAGGAGAGGTAGAGCGCCTTCTGCGCCGCCGAGGCCGGGGCTCCCCAGTAGCTTTGGAGGAGCAGGTCCTGGTGCTCGGGCCGGAAGAGGGCGAGGCGCGAGAGGTCGCGGGTCCGCTCGGAGACGCTCACGGTCTTCCCTATCCGGGTACGGTTCAGGTCCACTAGGTGGAGGCTCTCAGGCCGGCCGTCGTCGCCGAAGCGGAGGAGGACGTTCCCCCCCGACATGTCGCGGTGCCAGAAGCCGGCGTCGTGCAGCCGGCGGAGCGTCCGGCCCAGGGCTTCCACGAAGGCCGGGAAGTCCACCCCGGGGAACTGGGCGGCCTCGGTACCGGCGTTGGCCGCGCGGAAGAGGTAGCGCGCCTCGGTCACGCCCGGCAGGTAGCGGCAGACGTAGAAGGACGGCCCGGACTCGGCTTGAGACTCGACGAGCATCACGGGCTCCGGGGTTTCGAGGCCGGCGGCGAGCAGCGCGCGGGCCACCCGCCAGCTCCGCGCCGCCTTGCTGCCGCGCCACCGGCGCTTCAGGCGGTCCCGGAAGTCCCGGTTCCTGAACTGCTTGACCACCACCTCGACCGGCCCCTCGGCCGTCTCCAGCCGGGAGACGTAGAGATAGTTCCTCCCCCAGTGGAGAGTCTTCAAGGCGGCCCCGGGGTCGGTCAGGCGGGCGACCTCCCGGGCGAGGTCTTGCGGGACGAAGGCGGAGGCGATCTCGCCGGTCCAGCCCGGGAGGGCGAGGGGCCGGGAGTCCAGAGGCTAGACCTCGACGACGTTGAAACGCTCGTGGTGGAGCTCGGGGTCGCTCTGGAGGAGGATGTGCACTCCGAGCGTGCGCTCGACCTCGGCCAGGATGGCCCGCTCCTCCTGCTGCAGGGCGCGGGCGATCTCCGGGTGGACGCGCAGAAGCAGCTCCGAGTTGCCGATCCGGCCGCGCAGGTGGAGGAGCTCCTTGCGGAGGTTCAGGCAGATCGTGGCGGTCGACTTGATGCGGCCGCGGCCCGAGCAGTAGGGGCAGGGCTGGGTCAGGAGCCGCTCCAGGTTCGCGCGGCTCCTCTTGCGGGTGATCTCGACCAGGCCGAACTCGGAGATGTTCAGGACCTTGGTCTTCGCCCGGTCCTTGCGGATCTCCCCTTCGAGGCTCGCGAAGACCCGCTCCCGGTGTATCTGCTCCACCATGTCGATCAGGTCGATCACGATGATGCCGCCCAGGTCGCGCAGGCGGATCTGCCGCACGATCTCCTGGATCGCTTCGAGGTTCGTCTGGAGGACGGTGTCTTCCAGGTTGCTCTCGCCCACGAAGCGGCCGGTGTTGACGTCGATCGCGACCAGGGCCTCGGTGGGGTTGATCACGATGTAGCCGCCGGACTTCAACCACACCTTGCTCTTCAAGGCCGCCTCGATCTGCTCCTCGATGCCGAACTGCTCGAAGAGGGTCGCCTCCTGGCGGAAGAGCTTGACCTTCGAGACGAGGCCGGGCTGCACCTGGTCCAGGAACTCGACGATCCGCTCGTAGGTCTCCTCGCCGTCCACCCAGAGCACGGAGAAGTCCTGCCGCAGGAGGTCGCGGACGACCCGGAGGGCGAGGTCGAGATCCTGGTGGAGGAGGGTGGGCGCCGAGACCTTGCCGGCGCGCTGGCGGATCTTGTCCCACAGGCGGGTGAGGTAGAGGAGGTCGCTCTCGAACTCCTCCGGGCCCTTGCCCTCCCCCACGGTGCGCACGATGAGCCCGCCGGAAGCGAGCGGGAGCTGGTGGAGGATGCCGAGGAGGCGCTCGCGCTCGGTGTCCTCCTCGATCCGCCGCGAGACGCCGAAGTGGCGCACGGTCGGGAGCAGCACGAGGTAGCGGCCCGGGAGCGTCACGTGGGTGCTGATCCGCGCGCCCTTGTTGGGCAGGGGATCCTTGACCACCTGGACGATGATCTCCTGACCCGGCTTCAGGAGGTCGTCGATCGAAGGCGAGCCGGTCTGGTGGGACGGCGGCTCCTCCTGGCGGGTCTCGTCCAGGTCCAGGTCGTCCATGGACTCGACGTCCGAGGCCACGTCGCTCACGTAGAGGAACGCGTCCCGCTCGAGGCCGACGTCCACGAAGGCGGCCTGCATGCCCGGGAGGACCCGGGTCACCCGCCCCTTGTAGACGTTGCCGACGAGCCCCCGGTGGCGGTGCCGCTCGACGAAGATCTCCGTCAGGCGGTCGTCTTCGAGGACGGCGATCCGGGTCTGGTGGGGGTCGCTCTCGATGAGCATCTTCAGCGTCATGGCGAGCGATAGAGTATCCATTCTCCCCGATTCCAGGAAGGACCCGCCCCCGGAGGGGAGGGTTACCGGTTCACGTAGCGGCGCATGTCCACTCCCAGGATGATCCCGGTCGCGAGGAAGTTCACCATGGTGAACGAGCCGCCGTAGGAGAGGAACGGGATGGGGATGCCGGTGATGGGGAGGAACCCCACGACCATGGCGCTGTTGTAGAGCACGTGGAAACAGAGGATGGACAGGAGGCCTACGACGACCAGGATGCCGGCCCGGTCGCGGGCCCGCATGGCGATCCTCGCGGCGCTCGTGATGTAGAGGGCGTAGAGGCCGAACACGGTCGCGACCCCCAGGAAGCCCCACTCCTCGGCCAGCACCGCGAGGATGAAGTCGGTGTGGCGGGCCGGGAGGAACCGGAGCTGGCTCTGGGTCCCCTGCATGTAGCCCTTGCCCGTGAGCTCGCCCGAGCCGACCGCGATCTTGCTCTGGCGCACCTGGTAGCCGGCGCCCAGCGGATCGCTCTCGGGAGAGAGGTAGGTGAGCACCCGCTGGCGCTGGTAGCCCTGCATGCCGAACGTCCAGACGCAGGCGCCCAGGGCGAGCACGATGAGCGCCGAGGTGACGAGGAGCCGCACCCGCACCCCGGCCACCAGCAGCATGCCGGCGATCATGGGCGCGAACATGCCGGCGCCGCCCATGTCGGGCTCGACGGCCACGAGGACCATGGGGAGCGCCACGATGCCGATCGACACCGCGATCTGCGGGACCTCCAGGAACCGCATGTTGAGGCCCGCCAGATAGCGGGCCAGAAACAGGCAGGTCGCGAGCTTCGCGAACTCGGACGGCTGGAACTGGAACGGGCCGATCTGCAGCCAGTTCGCCGCCCCTCCCCGCTCGACGCCGAAGAGGAGCACGGCCACGAGCGAGACGAGCCCCAGGCCGTAGAGCACGACCGAGAGGTCCAGGAGCACGTGGTAGTCGATGCTCATGACGACCACGAGGAGGACGAGCCCCACGGCCACCCAGGCGCCCTGGCGGGGGAAGTAGTCCACGGGGAGCTCCGAGCTCGCGCTGTGGACGGTGGCGAGGCCGATGGCCGCGAGCAGCAGGGCCGAGAGCATCAGCCCGCCGTCGATCGACGAGAGCTGGCGCAGCGGCTTCTGCTCCTCAGTGAACGACGGGGTGCTTGAGATCGGGCGCGAAAAACTTTGCATGGAGTGCCTGCGCGATAGGCGCCGCCGACCGGGACCCCGAGCCGCCGTGCTCGGCGAAGATCACCACCACGAGGCGGGGATTTTCGAGCGGGGCGAACGAGGTGAACCAGGCGTGGTCGCGGTACTTGAAGGGGAGCGCCTTGGCGTCGGTGCGGGCCGCCTGGGCGATGACTTGCACGGTGCCGGTCTTGCCGGCCATGTCGGCGCCTACTACGCGCGCCGAGTGATAGGCGGTGCCGCCCGGCTCGTTGACCACCGCCCAGAGCCCCTCGCGGACGATCCGCAGGGCGTCCTCGTCGAGCGGAACGTGCTGGGGCGGCGCGACCTTGGCGCCTTGGACCAGGTGGGGGACGACCTTGTAGCCGCCGTTGGCCACCATGCCGGTCATGGTCGCCATCTGGAGCGGGGTCATGAGGACCGGCCCCTGGCCGATCGAGACCGAGATCGTCTCGCCGGGATACCACTTGTGCCTGCGGACCTTCTCGCTCCAGGCCGGGTCGGGCACCAGGCCGCTCTTCTCGCCGGCGATCTCGACGCCGGTGGGCGAGCCCAGGCCGAACAGCCGGGAGTACTTGGCGATCCGTTCGATGCCGAGCTTCTGGCCGAGCAGGTAGAAGTAGACGTCGCAGGAGAGCTTGAGCGCCCGGTGGGCGTCCACCGTGCCGTGCCCGCCCGCCTTCCAGCAGCGGAAGCTCCGGCCGTAGAAGGCGCGGGACCCGGAGCAGTGCACCGTCGTGTGCTTGTCCACGATCCCTTCCGTCAGGCCGGCCGTGGCCATGACGATCTTGAAGGTGGAGCCCGGCGAGTAGGTGTTCTGGATGGCCCGGTTCTGGAGCGGGTGGTAGGGGGCCTCGATCAGGGCCTTCCACTCGTTCGCCTGCAGGCGCCGGGCAAAGATGTTGGGGTTGTAGGACGGCGAGGAGACCATGGCGAGGATCTCGCCGTTTCTGGGGTCCATGGCCACGATGGCCCCCACCTTCTCGGGGCCGTCGAGCCAGCGGGCCGCCTCCTGCTGGAGGTCCAGGTCGAGCGCCAGGGTGAGGTTCTTGCCCGGGACCGCGGGCTTCATGCCGTACTCCTCGAGCAGCTCGCCGCGGCTGTCGACGACCACGACGCGCTCGCCGTCCTCGCCGCGCAGCTCCTTGTCGTAGGTCTGCTCGATCCCCTTCTTGCCCGCCAGGTCGCCGGGCGAGTAGAGGCCCCCCGACTCCGCGAGCTCCTTTTCCGTGACCTCGCCCAGGTAGCCCAGGAGGTGGGCCGTCTGCTCGCGGTGGCGGTAGAGGCGCAGGTGATGGACCTCGACCTCGAACTCGGGGTATTCGAGGCTCACGACGCCCAGCCGCGCCACCTGCGAGAGGGTCATGTTCTCGGCGAGGAGCACCGGCTTGAACTCGGGAGTCGCCTGGTACCGGCCGAGGAGCGCCTGGAGATCGGCGAGCGGCCTTTCGAGGACCTCGCTCGCGAGCGCCAGGCTCCGGCCGAGGTCCGCGCTCCGGCTCCGGTCGAGCATCAGGTTGTAGCTCGGGATGTTCTCGACCAGCAGGCGCCCCTTGCGGTCGAAGATCAGGCCGCGCGGGGCCTTGATCGGCAGCTTCCTCAGGCGGTTGTTCTCGGCGAGCTCCCGGTAGTACTCGCCCTGCACGAGCTGCGCGAACCAGAAGCCGGCGGCGATGGCGATGAGAAGGCCGGAAACGATCCCCTTCATCACCCGGATGCGGAGGATCAGCTCGTCTCGATGCTCGCGGACAACCTGCATCAGGAAACCTCAGCCGAGCCGAAGGCGGCTCATCCGGTTGCGGCGGCGGGCTTCGGCGTTCCTGCGCCAGTGGCCCGTGAGGACGTAAACGATCGCGCCGAGCACGCCGCAGACCCCGGACTGGATCGCGATCCACAACGGATCGGGCAGCGGCGGATCGGGAAGGAGGAGGAACGCCAGACCGACCACGATCGTCTGTTCGAGGGCGGTGGCGAAGCTCACGACCGCCAGCACCCCCGTCGGCCGCTGGATCACCAGGCGCTGGGACAGCCGCGCCGTGCCATAGCCCACGATGGTACCAGCGAACCCGAAGAAGCCGAAGAGGCCTCCCGTCAGGGTGTCGTGGACGAGCCCCACGAGGAGCCCCACGAACAGGGCGGAGAGCGAATTGCCGTCGAGGGCATGGAGGGCGATCAGCACGATGAACACGTCCACCGCGCGGGCGAAGCCCGGATCGATCCGGACCCCGATCAGGTGGACCACGATCGCGAGCCCCAGGGCGGCGAAAAACCTAAGGGCGCGCACCGGGGGCGACCTCCTTCATCTCCTTGGGAACGCTCTCGTACTCGAGCAGGTAGACCTGGTCGAGGAGGCCGAAATCCACGGCCGGAGCCAACTGGATGCGATGGAAGAGCTGCCCCCCCTGGCTGACTTCGACCACCGTGCCGATCGGGATCCCCCGGGGATAGACCCCGTCGATCCCCGCGGTCACCACGCGGTCGCCCGGCCGGACGTCCGCCTGGAGCGGCACGTAGTCGAGCTCCAGCACGCCGCCGCTCCGGCGGCCGCCCCGCACCACGCCCTGCCGGCGGGTGCGCAGGATCATCCCGCCGACGGAAGCGGCGCCGTCGGTGATGAGCTGCGCCTTGGCGTAAGGGCCGGCTGTCGAGACCACGCGCCCGACGAGCCCTTCGTGCGACAGGACCGGCTGGTTGACCTGGGCGGGCTCCCCGCCGGAATAGAGCACCAGGGTCCGCAGCCAGGAGGCGTGGTCGATGTAGACGATGTCCACCGCCCGGATGCGGCCCGCGGGCGGGGCGGGGTAGCGGACGGCGGAGCCCAGGCGGCGCATCTCGCCCTCGATGTCGGTCAGGCGCAGGAGCTTCAGGCGAAGCTCCTCCACCTCCCGGCGGAGCTCGCGGTTCTCCTCGACGAGCTGCCCGCGCAGCTTCATCCCTTCGCCGGCCTCGGAGACGCTCTGGGGCATGCCGGCGATCGCCCGGGCCACGGGCCCGAGCACGCGCAGCCCCACAGCTTCCAGGCGGGACTCACCCGGCGTGCGGGCGGCCTGGATCGCCAGGACCACGAGCTGCCCGGCCAGCACGAAGAGGAGCACCCAGCCGGTGCGACGCTCGTCCAAGCTTCACCACCCCGGACTAGCGGATGGAAACCTTGCGCAGCAGGTCCATGTCGGAAAGCACCCGGCCGGTGCCGAGCACGACGGAGGCGAGAGGATCCTCGGCGAGCACCACCGGGAGGCCCGTCTCGTCGCGCAGGCGCTGGTCGAGGTTGCGGAGGAGGGCGCCGCCGCCCGAGAGCACGATCCCCTTGTCCATGATGTCGGCCGACAGCTCGGGCGGGGTGCGCTCCAAAGCCATGCGGACCGCCTCCACGATCGTCGCGACCGGCTCGGCCAGGGCTTCGCGGATCTCCTCGTCGGAGATCGTGAGTGTCTTCGGCACGCCTTCCACCAGGTCGCGGCCCTTGATGTCCATCTTGAGCTCTTCCTTGAGCGGGTAGGCCGAGCCGAGCTCGATCTTGATCTGCTCGGCGGTGCGCTCGCCGATCAGCAGGTTGTACTTGCGCTTCAGGTGCTGGATGATCGCCACGTCCATTTCGTTCCCGGCGATCCGCACCGAGCGGCTGTAGACCGTGCCGGCGAGCGAGATCACGGCGACATCCGTCGTGCCGCCGCCGATGTCCACGATCATGTTGCCCGAGGGCTCCGTGATCGGCAGGCCCGCGCCGATCGCGGCCATCATCGCCTGCTCCACCAGGAACACCTCCGAGGCGCCGGCCCGCATGGCCGAGTCGCGGACGGCCCGCTTCTCCACCTGCGTGATCTCCGACGGCACGCCGATGACGATCCGCGGGTGGACGTACATCTTGCGCCCATGGGCCTTCTTGATGAAGTACTCGAGCATCCGCTCGGTGACCTCGAAGTCCGCGATCACCCCGTCCTTCATCGGCCGGATCGACTCGATGTTTCCGGGGGTGCGCCCGAGCATCTCCTTGGCTTCGCTGCCCACGGCCTCGATGCGGTTGGTGATCTTGTTGATGACGACGACGGAGGGCTCGCGCACCACGATTCCCTGGTTTCTGGCGAAGACCAGAGTGTTCGCGGTCCCGAGATCGATGGCGAGGTCTTTTGAAAAGTAGCGTAACAGCGAGGCGAGGGGCATCAGCCTTCCAGATCCTTCTTGGTTAGCTCGGCGGCGGATGTGCCGCGGAGGTGGCCGGCGGCCAGGGGGTTACTCTTTGCCGGTGAACAATACCTTATTTTCACGAGATTTCTAGGAGCTTTCGACGAAAACACGGTGACGGCGGACAGTCTCGTTCCCCCATCCGTCGCGGGCACGGACCTCGATGAAGCTCCAGCCTTCCTTGATCAACTGAATGGTCTTGTTGAACGTGCCGTCCGCTTCGACCTTGACCAGCTCACCGTTGACCTCCACCCGGGAGCCGGGCTCGCTGCGGCCGGCGACGATGAAAATACTACCGTAGGATTTGACGTCTTCGAGGTCGAGTTGCGGCGGAGTGTTGTCCTTCTCGCCGCCGCTGCCCTGGAAAGAGGCCACCCGGAACTTCCGGGGAGCGCTCCAGGGACCGAGCGAGCCGCCCGGGCCGTAGGCCGCGACGCGCCACTGGAAGGTCCCTTCGCCGCGCAGGCCCAGGGTGGCTCGCGTCTTGATCCGGTTCTCGGCGTCGATGACGTTGTCCACGAACAGGTGGTTCCGGGAGACCTGGAGGGCGTAGCGGCTGGCGCCGGCCACCGGCTGCCAGGAGAGGACCAGGCGGGTCGTCCGGTCGAGGTCGAGCGCCAGGTTGTCCGCCGGCTCGACCGGATCCGGCCGGCCGGGGAGCGCCTGCGGCTCGGACAGGAGGTCGCCCGTCTGCACCACCTCCTGGAGCTCGTTGACCTCCCGCTTGAGCCCGCCTTTCGACTCCAGCTCCATGCCGCCGCGATAGGCGCCGAACCGGCCCTGGTTGGAGCCCTTGTCGACCGTCACGAAGGCTTCCGAGTCCTGCGCGACCCTTGCTACGGCCCCCGGCGTCTTCACGTTGCTCGAGCGCTGGGCCGTCTCCAGATTGACCCAGCCGTACTCCATCTCGATCGCCTGCTCGGCCGGGCCCCCGGACGCCGAGGTGGGCGGCGCCACCACGAACTGCGTGTTCGAGCGCACCGTGTAGAGCGTCCCGTCCAGGAACATGATCTCCGCCGAGCCGTTGTCCGAGGTCCGCACGTAGTCGCCGGAGCGCAGCGAGCCGCGGCTCCTCGCCTCCTGCCAGTCGCTGCTGTCGCCGCGCCGGAACTCCACCTCGCCCTGAACGCTGATGAACTGGGCCTGCCCCGCCGCCCCCGGCAGCGCCAGGGCGTCCAGGATCGACTGCAGGACGTTGAAGCTCCACTTCGCCTTCTCGATCGACTTGTCGTAGCTCTGGCTGGAGTAGAGGGCCTGCGCCTCCTCGAAGCTCTGGACAGCGGCGCCGTACTCGGCGCTGAAGCTCTTCGCCCGCTCCTCGTTCCGGAGTCTCTGGATGAGCTCCTGGTCGTCCGCGAGGAGCTGAGCGGCCTGCCGCTCGAGCGACCCCTTCTCCCAGATGCGGTAGCCGAAGAAGCCGATCCCGGCCACGACCAGGAGGCCCAACAGCAGGCCCAGGCCGCGGAGAGTCTCCACGGAGACGCTGTACCACTCCTTTGTCGGGCGGACGGCCTTCTGGGCAGCCACGTCAACTCCCTTTCATACGAGAAGGTCAATATATACCACAAGACGTTCCACCGGTAGAGGCGGGGTTGTGCATCCGCGGCGCGGCTGGTAGAGTGCTCCGTCCCTGCCGGCTCGCCCCGGGTACAGAAGGAGTCTGTCCATGCTCAAGGTCTTCCGTGACAACCTCAAAAGCCTCGCCTGGGTTCTCTGGGTGGTCATCATTGTGCTCGTCCTCTCCCTGGCCGTCGAGTTCGGCAACAGCACGCCGCAGGGCGCTGAGGCCAACGTCGCCGCCACCGTGGGCGACGAGACGGTGTCCGTCGACGAATTCCGGCGCCAGTACCAGCAGATGGAGCAGATGTACCGCCAGATCTACGGCGAGCAGTTCACGCCCGAGATCGCCCAGCGGCTCCAACTGCCCCTGCAGGCGCTCAACCGGGCGGTCAACCAGAAGATCCTGCTCGCCGAGGCCGAGCGCCTGGACCTCGGAGTCACCGACGAGGAGCTGCAGAGCGAGATCCTCTCCATCGCCGCCTTCAAGGACGACCAGGGGCGCTTCATCGGCCAGGAGACGTACCAGAGGATCCTCCAGCAGAACAACTACACCGTGGCCACCTTCGAAGAAGAGATGCGCAAGGACATCCTCCTCAAGAAGCTCGAGGACATGCTCCGGGCCAACCTCTACGTGAGCGACACCGAGGTCGAGCAGGCGTACCGCGAGCAGGTCGAGCGCGCCCAGATCCGCTACGTCCAGCTCCCCAGGAGCCGTTTCCTCCAGGGGGTCGAGATCCCCCAGGCCGAGATCCAGGCCTACTACGACGCCCACAAGGACGAATTCAAGCTGCCCGCGCAACGCGAGGTGGCTTACTTCCTCGTGGAGCCCGCCAAGCTCGCCGAGCAGTTGAAGCTCACCGACCAGGATCTTGAGGCCTACTACGACGCCCACAAGGCCGAGTTCACCCGCCAGGAGCAGGTGCGCGCCCGGCACATCCTCGTCACGGTCACTGACCAGCGCACGGACGAGCAGGCCCGCCAGCGGATCGAAGAGGCCCGGACGAAGCTCGCCGGAGGGGACTGGGCCGCCGTCGCCAAGGAGTACTCCGACGATCCGGCCTCCAAGGACAGCGGCGGCGACCTGGGCGTGTTCGGCCGCGGCCAGATGCTCCCTGAGTTCGAGCAGGCCGCCTTCAACGCCGAGCCGGGCAAGCTCGTCGGCCCGGTCAAGACCGACGCCGGCTACCACCTGATCGAGGTCAGCGAGAAGACCGCCGGCGGCACGCAGCCGCTCGCCGAGGTCAAGGAGCAGATCCGCGGCCGCGTGGCTGCCGAGCGGGTCCAGTCGCTCGCCGAGACCCAGGCCAAGGAGATCGCCGAGCGCCTCGAAAAGGAAGGGACCAAGAACGCGGAGACCCTGCAGGCGATCGCCAAGGAGTTCCCCGCCGCCACCTTGGCCACCACCCCCAAGTTCGGCGAGCAGGACCCCGTCCCCGGCGTGGGCCGCTTCGCCCCCTTCAACCAGGCGGCCTTCGCCCTGAAGCAGGGCGAGGTCTCCGACCCCATCCAGCTCCCGCGCGGCTGGGCCGTCCTCACCGTGCAGAGCGTGCTGGAGCCCAGGACGGCCGAGCTCAAGGACGTCGAGCCCCGGGTGCGCCTGACCGTCGGCCGGCAGAAGCAGCAGAAGATGGTCCTCGACCGGCTCGAGCAGGCGCGCAAGGAGATGGCCGCCGGCAAGACCCTGGAGCAGGTGGCCGCCGAGCTCGGCACCGAGGTCAAGGACAGCGGCGAGTTCACCGCCCAGGGCATGATCCAGGGGCTCGGCCTGAACCCCGAGCTGGCCAAGGCCGTCATGAAGCTCAAGCCCGGCCAGATCGGCGGCCCCGTGGGCGACACCCAGGGGGCCGTCGTCTTCCAGGTCGTCGAGCGCAAGGCGTATGACCCCAAGGAGTTCGCCACCGCCAAGACCCCGACCCGCGAGCGGCTCCAGCAGGAGAAGCTCTCCCGCTTCCAGGCCGCGCTCATCGAGCAGCGCCGCCGCGAGCTGGGTGTGAGCTACGACCGGGATCTTCTGCAGCAGCTCGGCCTCGATCCGGAGCAGGCCCAGCCGCAGCAGGGCTGATCTTTCCCTTCGGGGCGGCCCCGCCCGGGCCGCCCCCGCGCTACAATCCACCCCCCATGATCGGTTATCTCCAAGGGAACCTCTTGAAGACGGCTCCCGACCGCCTGCTGCTGGACGTCCAGGGCGTGGGCTACGAGGTCCATATCCCCCTCTCGACCTACTACGAGATCGAGAAGCGGGGGACCTCCGGCGTCGCCCTCTACATCCACACCCACCTGCGGGAGGACGGCATCGCGCTCTTCGGCTTCTGGACCGAGCGCGAAAAGCTCCTCTTCGAAAAGCTCATCGGCGTCACCGGCATCGGCCCCCGCCTCGCCCGCGTCATCCTCTCCGGCATGCCGCCGGAAGACCTCCTGACCGCCCTGGCTACCGGCGACCTCGGGCGCCTCGGCACCATCCCGGGCGTCGGCAAGAAGACGGCCGAGCGGATGATCCTGGAGCTGCGCGACAAGATGCGCGAGCTCGCCGCCGAGCTCCCCGAAACCGCCGCGGCCGCCGCCCCGGCCGACCAGGACGTCGTCTCCGCCCTGGTCAACCTTGGCTACAAGAGCGTCCAGGCCGAGCGCGCCGTGGCCGAAGCCCGCAAGGAAAAGCCCGAAGCCGCCTTCCACGATCTGCTCCGGGCGAGCCTGGGGCGGCTGTCGCGGGCGTAGGCGGCGGCGCCCCCGCCCCGGCCCTCACCTCCCCGGCCCTCCTCTCCCACCACGCCGACCCCCTCCCTGGGAGAGGAGGGAGCTCGAAGAAGGATGGCTTTTCTCCCCTCTCCCAGGGAGGGGGCATGGGGTGGTGGGAGAGGGGCCGGGGGTGAGGGCCGGGCGGGCGGGCTTCTCCACCTCGGGGCTGAGGAATCCTCATCGGAGCTGAGGATTCCTCTAGAATGCCCCCATGTTCGCCGAGGACCGCATCCTCTCCCCGGCTCCCGACCCTGAGGATCTTGGAGTCGAGCCGACGCTCCGCCCCCAGCGGATCGACGAGTACATCGGCCAGAAAAAGATCATCGACAACCTCCGGGTCTTCATCCGGGCGGCGCGGGAGCGGCGGGAGAGCCTGGATCACGTCCTTCTCTTCGGCCCTCCGGGCCTGGGCAAGACGACGCTCGCCCACATCATCGCGAGCGAGATGGGCGCGCCCCTGCGGATCACCGCCGGGCCGGTCCTGGAGCGCGCCGGGGACCTCGCGGCCATCCTCACCAACATGGATCCGGGCGAGGTCCTGTTCATCGACGAGATCCACCGCCTGGGGCCCACGGTCGAGGAGATCCTCTACCCGGCCCTGGAGGACTACCGGCTCGACCTCGTGATCGGCCAGGGGCCGGCCGCGCGTACGGTCAAGATCGATCTCCCCCGCTTCACCCTCGTGGGCGCCACCACCCGGGCGGGCCTCGTGAGCGCGCCGCTGCGCGCCCGCTTCGGCATCGTCCACCGGCTCGACTTCTACCGGCCCGAGGAGCTCACGCTCATCGTCGAGCGCTCGGCCCGCCTCCTGGGCGTCCCCATCGATGCGGACGGGGCCAAGGAGATCGCGCGCCGCAGCCGGGGCACCCCCCGAATTGCCAACCGCCTGCTCCGCCGGGTGCGCGACTTCGCCCAGGTCGACCGGGCGGACCAGATCGACCTGGCCGTCGCCCAGAAAGCTCTCAACCTCCTGGAGGTCGACGAGTACGGCTTCGACGACGTCGACCGAAAGATCCTGGGGACGCTGATCGAGCACTACGACGGCGGCCCCGCCGGCATCAAGGCGCTCGCCGTGGCCGTGGGCGAAGACTCGGGCACCATCGAGGACCTCTACGAGCCCTACCTCATCCAGGAAGGCTTCCTCCAGAGGACCTCCCGGGGCCGGGTCGCCACCCGCCGCGCCTACCAGCACCTCGGATACCCGTTCCGGCCGGGCACCACTGGAACGCTGTTCTGACCCGAGCGCTCAGGCCATGCGCCGCGCGGCCCTGATCTACAACCCCACCTCGGGGCGCCAGCGTCACGCTCAGACGCTCGACGCCATCATGGCCAACCTCCGCCTCGGAGGCTTCGACCTCGAGCCCGCGCCCACGGCCTACCCCGGCCAGGCCGAAGAGCTGGCCCGCGAGCGCGCCGGGTCGGGAGCCTTCGAGGTCGTCTTCGCCTACGGGGGAGACGGCACCGCCCGCGAGGTGGCGGCCGGTCTCCTGGGAACGCCGGTGACGCTCGGAGTCCTTCCCGGAGGCACCGCGAACCTCCTCGCCCTGGCCCTCGGCCTCCCGCGAGACCCCGTCGCCGCCGCCGCCGTCCTGGGCGAGGTCCCCGCAAGGTCGATCGACGTCGGAATCGCCGGAGAGACCCCCTTCCTCATGATGGCCTCGGCCGGCCTCGACGCCGCCGTCCTGGCCACCCTGGACACCCGTCTCAAGTGGCGCTTCGGAAAGCCGTGGATCGTCACCCACAGCCTCCTCCAATGGTGGAGCTACCGGTACCTGCCCTTGGAAATCGTCGTGGACGGCGAAAGCCTCGAAGCCTCCTTCGCCGCCGTCTCGAACATCCCCTTCTACGGCGGCCCCTTCCGCATCGCCCCCGAAGCCCAGCCGGACAGCGGCTTCCTGGAGCTGATCGCCTTCCGAGGCACCGGCCGCCTCGCCACCTTCTCCTTCGCCCTGGACTTGCTGCGCGGGTCCGCCCACGTGAACAGAAAGGACGTGATCGTCCGCCGCGTGAAGGAGGTCTCGATCGGAGGCCCCGAAGGGGTGGCGGCACAGATCGACGGGGATCTCTGCCAGGAGACGTTGCCGATGCGGGTGCGGTTGGCGGAGGATAGACTCAGTGTGCTGGCGCCGAAGGCGCCGGGGTTGTGAGTTAGGATGGGAACGACACCAAACCTGAAGACTAGGAGCTGACGGGTGCCCGAGATCAGCCGATTCTTTGGAATCATCGTCCTGATGTACTACAACGATCACCCTCCTCCACATTTTCACGTTCGCTATGGCGAGCAGAAGGCAATCCTTGACATCGGGTCGCTCGCCGTCTTGGTCGGCAAGCTTTCGCCCAGAGTGTTGGGCCTGGTCATCGAGTGGGCGTCCATTCATCAGGAAGAGCTCATGAAAGACTGGGAGCGTGCTCGGAGACAAGAGTCGCTTGAGCCAATTGCTCCCCTGGAGTAAGAATCATGCTGAGAGACATCGTCGAAGCTCGTGCTGCCGGAGGCCATCGGCTTTATCTTCGGTTTGAAGATGGAGTAGACGGTGAAATCGATCTTGGAATGCTAGTCGAGTTCAAGGGAGTCTTTGAGCCCCTCCGAGATCCAGAAGAGGTATCAAGGGTCAGGGTAGATCCTGAAACAGGCACAATCTGCTGGCCGAACGGCGCTGATCTCGACCCCGACGTCCTCTACGCGGAGATCACTGGAAAGCCAATTGAGCTGCGAGACTCTGTCAGCACACGTGGATAAGGTCGTGTTCACCGAGCTTTTGGAGAAACCCACAACTATGACAGACCGCGATCTCCTCACCAAAGCCTACGAAGTCTTCAACGCTCGCGACATCGACACCGCCCTCTCGCTGATGCACCCCGATGTCGACTGGCCGAACGGTATGGAAGGCGGACGTGTCTACGGTCATAGCGGTGTTCGCGACTACTGGACCCGCCAGTGGGGGATGATCGATCCGCACGTTGAGCCGCGTGGCTTCACAACCGATGAGAGCGGACGAACCGTCGTCGATGTCCATGCAGTCGTTCGGGATCTGGAAGGAAATGTCCTCGTGGATCATAGGGTCCAGCACGTCTATGTAATCGAGGACGGCTTGATCAGGAGCATGGAGATTCGAGAGCCGCAATCGTCGGTGTGAGTCCACACCGCTTCCCACCGAAATAAAAAGGCGGCCGCCGCCATGGCTACGACCGAGAAGGAAAAAATGCTCGCGGGCGAGCTCTACCGGGCAACCGATCCGGAGCTCGCTGCCGAACACCTGCGCGCTCAGGATCTCCTCTACCGGTTCAACGCGATGAGAGCCGAGGATGCGGATGGAAGGCTGGTGCTCTTGAAAGAGCTGTTCGGCCGGCTCGGGGAAGGGTCGGTCCTCAAGCCCTCGTTCCGGTGCGATTACGGCTACAACATCCAGATCGGGCGCAACGTCTTCGTGAACTACGACTGCGTGTTTCTGGACTGCAACCGGATCACGATCGGCGACGACGTGCAGATCGGGCCATCCGTCCAGATCTACACGGCGGGGCACCCGACGGACTCCGAGACCCGGCGGTCCGGTCTCGAATTCGCGCTGCCGGTGACCGTGGGGGACAACGCCTGGATCGGAGGGGGCGCCATCCTCTGCCCCGGCGTGACGGTCGGGGCGAACACCGTGGTGGGGGCCGGGAGCGTGGTGGTCCGGGACCTGCCGCCCGGCGTGGTCGCTGTGGGCAATCCGTGCCGGGTGGTTCGGGGCTGAGCTACCCTCGCCCGGCATTCTGAGATAGAATTGGTTCCCGAACAGAATGCCGTCGGATGACCGGCAGGCGGGCCGGGAGGAGCGTATGGACAGGATTACGATCAACGCGGTCGTCTTCAGGCAGAATGGGCTCTGGGTCGCGCAGTGCCTCGAATACGACTTCGTGAGCTGCGCGGAGGAGTTGGAGGATTTGCCGGGAGAGTTGATGGAGCAGATCCAGGTGCAGATGACGCTCGATGTCGAAGCAGGCCATCAACCCTTTGCCGACTTCGGCAAAGCCCCGGATAAATACTGGGAGATGTTCGAGCGGGCGAGCGGGGCTCCTCGCCTTCCGGAGCCTCGGTCCCTCGCCCAAGTGGAAGCCCATCTGGTCCTGGCCGCCTAGTCCTCTTCCCTCGGGTCGAGCGTGAAGTCCTGGTAGGGTAGGGAAAAGCGATTACAGAGGCTCTCCAGGAGCGCCGCCGGTAAGTACCCGCGCCGTAACTCAGGAAGGGTGTACATTCGCACCCCGCTCGTGATCACCGTCCTTCCCTGCTTGATAAAGGTCCACAGCCTGACACCACGGTCCCCTGCAAGCTTCACGAACTCTGTGACTGTCAGCGTGGCGGGTTCTTGGTCTTCGTGCATAGCACCCCAATCCGGACGACAGTCCGCGCTTGATTTCACGCCTGGAGACGACGCGGGGAGTCTACACGGAACGGGAACTGGAGAGAAAGTTCTTTGTGGACTGAACTTCAGACGGGGCCTTCCTCGGGTCGCGGGGACCCGATATGGTTGACCCTGCCATGATCGTCGACGAACCCGAGACCCAGACCTCGCCCGTGACCCGGGCCCTCGATCCGATCTTTTCGCCCCGCGCGATCGCCGTAGTCGGCGCTTCGCGGCGGCGGGACTCGATCGGGTTTGCGCTGCTGCACAACCTCATCGCGAGCGAGTTCAACGGCGCGATCTTCCCCGTCAACCCGCAGGCGCGGGTGATCCACTCGCTCAAGTGCTATCCGTCCCTCGCGGCCATCCCCGATGCGGTGGACCTGGCGGTGGTGATGGTGCCGCGCAGGCTGGTGCAGGGAGTGGTGGAGGAGTGCATCGCCAAGGGGGTGAAGGGGCTCGTGGTGATCACCGCGGGCTTTTCGGAGACCGGCGAGGAGGGGGCGCGGCTCGAAAAGATCCTGCGCGAGACGGTTCGCGCGGCGGGCGTCCGCATGATCGGCCCGAACTGCATGGGGGTGATCAACACGGAGGCGGAGGTGAGCCTGAACGCCACGTTCGCCCCCACCCCGGCGCGGGCGGGGTCGATCGGGTTCGTCAGCCAGTCGGGGGCACTCGGGGTCGCGATTTTGAACGTGGCCCAGGATCTGGGGATCGGCCTCACCCAGTTCGTCTCCATGGGGAACAAGGCGGACGTTTCGGGCAACGATCTCCTCGTGCACTGGGAGGACGACCCGGAGACGCGGGTGATCTGCATGTACCTGGAGTCGTTCGGAAACCCCCGGCGCTTCACGGAGATCGCGAAGCGGGTGACGCGCAAGAAGCCGATCCTGCTCGTGAAGTCCGGCCGCACGGCCGAGGGGGCGCGCGCGGCCTCCAGCCACACCGGAGCGATCGCGGGGACGGACGTGACCGTGTCGGCGTTCCTCGACCAGTGCGGCGTGCTCCGGGCGAACACCATCGAGGAGCTGTTCGACGTGGCCCGGGCGCTCGACCGCTGCCCGCTTCCCGAGGGGAACCGGGTGGCGATCGTGACCAACGCCGGAGGCCCCGCCATCATGGCCACGGACGCCTGCGTGAACCTGGGGCTCCAGATGGCCGAGCTGGCGGATGCGACCCGCGAGGAGCTGCGGAGCTTCCTGCCGGCCGAGGCGAGCGTGGCCAATCCCGTGGACATGATCGCCTCGGCCACGGCCGACTCCTACTCCAGGACGCTCGCCCGGGTGCTGGACGACCCCGGGGTGGACATGGCCCTGGTGATCAACGTGACGCCGCTGCTTTCGAACCCGATCGACATCATCGAGGCGGCCGGGGCGGTGGCGCGGGGGCGGTCCAAGCCCGTGCTCGCGGTGATGATGGCAACGGACGAGTTCTACGAGTCGGTCAAGGAGGCGCGGGACCTGCCCCCGGTCTACCGCTTTCCGGAGTCGGCGGCGCGGGCCCTGTTCATGCTCGCCCGCTACGCGGCGTGGCGGCGGCGGCCGGCCGAGGGGGCCGTCCCCGAGTTCGCGACAGACGACCGGGCCGTGGCGGAGATCCTCGACCGCACGCCGGACGGGTACCTCGATCCGGCCTCCACGTTCGAGGTGCTGGACCTCTACGGCATCCCGCTCGCTGCCTGGAAGGTGGCACGGGACAAAGACGCGGCCCTGGCGGCCGCCCGGGAGATCGGCTACCCCGTGGTGCTGAAGGCGATCGCGCCGGACCTCGTCCACAAGAGCGACGTGGGCGCGGTGCGGATCGATCTGCGGGACGACGGCGAGCTCAGCGGTGCCCTCTCCGAGATGACCTCCCGGGTGGAAGAGGCGGGGCACCGGGTGGAGGGCTTCCTCGTGCAGAAGATGGTGCGCGGGGGACACGAGGTGATCTTCGGCATCACGACGGACCCGCGCTTCGGGCCGCTCCTGATGTTCGGCCTAGGCGGCAAGTACGTGGAGGTGTTCCAGGACGTCCGCTTCGCGGTGCCGCCGCTCGAAGCCATCGAGGCGCGGGACGTGATCGCGGGCATCCGCGGCTTCAAGCTGCTCGAAGGAGTGCGCGGCGAGGCCGGGGCGGATCTCGACCTCCTGGCCGAGGTGCTGCTGCGCCTCGCGCAGCTCGCCCAGCGCCACCCGCGGGTCCGCGAGCTGGACGTCAACCCGTTCCTCGCCGGCCCCGACCGGGCGAGCGCCGTGGCGCTGGACGCCCGGATTCGCGTGGAAGGGGCGTCCAAGGCGTAGCCGTGCGACAATCCCGGGTGGAATCAACCATCAAGGAGGGGATCCGATGCTCAAGAAGTTGATGCAGACGGACGAAGATGTGGGGATGCTGATCGTGCGGCTCACGCTGGGGCTCGTGATGTTCCCCCACGGGGCTCAGAAGCTGCTGGGTTGGTTCGGAGGGAACGGCTTCGCGGGCACGTTGCAGTTCTTCACCTCTCAGATGGGCTTGCCGGCGGTGGTGGCCTTCCTGGTGATCCTCGTCGAGTCCTTCGGCGCGATCTCATTGATCACCGGCTTCCTGGGCCGGCTCAGCGCCTTCGGGGTCCTCTGCGTGATGCTGGGCGCGATCTTCATGGTCCACCTGCCGAACGGCTTCTTCATGAACTGGTATGGCAACCAGAAGGGTGAGGGCTACGAGTACCACCTCCTGGCGATCGGCATGGCGCTCGCCATCCTGATCAAGGGGAGCGGCAGCCTGTCGATCGACCGCTCGATGTCGGACAAGGAGAGGCGGACGTACCGGTGAGTCTTACGCCTGCCGCATGAAATGCCACCGGAGGTCGCCTTCGAGGCGGTTGTAGACCTCCGGGTGGATCTGCGGCTGGAAGCGGTGAAGGATGGAGCTCACGGACTCGCCGCGGGCGGCGGCTTCGATCGCGTCCGCGGCGTCGCTCCCGGCCTTGCTGATGTAGGTCTGCCAGATCCCCTGGCGGACCGAGACCGATCCCATCGAAACGTTGGGCATGCGGGCGACACCTTTTTTCAAGAGCGAGAGCTTCTCTTTGAGGCTCTTCTCGTCGTCCATGGGCTCGCGCTGCCAAGGGGTGTAGGGCTTGGGCACGAGGACGTTCACGCCCAGGTGGATGTTGCCGATCACCCCGGTCTTCGACGCCACGTCGAGCATGATGGCCCGCGCCTTGGCGGCCAAGTCGAGGATGCCCTGGACGTCTTCCATGGTTTCGTCGGGCAGGCCCACGATGAAGTAGAGCTTGAGTTGGGTGAAGCCGCTCTCGAAGATCAGGCGGATCTTCTGGAGGAGGAACTCGTTCTTGATGGGCTTGCCCATCTTCACCCGCAGCTCGTCCGTGCCGGTCTCGGGGGCGAGCGTGATCGAGCGGTCGCCCGAGGCGTGGAGCGCTTCGAGCACGCCGTCGGTCACCGCCGGGATGCGGATCGAGGAGACCGAGGTGCGGAAGCCGAGCCGGTTGGCTTCGCGCAGGATCAGCTCGATGTCCGGATGGTCGCCTACGGCAGTGGCCACGAAGCCGAGCTGGTTGGTGACCGGCCGGGCGCGCTCGAGCGAGCCCAGGATGTACTCGGTCGGGTGCCAGCGGAAGCGGCCCATGCCGAAAGTGGCCCAGCAGTAGCGGCACTTTTCGGGGCAGCCGCGGGACATCTCTATCAGGAACTTCTCGGAAAACTCGGTCTTCGGGGTGACGATCGCCGTGGTCGGCAGGAACCCCGGCTGCTTCATCTGCTCTTCGGAGAGCTCCAGCTTGTTGATCTTGGGAAGCTCCCCGTCCTCTTCCGGATGGTGGAAGGCGGGGACGTAGAAGCCGTCCTGGGCGGCGAGGCGCTCGATGACCGCCTCGCGATCCTCCACCTCTTCCAGGGCGGCCTGGAGGGCGGGCAGGACGTTTTCGGCCGCGCCCATGGCGAAGACGTCGATGAACTCCGACATCGGCAACGGGTTGATCGAGGCGCAGGAGCCGCCCATCAGGATCACCGGATCCCAGGGGTTCCGGTCCTTCCGCCGCAGCGGGATGCGGGCCCGGTCGAGCATCTGGAGGAGGTTGACGTAGTCCTCCTCGAAGGAGACCGAGAAGGTGACGCAGCGGAACTCGTCCAGCGGCCGACCGGTCTCGACGGAGAGGGGCATCCCGAAGCCGTCCGTGAAGAACCGCTCGCACGACCAGTCCTCCCGGGCGTGAACCAACTCGTGAACGCGCTGGTAGCCCAGGCTCGACATCCCCACGTGGTACGTGTTGGCGTACGCGAGGGCCAGCCGGTGCCGGCCGTGAGGGGAGAACCGCTCGACCGGCCGTTCAACGGCGGTGAAGGAGGCCCAGTCGTGGCTGGTCTTGGCGGAGCGGTCGTGCTTCTTCATCTTCATCAGAACCTACGATTGTAGGGGATTGCGGGCGGAAAGGCCCGCACAAGGGGATAACGGCTGGGGGCCGTCGGGCATTCCGCGCGCTAAACCACCAGCAGCCGCCAGGCTAGACGCAGGCTCCCGAGACCCAACCGCCGGGGCGGGAGCGTCCGTGCGTGAATGCCCAGCAGCCTGGAAAAGATCGCCGGCTCGGCCGCGAGGGCGCGGATGGCCCGCCGCCGCAATCCCGGGCGGCGCTCCAGGGCGAGCACGAGGGAGGTCATGGCGTTCGGGAGGCGGTTGATCCGCCGGTGGGCGGCCTGGTAGCGGTGGAGATCCCCCGAAACGAGGGCCGCGACCAGTGCCGCGGACTCGTGGAGCGCCACGGCCAGCCCCTCGCCGGTGATGGCGTCCAGATACCCGGCGGCGTCTCCCACCAGGGCCAGGTTTCCCTGGACGACCGACCGGACCCGCTGGTGGAGAGGGCCGGTTCCGCGGTCGGTGGAGGCGATGGGGGCGCCTTCGAGGCGGGCGCGGAGCGTGGGGAAGCTCGCGAGGTGATCCTCGAATCCGCCCTTGCCTTCGCTCCAGAGGAAGGCGACCCCCACCTGATCGGGAGCGACGGGCGTGACATACGCCTCGGAGGCCGGTCCCCAGTAGACCTCGACGAAGTCGCTCCACGGGGGGATCGCGAAGTGGCGCCGGACTCCGAAGCGCCGGAGATCGCTCTCCGGGCCGTCGAGCCCCGCCCAGCGGCGGACGTGCGAGCGGAGGCCGTCCGCCCCCACGAGAAAGCGGGCCGGGAAGGGGCCCTGATCGGTCTCGATCCCGCCGGAGCCGAGGCCGAGGGCCTTCACCCCCCAGCGGAGCGTGACGCCGACCTCCTCCGCGCG
>DATHUD010000787.1:0-17354 GCA_035462575.1 Thermoanaerobaculia bacterium | reverse complement strand
AGCAAGCAGGGCGGCCACAAAGGGCCGCCCCTACAGGAGCAGGTCTTTTCCACGCTGCTTGCCTCCTACGGCGCGAGCGAGAAGTCGCGCAGGCCCGCCGCGGCGCGCCCGAGGGCCTGCTGGCCCGCGGTCAGGCGGTAGCCGGCTTCGACCGGGAGGGTGTTCTCGCACGCCTTGGCCGCCGCCCGGAACTCCTGGAATGCCTCTTTCAGGGCGTAGTTCACGCGCGTGCTCGGCGAGTTGAAGATCACCGGGTCCGCCAGGGCCGCCTCGGCCGCCGCTCGAAGCTCCGTGCAGACCGGCTCGACGTTGGGGTCCAGCTTGTCGCGGAGGGCGAGATAGCGGGCGAGGGCGGCCTTGGTCGGCGCGGCCTTTTCGAGATAGGAGGCGTGCCAGACCCGCATGCGCTGCTCCGGCGTCTCCCGCTTGGAGCTCAACTGCGCCGGCTCGGGCTTCCGGGTGGCGCCGCGCTCCTTCCTCCACTGCTCCAGGATCGCCTGCTGTTTTTTTTCGCGCTCCTCGATCTCCCTCTGGTGGGCTTCGTAGGCCCTCCTCTCCAACTCGGCCGTGGCGCCCGAGGATTGGGTCGGCGACCTCCAGCCCATGGCCTTGTCGTAGGAGCGCTGCTCCTGGGCGATCATCTCGTCCACCCTGGGCCGGTACCGGTCCACCGCGAGCCGTTGCTCGGTCAGGGTGACGTCGATCACGTTCTCGACGACCTGGTCGGCGGCGTCATACCCGTAGACGGCCCCGGCGATCAGGGCGTCATATTGCCCGAGGTCCGCGGGCGCCTGAACCGCGCTCACACACAGGTGCTGCTGGGCCGCGAAGAGGTTGGTGATGGCCTCCTCTTCCTCCGACGTGGCCGAGGCTTCGACCTCGGGCATCAGGTCCTGCTCGAGGATCGCCTGGGTGGCGAACGAGGCGATGACGTCCTTGCGCTGGGTGTAGATGTAGTCGTTCCACGAGCTGGCGGTGGCGCTCAGGCCGAAGTAGTTGGCGGCTCCCCGGGCGATGCTCAGGCAGCGCTGCTCGTTGTGCCGGATGAGGGCCACGGCGTCGGCGGGGGCCGAGGTCTCCTGCGGCGCGGTCGTGAGCTTCTTGTAGATCTCGCTGTCGCAGCCCGCGAGGGCCAGGGCGAGGGCCGCCGCGGCAAGGGAAGGGAGCGTCGTCGGTTTCATGCGGTCCATCCTCATTCGAAATTCAGGGTCGGAGCGAATAGGCCTTGAGCAGGGAGGCGGCGCGCGCAAGGGCGGCCTCGCCGTCCCGCAGACGGAAGTGGGCTTCGAGCGGATTGGCGGCGAGACAGGCCTCGGCCGCTCCCTGGAGCTCCTGGTAGGCGGACTCGAGCGTGCGGCCCACCTTCCGGTCCGGGGCGTCCAGGGCGGTGCCGTCTTCGAGCAGGGCGGTCGTCGAGTCCAGGAGGCTCCGGCAGACCTCCTGGGTGTCGAGGTCGGCCCTCCGGGCCACGGGGAGATAGCGGGCGAGGTCGGCGCGGACGGGCGCGGCCTTGGGCGCGTAGGCGGCGTGCCACGTCTTCATGGCCTCGGCCGAGACCGGCTCGCCGCCCACCTTGCCGACCTTCTGCGTGGACACGGTCTCCTCCCGCTTCGCCCGGTCGCGGCGCCACTGCTCCAGGGCGGCCTGGTGCGCGGCCTCCTTCTCGGCCGCGATCTTCTGGCGTTTCTCCCACTCCCGCTGCTCGCGGGCGAGCTGCTCGGGCGACTTCCGCGGGAGGGCCGCCGGCGCCGGCTCGTCCCTCCTCTTCCACGCTTCCGTCCGCTCCACGGTACCCCGCACGCGGTCGGCGGCCTCCTGGCCCTTGGCCAGGGGTTTCGAGTCCGGCGGCGGCTCCGTCAACCCGCACCCCAGGCTACCGCCCAGGAGGACGGCGAGAGTCCAGAGCGCGAGCGCGTGAGACGGGTTTTTCCGGCGAAGAGTCAGCATCGACCTCCTCAGGCAACCAAGAGCACTTTCAGCAGCCGCACGACGCGAGCTGTCCCGAAGTCTGGCTGGAGTGAACCAATTATATAATCACCCCTGCTTTTCCGACGAGCTTTTGACGCCAGGGGCCAGGAAGCCTTTCGAAGCTTCCATACGAATGCGGAGTTTGCGCTTTTGAACAATCGAGCGATCTTTAGATTCATCGTCCTGTCCCTGGCCTTCTTCCCGGTTGTGTCGGCTCGCGCCCAGACATTTCAGGGACCGCGCCCGCTGACCGAGGCGGAGCGGCAGGCGGTCCTCCTCGCCGCCCAGTATCTGGACCGCGGCCCCGGGGCCTGGTGGGATCACCTCGCGAGCGGGTCGCCTCTGCGCGCGCTCGGCCGCGAGGCCGCCTTGGAGGAGATCGAGGTCCGGGCGGGAGACCCCTCCGGAGCGCGCTGGGAGCTCCAGGCCGCCGATCCGGAGCTCTCGGAAAACGCGGCCGTGTTCACCCTGGAGCTCCCGTCCGGCGTGGACGACACGCTGCTGGTCGAGATGGTGGAGGAGAAGGGCGCCTGGAAGATCGACTCCCTCCGGATCTCCGCCGAGCCCTCCCCGGCCTGGGCCGTCGCGCCGGACGTCGGCGCGCTGCTCGCGGAGGAGGAGGAGCCGCAGCCTTCGGAGGGCCTATTGTCGCCGGTCGTGCTCACCGCCGCGGTCCTCTCGATCCTCTGCCTGGCCGGAGCGATCGGGGCGCGGCGGCTCCGTCCCCTGGGGGCCATCCTCGCGGTCACCGGCGCCCTCCTGCTGATCGGGACCGTGACGGCCCTCCTGGCGCCCCGGTTCCTGAACCGGGAAGGGGCGGCTTCCGGCCCGGAGGAAGAGGGGAAGATGACGGAGCTCCGCTCCCTCCTGCCGCTCCGGCGCGAGCTCACGCGCTCGGGGGAGTGGCCCTTCGCCTCCACGGCCACCCGGGACAAGGGGGTCCCCGGCCAGGTCGCCCGGCTCTGGAAGGCCCAGATCCTCCTCGGGGGCATGGACCTGCGCGGCGCCGAGGCGATCCTCAAGACCTTCCCTTCCCCCGGAGAGATCCCTCTGGCCGAGCTGCTGCGCGCCCGCCTGGGCTTCCTCCGCCTGGACGAGATCGCCACGGCGCTCGCCTACGAGCGGGCCCTGGACGTGGGCGTGCCCTTCGAGGGGCTGCTCTCCGAATCGGCCCAGGCCTTCCTCCTTCTGGGCTTCCACAAGCACGCCAAAGACTTCCTGGACCAGCTCCAGGAGCTCGGAGCGCGCCGGGGGGATACCTACGCCATGCTCTCGCAGGTCGCCGTGGTGGACGACCAGACCCTCCAGGGCGGAGACCACCTGCGGACCTCGTGGCGGCTCCAGCCCATGTCCCGGGGCGACCTCCTCCGCGATCCTCTCCTGGTGTCGCTGCTCGAAGAGTCGGGCATCCGCTCCATGGTCCAGCTCGATTCGCCCGTCGAGCCCACGGTCCGGTGTGAGGGCATGTCCCGGCGGGCGATCGCCCTGCCGGCCGGCTTCGAGGCCCGCCTCCTGGGCGAAGCGCTCCGGCTGACCCGCGGCTCCGCCCGCCTCGCGGTGCCCGGCGGCTGCGAGCTCGCCCCCCAGGGGACTCCGGTCGACGACGCCGTCGTCTGGGAGCGGGCCGAGGAGGAGAGCTCCCTCGAGCGCTTCCCGGCCCTGATCAAGGCCGCGCGCACGCCGGGCGCGCTCGCCCAGCCGTCCCTGCGCCGGCAGGTGAAGGAGACCTCCGAGGCCCTGGCGTCCCGCAACCGCTGGGCGGACCTCCTCACGTTGACCGACAACCTCGCCCGGGATCTGGCGAGCCTCCCGCCCGACCTCGTCCGCCTCCGCGCCGAGGCGCTCCGCCGCACGGCCCGCGAGCCCGAGGCGCGGGACCTGCTCATCCGCCTCGCCAAGGAGAACACCGTCGAGCGGCGCACCGACCCCGCGACCCTCTACCAACTCGCCGACCTCCTCGCGAGCGCCGGCCACCACGACGTGGCCATCCGCCTCGTCTCCAAGGCCGACTCCCAGCTCCCCTTCGAGACGGACGACCTGCGCATCCGCCGCTATCAGATGGAAAAGCGCCTCGCCCTCTCCTCCGAGAGCTTCAAGACCGCCCACTTCGACATCCGCCTCCCCCCCGGCCGCGGCCGCAAGTTCGCCGAGGAGGCCGCCGCCGTCCTCGAAGCCGAGCGCAAGCGCCTGCAGAAGTGGATTCCGCTCACCTCCTCCAAGGTGACCGAGGTGCACCTCCTCCCCTTCCAGGATTTCCGGGCGGGCTACTCGCCCTTCCTGGAGATCCTGGGCCTCTACGACGGCAAGATCCGCGTCCCCCTGGGCGAGGTCCCCAATTTCGACGAGCCCTTCTTCGTCGCGCTCCTCTCCCACGAGCTCGCCCACGCCATGATCGCCGAGCGCACCGGCGACCAGGCGCCCCGCTGGCTCCACGAGGGGCTCGCCCAGCACATCCAGATGCTCCAGGGACGCCTGAATCCCATCCCCGGCTACAAGATCAAAGGGACCCTCCTCTCCTTCCCCCTGCTCGAGCCCGCGCTCGACGGCTACTCGCCCACCCTGGCCGTCCTCGGCTACGACGAGGGCCTGTGGACCTTCCACTACATCGAGGCCCGCTATGGAGTGAAAGGCATCCACCGCCTCCTGGACGCCTTCCGCGCCGGCCAGACGACCGACCAGGCCAGCGCCTCCGCCTTCGGAAAGACCGTTCCCGAGTTTGACCGGGACCTCTGGAGCTGGTGTATGAATGAGGCGCCGGAGGTTTGGAAGGTGGAAGCCGGGCCGTAGAAAGAAGAAGGACACCAAGGACACCAAGGACCGCAGGGACGAATTGATTGTCCTTTGAGTCCTTGCAGTCCTTGGTGTCCTTGCAGTCCTTGCTCCCGCGCTTCGCAGTAACGAGGATGAGCTACACCGCAGCGCTCCGGCGGCTCCCGCGGGGGTTCACGAAGCACGACGCCTCTCTGAAGAGACATTGCGGAACGCTCCTGAGACACGCCGGAGCGTTCCGCCGTGTAGCAAGCCCGCGGATGAGACACGCCGGAACGCTCGTGAGACATTCAGGAACACTCTTGAGACATGCCGGAACGTTCCCGAGCCCCGCGGGAACGTTCCGGCATGTCTCGGGAACGCTCCCGTGGCCCGCAGGAGCGTTCCGTAGCGTCTCAGGAGCGCTCGGCAACGTCTCAAGAGCGTTCCGCAATGTCTCGCGAACGTTCCCGGGAGGCGCGGGATCGTTCGTGTGTGTTGCAATCAAGGGCGCCCAGGATGTCCAGGCTTTGCCGGTCGGCAGGGTTTACCTTCCTGATCACGCACCAACGGTCCGTAGAGACGTTCCAGTCGATCAACCCTGACGGTTCGGTGTCCACGGGCGGCGGAACGTCTCTCTCGCCGGCAGACCACCTCTGTTTCCGCTGCGGGATGGGAACGGAATTGATTCCCCATTCGGTCGCGGGTACATGCTGGCAGGGTTCGGTATTGATCCCCCCGGGGAACGTGTCGCCGGCAGGGTGTCGATTGCCGGACCGTTGGAGACGTCCCGCCGTCCCCGTGGTATCCGAAAGTTGTCGTAGATCGACTGGGACGTCTCTACGGACCGGGGTTGCCAGATCGGAACGTCTGCCCTGCCATAGGTTTGCGATCCGATGACAGATCAGAGATCCGATCTTCTTTCTGAATCCGGCTCGCGTACGTGCAGGGGCTGGGGCGGGAATTCGCCTTCCGGTTGATGCGGCGCTGATAGAATCCGGCCCCATGACCTGCCACGAAATTCTTCAAGAGCTCGAATCGCTGGGGACGGAGAAGAACCGGAAGACCTACAAGAGGCACGGGGTCACCCGGGAGAGCTACGGGGTCAGCTACGCCGACCTCGAAAAGATCCGCAAGCGGATCAAGAAGGACCACGCCCTCGCCCGGGAGCTGTGGGATTCAGGCAACCACGACGCCCGGATTCTCGCGACGATGATCGCCGATCCCAAGGCGATGTCTTCGCAGGAGCTCGACGCCTGGGCGGGGAGCCTGGTCAATCACGTGGAGGCGGGGGCGTTCGCCAAGGTCGTGGCCGAGTCGCCCCTGAAGCGCGAGAAGGTCGACCAGTGGATGGAGGCGGAGGAGGAGCTCGTCGAGAGCGCCGGGTGGGTCCTCCTCGCTCATCTGGCGATGCAGGACGGGGATTCGGCGGACGGCGGCTACGAGCGGTATCTCGACGTGATCGAAAAGGACATCCACAACCGCAAGAACCGCGTGCGCGCCGAGATGAACGGGGCGTTGATCGCGATCGGCGGCTCGAACGCGCGGCTGACCGAGCGGGCGCTCGCCGCCGCGGCGAAGATCGGCAAGGTGGAGGTGGACCACGGCGACACCGACTGCAAGACGCCGGACGCGGCCGGGTACATCCGGAAGATGGTGGAGCGGAAGAAGAAGTAGTAGACCAGGACGAATCCGATCCCCACCATCGCCGCGAGGAGGGCCAGCGGGAGGAGGACCACGGCGCGCGAGGTCTTCGAATCGGGGTTCATTCTTGGATAATCTTACGCGCCTCTGTATAATCTACAACTGTTGTAGCTGTTTCAGCGCCGTAAAGTGCCGCGGAGAGGGCCTCCTCCAACCAAGCCTCTCCTCCCCGGCCGAGTTGGTCGAGGCCCTCTCCCGGGATGTGATCGCTTCCAGAGGGATGGCCAGCCCGTCGCATGAGAGAACGAGTCGTTGTTGTCGATGACGAGCCCGCGATCCGGGCTCTCCTCCTTGCCCACCTTGCCGCTCTCCCTCTGGATTGCCGGCCCGCGAGGGACGCGGCCGAGGCGCTCGCGATGGCCGCCGAGGAGCCCCGGCCGTGCCTGGTGCTCTCGGACATCGAGATGCCCGGACTCTCCGGGGTGGAGCTTTTGAAGCGCTTGAAGGCCCTGGACGAGACCATCCAGGTGGTGATGGTCACCGGGGTCCACCAGATAGAGACCGTACGCCAGTGCGTGCGGGAGGGCGCTTACGACTACATCGTCAAGCCCTTCGACGCCGAGGACCTGCTCGCCACGGTCCAGCGGGCGCTCGAACGGGTCCGGCTCATCCGCCAGAACGAGGAGTACCAGAAGAACCTCGAGCGGATGGTGCTGGAGCAGACGGTCGAGATCCGCCAGACGCGGGACATCGCCCTCCTGACCTTGGCCAAGCTCGCCGAGTCGCGCGACAGCGTCACCGGCCACCACCTGGAGCGGATGGCGGCCTACAGCAGACGCCTGGCCCAGGAGCTTCTCGGGACGGTCACGGAAGACTTCGTCGACCAGATCTACAAGTCGAGCCCGCTCCACGACATCGGCAAGGTGGGGATCCCCGACGGCATCCTCTTGAAACCCGGGCCGCTGGCGCCGGAAGAGATGGCCGTCATGCGCACCCACCCCACGATCGGCGGCGACACGCTCCGCAAGGTCATCGAAGCCTACGACCGCCATACCTTCCTCACGATGGGTATGGAAATTGCTTACTGTCACCACGAACGTTGGGACGGCACAGGATATCCGCGCGGGCTTTCTGAGCGACAGATTCCCCTGGCGGCGCGCATCGTCGCACTCGCGGACGCCTACGACACGATCACCAGCCGCCGGCCCTACAAGGCAGCTTTTGCACACGAGGAGGCGGTCCGCAGGATCGCCGTCGATCGCGGGACGCATTTCGACCCGGAGCTCGTCGACGGTTTCCTGCGTTGCCACTCCGATTTTGTTGAGATCCGCGGAAGGCTCACGGACCTCGCGGACGGGTAGAGAGAGCGGCGCCTGACTCTCCCACCCCTCCCGGCCGGTCCGTTGATCCGAGCGCTGCCGGGAGGGAATCGATGATTGCAGGTGATCCGATTGCAGGTGATCCGACGCTGCCCATGGAGTCGCCGGTCCTCAAGGCCCCCGCCTGCTGGGACGGCAGGAAATCCAACGAAGAGAGGCGCTCGCCCCGGCGACGGACGTGGGCGTCGGTGACGGTCCTGGAGGGACCGGAGCTCGGCCGCCCGCTCCAGGCGACCGACCTCTCGGCCGACGGCGCCTTCCTCCGGACCCCCACCGCCGTCCCGAAGGACGTCCGCCTCCGCCTTTCGCTCGAAATCCCCACCGATCCCAAGCCCATCCGCACCACGGCCCGCGTGGTGCGCACGACCCACGAGGGGCTGGGCGTGCGCTTCGAGGAGGTCTCGGCCCGCGACCGGGCGCGCCTCCGGAGCCATGCCGGTTTCTACGAGATGGACGAGGCGATTGTGCGTGTCCAGCGCGCCCTGGGGGACCTGATCCCGGGAAACCTCCTGCCTCTGGGCGAGGTCTCGGAGATCGAGGCGATCCTGCGGAGCGCGGTCGAGCGGGGGCTGCCGGTCACGGTCATCCAGCCGGGGCGCGGCTTCAAGCCCCTCGCCTGCCGGATCGTGGCCCTGGAGCGCGGCCATGGGCGGGAGAGCGGCGCGCTGCGCCTGGACCTCCCGCTCTCGCCGTCTTCGCGGGTGCTCCACCTGGCGTTTTCGGACCCGCCGCTCCATTACGCGTTCGAGGGGATCGTGCTCGCGGGCGGCGAGCGGCCGGCGCTCCTGATGCCGGAGCGGATCTATCTGACCGAGCGGCGCACGGAGCGGCGCGCGAGCCTCGAGAACGCCTTCTGCGACCTCTCCGCGCCCTGGGCTCCCGGGGGACGGCTGCGGTTGCCGGTGATCGATCTGGGCGAGGGCGGAGCGTCCGTCCGCCTCGGCGGCGCGTCGGCCCTGGTGCCCGGCACCCATCTGCCCGCTTTTGTCCTGGAGGTGGACGGAAGGCGCCGCGAGGTCGGCGGCGCCACGGTGCGCTACGTCACGGCCCTGGACGAGGGGAGCCTCCGCGCCGGCCTCCGTTTCGACGAGGGGGATCCGGACCGCGACACCTTCAAGGACCTGAAGCGCCACACCCCCCGCGGAGGGCTGACGGCGCGGCTCACCCGCACGGTCTCTTTCCTGGGCGGCAAGGTGGCGGGCTTCGTCCGCCGCAAGGAGGGCCGCGAGGCGAGCGGGGTGGAGGTGGTCCGCTACAAGAACCGGATGGGAGGCACGGTCGCGGGCCTCGTGGACGCCAACTTCGACACCTCGGACCCACGCCTGCGGCCGGACGTGGCCGTGGTCATCGCCCCCGCGATCCTCAAGAGAAAAGAGGTCTTCGGCCTCCTCGCCCGCACGGTGATCGACGACCTGGACCGCGACGGCCGCAAGGTCGTGACTCTGCGCTTCGACGCCTGCCACATCGTGGGCGAGAGCACCATGGACCCGCGCCGGGTGGCCGAAGGGCGGCCCTACTACGACTGGACCTTCGGCCATCTGGGTGCGGATATCGAAGCGTCGCTCCGCTACCTGCAGCGCCGCTTCCGGCCGGCGAAACGGGCCCTGGTCTCCCTCTCGCTCTCGGCCATCCCGGCCCGCAAGGTGGTGCTCGAATCCCGAGACGCGCCGGTCGACCTGTGGGTGGCCCCCTTCGGCTGCCCGGACGCCCAGGACGTGCTCCGCAACTACCTGGCCGGGCTCGATCTCTTTGACGTCTACCGACGGCGCGAGGGGCCGGAGACGATCCTGATCCATGGCCGGCCGATCCGCGGCTCCTCGCTCTATGGTCAGGCTCTGGAGTCGGGGATGGCCTTCCTCGAGGACGCGCGGCGGGACCTCTCCCGGATCGCAGCCCCCGTGACCTGGATCCTCGGGACCTACGACTGCTGGGTGACCCGTTCGCGGGTACGGGCGATGCTCGACGCGCCCGGCGGCGGCGTGCGGGAGATCTTCGAGTGCGCGACCGGCCACGTATTGAAGAGCGGGGCCGAGGCCATCGAGCTGTTCAAGCTGGTCTCCGAGTCGGTCTCGAAGCACGTCTTTGGTGCCGACCGGCCGGCCCGGGAGCCCAACCTCGCGCGCTACGGGCGCCAGAGCGAGGCGGAGTGGGGGAGGGTGCGGAAAATGGAGCTCGCGGACGCCCAGGGGTTTTGGAAGGAGCACCTGTTCGGGGCGCCCGGCGACGAGGTCGCCTACGACATCCTCCTGGAGCACCCGGAGTACCCGCGCTTCCTCGCCCGGCAGGTCGAGCTCCTGGATCCCCGGCCCGGCGACCGTGTCGCGGATTTCGGCTGCGGCACGGGCAACCTCCTGGTCTCTCTCCTGGACTCTTGCGGACCCGCCGCCCTCCCGGCCTCGGTAACGTATCTCGACCTCGTGCCCGAGGCGGTCCGCCGCACGGAAGAGAAGGTCCTCGCCTGGTGTGAGGAGCGGGGCGTCCGGCCGCCGCTTCACTACGGAGTGGTGGCGGACCTCGAGGTCTCGCGCTTCGCGGCCATCGCCGACTTCCTCGGCGGGCGGCTCCACGGGATCGAAGGCCTGGTCCACCGCGTGGAGGGGCTGGCCTACGCCACGGCGAGGAAGCTCGCCGAGCGGTACGGCAAGGAGCTCCACGCCATCCTCCGGGGGACGCCGGCCTCGGCCTCGCGGGTGCGCGAGCTCTGCCACGGCCTCGACGACCGGGAGGTGGAGATCGTCCTCGAGATCGGCCGCGCGGCCCGCTTCCTCCTGGGACAGACGCTGCCCGAGGACCTGGGCTCCGGCGTCTCCGCGGCCCGGACCGCGAAGGACCTCCGCTTCCGCCACCTCCACTTCGGCGAGGCGACCCCGGCGCTCGCGCTCGACTTGCCCGACGGGTGCTTCGACCGGATCGGCTCTTCGCTCGTCCTCCCGTACCTCTACGACCCGCTCGCGAGCCTGCGCGAGATGCACCGGCTGCTGCGCCCAGGCGGCACCCTGGTCGTCTCCTCGATCCGCCCGAACTTCGACCCTTCGAAGCTCTACGCGGAAGGAGCGGAGATCCTCGTCCGCCAGGGGGAGGAGGGGGACGCCCGGGCCGGCCGCAAGCTCGAAGCGCTGCGCCACTTCGCCAACATGGTGAGCCGGCTGATCGAGCTCGAGGAGGACGGCCGCTTCCGCTTCTACGACTCCCAGGCCCTGGAGAGCCTGGTGGCCGAGGCGGGCTTCTCCCGCGTCCACACCTTCCAGGCCTTCGGGGCGCCTCCCACGGCGATCCTGGTGCGGGCGGAGAAATAGGGCATTGAGCCTCTGGCCCGTCCACCGCGCCAACAAGGCGCCCCGGCTGCCTGGGTTCGAGGAGGCGTACTGCCGGGAGAGCGAGGAGCTGTTCGTGGAGCGGACCCGCTTCCTCCTCTGGGCGGCGCTCGCCCTCTACCCGGCCTTCTGGCTGCTGGACCTGCTGGTTGCCCCCGAACGGGCGCTCGAGTTCCTGGTCATCCGCGCCTCGGTGGCGGCGATCTATGGCGCGGCTCTCCTGGCCCTCTCGTCGCGCTTTGCCGCGCGGCTCGCCCGGCCGCTCGCGATGACCGCGGGCGTGGCTTCGGCGGCAGGCATTTCGCTCATGGCCTCCTCCCTGGGGGGATTCACCAGCAACTACTTCGCGGGCAATCTCATCGTCCTCTTCACCCTCGGCTTCTTCATCCCCTGGGAGCTCGGAGCCGCGGTGGTGCTCTTCTCTCTCGTCATCGCGAGCTACCTGGGGATTAACCTGGGGATCCACGGGCCGTCGCGGGAGATGGTGGCGCCGCTCTTCTTCCTCGTGGGATCGGCGGTCTTCACCGAGCTCGCGGTCCTCTCGAGCCGGCGGACCCGGCGGCGGGACCTCTCGCTGCGCCTGCGCCTCGAAAAAGCGAACGAGGAGATGAAGGAGGTGGACGAGGCCAAGACCCGCTTCTTCGCCAACGTGAGCCACGAGCTGCGCACCCCGCTCACGCTCCTCCTGGGCCCGCTCGAAACCCTCCTCGCCTCCGAGGAAGAGCCGGAGCGGAGAGCCCTTCAGGAGTCCATGGCCACCAATGCCCGGCGCCTCCTGCGGCAGGTGGACACCCTTCTGGACGTGGCGAAGCTCGAATCCGGGAAGCTCCGCCTGGAGCCCTCGCCCGGCAACCTCGGCCGGCTCCTGGCCGAGCTCGTCTCCGCCGCGACCCCCCACGCGAAACACCTGGGCATCCACTTGAAGGCCGAGCGGCTGGACGAGATGCCCGACGCGGTCTTCGACGCCCACAAGACGGAGATCATCGCCGCGAACCTCCTCTCGAACGCCTTGAAGTTCACCCCGGCCGGCGGGTGCATCACGGTGTGCGCCGAGACCGGGAAGGAGACGGTCGCCTTCGAGGTCCGGGACGACGGCCCGGGTGTCCCCGCGAACCAGATCGAGCGGATCTTCGAGCGCTTCCACCAGGTGGACGGCTCGCTCGCCCGCGGACAGGGGGGGACCGGCCTGGGGCTCGCCCTCGCCCGGGAGCTCGCCCGCCTCCACGGCGGGGACGTGACCGTGCGGAGCCGCCTGGGGCACGGCTCGACCTTCCGCGTGGAGCTGCCTCGCCGGCTCGCCACCGGATCGCCGGCCGAGCGGAGGAAGCGCCCCCGGCGGCGGGAGGACCAGCTCGCCCAGGTGCGGGCCGACGCCCTCGCCGCCCGCGAATACGCCCTGCGCTCGAGGCGGGAGACCCTGTTGTCCGACGTGGAGCTGCCGCGCCGGGAGAAGGCGCCGGAGGCGAGGCCGCAGTCCCCGGACGGGGCCCCGCGCATCCTCCTCGTGGAGGACAACGCCGATCTGCGGAGCTTCATCGCGGGCCGGCTCTCCCGCCTCTACCGGGTGGAGACGGCCGCGGACGGCGCCGCCGGGCTCGAGCTCGCGCGCCGCGTGCGGCCGGACCTCGTGGTCTCCGACGTGATGATGCCGGGCATGGACGGCCACGAGCTCTGCCGGCGCCTGCGGGCCGACCCCGCCTTCGCCACGATGCCGATTCTCCTCCTCACCGCCCGGGCCGGCTCCGAGGCCCTGGTCGAAGGGTTGGAGGTGGGGGCGGACGACTATGTGGTCAAGCCCTTTGCCCTGCGCGAGCTCGAAGCGCGGATCGCGGCCCACCTGCGCGCCCAGGAGGTCGAGCGGCAGCTCCACGAGCGGGAGAGCCGCCTCGCCGCCATCGGCCAGATGACGAGCGCCGTGGTCCACGACCTCCGGAACCCGCTCACCCTCGTCAAGGGCTACGCCGACCTCGCCCACGGGCTCGCCCTGCGCGGGGGGGACGCCGCCACGATCGTCCGCGAGCTGGACATGGTGCGCGGAGAGTCCGACCGGCTGCGGCGGATGATCGAGGAGATCCTCGACTTCGCCCGGGGCGGCTCGCCGAAGCTGGCGCTCCGGACCGTCCCGGCGGGCCGCTTCCTCGGCGAGGTGCTCCGTCCGCTCCTGGGTGACCTCGAAGAGCGGGGGATCGCCGCCGAGGCCGACCTCCGGCTGTGCGATCCCATCCTCGTCAGCCTGGATCCGGACCGCATCCAGCGCGTCCTCGAAAACCTCGTGACCAACGCCCGCGAGGCCCTGGCCGCGTGGGGGCGCGAGAAGAGGGTCACCGTCCGCGCCTGGGCCGCGGGCGGCGCCCTCCACGTCCGCGTGGCCGACACCGGTCCGGGCATCCCCGAAGAGGCCGCCGGGCACCTTTTCGAGCCGTTCGCCACCACCGGCAAGAAGCAGGGGACGGGCCTGGGCCTCGTCACCGTCCGCAACCTCGTGAAGGCTCACGGAGGGGACATCCGGGTGGAGACCAGGGCCCCCGAGGGAGGCGCGGCCTTCACCATCACCCTGCCCCTCGCGGAGGCTACGGCGGCCAGCGTTCCAGAACCACCGGCACCCCGTCTCTGGCGCGCAGGGTGATCCCCGGCTGGGGGCGCGGCCAGCGGACAGAGTTTGACGAGACGCTCCCGGCTTGCGAGGATAGGGACGTGGCCTCTCGGCCACCAGGATCGGCTCTCTAGCATGCTTCGCCTCGTCGTCGCTCTCGAAGCAGAGGCCCGCCCTCTCGTGGACCGCTTCCGGATGGAGCCGGCCGGCGAGGGCCCCTTCAAGATGTATCAAGGGGACGGGGTCTGGCTCATCGTCTCCGGGCAGGGGAAGGCGGCGGCCGCGGCGGCCACGGCCTACCTTCATCTGGTCGCCGGCGCAGCGATGGGGTGCGCCTGGCTGAACGTGGGGGTCGGCGGCCACGCCCGGCGGCCGGTGGGGGAGTCGTTCATCGCCCACAAGATCACCGATCCGGCGAGCGGCGCCTCCTGGTATCCGCAACTCGTCATCGACGCCCCGCGCCCCACGGCGCCGCTCCTCACCGTCGAAAGGGTGGAGGAGGAGTACTCGCCCCCGTGGATCTACGAGTCGGAGGCGGCGGGGTTCTTCCCCACGGCCTGCCGGTTCTCGCTCGCGGAGCTGGTGCACTGCTTCAAGGTGATCTCGGACAACCCCGACACCACGCTTTCGCGGCGGACGTCCTCCGCCGTCGCCGAGAAGCTGATCGGGCAGAGCCTGGAGGAGATCGTCGCCTTCGGGCAGGATCTGGCGGACCTGGCGCGCGAGGTGGCGGAGATCTCCGCCGATCCGTCCTTCTACCAGGAGATCGTGGAGCGCTGGCCCTTCACCGCAGGCCAGCAGCGCCGGCTCCGGCGCCTGCTCCAGCGCCTCGCGGTGCTGGACCCCGAGTCCTCGAGGAGCGGCGCGGTGCTCTCCGGGGCGACGGAGGGGCGGGACGTGCTGCGCCTCCTCGAAACCCGGCTCTCGGAGATCCCCATCCGCCTTCCCGCGCCGGCAGGAGATGTCCTCCAATGATCTACGTCGAAGAAGAGATCCTGAGCCACCCCCGGACTCTCCAGATCCAGAGCCGCTTCCCGGACGCGGAGGTGGTCCCCTGCGCGCGCTACGGCGAGATCTTCAACCGCCGCGCCCAGAGCTTCCGGCTGCAGAAGCGCCGCCCGTCGCTCATCCTCGCCCGGAAGCACCGCAACTTCGTGCACGAGGCGCCGAAGGGCTTCGGGGTCGCCGGGGCGAAGAGCTTCTGCTTCTCCCACATGTTGAACTGCATCTACGACTGCCGGTACTGCTTTCTCCAGGGGATGTACCGGTCCGCCCACTACGTGATCTTCGTGAACTACGAAGACTTTCAGTGGGAGATCGAAGAGACGATCCGCGGTGCCGCGGGCGGGCCGCTCTGGTTCTTCTCCGGCTACGACTGCGACAGCCTCGCGCTCGAGCCGGTGACGCGCTTCGCAGCGAGCTTCGTCCCCTTCTTCGCCCGCTTTCCCCAGGCCTCCCTGGAGCTGCGGACGAAGAGCACGCAGATCAAGTCGCTCCTGGAGATGGACGCGGTGCCCAACGTGGTCGTGGCCTGGAGCCTCACCCCCGAGGAGGTGCAGGCCTCCTACGAGCACCTCACCCCCTCGGCCGAGCGCCGGCTGCGGGCGATGGAGCGCCTGGAGGAGCGCGGGTGGAAGCTCGGGCTGCGCTTCGATCCGCTGATCTACAACGAGGACTACCGGGACCAGTACCGGCGCCTCTTCCGGCAGGTCTTCTCGGCCCTCCGCCCGGAGAGCCTCCACTCCGTGAGCCTCGGCCCCTTCCGTCTGACCCAGGACTCTTTCAAGACCCTGGTGCGCCTCTACCCGGAAGACCCTCTCTTCGCGGCGCCGTTCGAGGAGGAGGCCCAGATCTCCTACCGGCGGGACCTGGAGGCCGGGATGGTGGAATTCTGCACCGAAGAGCTCCTGCGGCATATCCCGCGGGAGCTCTTCGAGCCGGGCTTGAGCGTGGCGTCCAGCCAGCCGGTCAGCGGCCCGGCGCCTCCGGGCCCTTCCCTCTGAGGTATCTGTCCAGGAACGCCAGGGTGGCCTCGTAGGCCCTGGCCTGGCTCTCCTTCCTCTGGAAGCCGTGCCCTTCGTTCTCGAAGACGACGTACTCGACGGGCACGCCCTTCTTCTTGACCGCCTCGACGATCTCGTCCGACTCGCGCTTCAGCACCCGGGGATCGTTCGCCCCCTGGAGCACGAGGAGCGGCCGCTCGATCTTGTCGGCGTGGAAGAGGGGAGAGATCCGATGGAAGTACTCGGCGTCCTTTTCGGGGTGGCCCATCTCCTTGTAGAGCGCCTCGCGGATCGGACCCCACCAGGAGGGGATGCTCTCCATGGTGCGCTTCCAGTTGGAGACGCCGTAGAGGTCGACCCCCACCGCGAACTCCTGCGGCCGGAAGGTCAGGGCGGCGAGCACCATGAAGCCGCCGTAGCTGCCGCCGATGATACCGATCCTCCCTGAGTCCACCCAGCCGGTGTCGGTGAGCATCTTCTTGCTCGCGATGCAGTCGCCCAGGTCCGCGTCGCCGTGCTTCCGGTCATCCATCTGGAAGAAGGTCTTTCCGTAGCCGCTGCTCCCCCGGTTGTTGATGGCGTAGACCGCGTAGCCATGATTCGTGAGGTATTGGAGGAGCCCGTTGTAGCCGACCCGGGACTGCCCGCCGGGACCGCCGTGGACCCAGACGAGGGCCGGGACCTTGCTGGTGGGGGAGGCTTCGTGAGGCTTGTAGAGGAGGCCGGGCACCTCGACGCCGTCGTAGGACTTGAAGCGCACGACCTGAGGCTCCACGAGGTGAGCCGGATCGATCGCCGGGTTGAGTGACTGGGTGAGCTGCCGCACCTTGCCGCTCGCGCGCTCGAACACGTAGAGGTTCGCGGGTGTGGCCGACTCGGCGTAGAAGGCCACGAGCTTGCCGTCGTCCGAGAAGGTTACGTCGGTCACGTCCCGGCCTGCCATCGGCGGCAGGGTGATGGGCTTCATGCCCGCGGTCTCGAAAACCTTGATTTCGGTACGCGCGTCGTTGTTGATCGCCACCTGGAAGAAGCGGCCGTTCCGGGAGAAGCCCGCCGCGACCACGTCCCAGTCCGGGCGCATCACCTCGGTGCGCTCTCCCGTTGCCAGGTCATAGCGCACCAGGTAGGCGAACTCCGAACCCTTGTCGGTCGTGTAGTAGAGGCTCTTGCCGTCCGGGCTGAAGTCCTCGGCGTTGTTGGACACCTCGGTCTCGGACCCCTCGCCGGGAGTCAGGAGCGTCGTCTTCCCCGTCGTCCGGTCATGGAGATAGACGTCCCGGTCGGTCGTGGTCTGGGATTTCGTCAGGGCGATGTAGCGCCGGTCCGGCGAGACCTCGACCGGCAGGAAACCCCCTTCGTTGGTGTAGAGAAGCTTCTTCTCGTAGCCGTCGACCGTCATCTCGAAGACGTCGTTGAAGCTCGGATCGCGCTCGTTGGTCGAAAAGAAGAAGGATTTCCCGTCGCCCGACCAGCCGATGAAGTTCGCCTTGAGCTTGTCCCCGGGGGTCAGGTCGCGGACGCCGCCATCCGGCGAACGGACGTAGAGATGGGTCTGCTCATCGCCTCCCTGGTCGCTCGAGTAGAGGAAGCGCTCGTCGTTGGGGAAATAGCCGTGGGTATTGACCGCGCTCACCTTGGAGTCGGTGAGCTGCACGGGCTTTCCTCCGTCCACGGGGATGGCGAAGGCGTTGATCACGCCGGTCTG
>DATHUD010000786.1:0-3546 GCA_035462575.1 Thermoanaerobaculia bacterium | reverse complement strand
AGGCGACCGTGGATGAGATCCTCGGAGAGTACAAGGGTCTGACTCCGGAAGACGTTCGAGCCTGCCTCCTGTTCGCGGCCAAATCCCTCCAAGACACATCCTTCATGCCTTTGGCAGTCTAGCCAGCGCAGGATGCGCTTTCTGGTCGACGAGTGCACCGGGCCGGCGGTGGCCCACTGGCTTCGCTCACAGGGGCATGAAGTCTTCTCCGTCTATGACGAGGCTCAAGGCGCGGACGACGAAGTCATCCTCCGCAAAGCCTTCGAGGAGAGTTGGATTCTCCTGACCAACGACAAGGATTTCGGGGCAAGGTCTACAGGGAAAAGCGCTCTCACCGGGGCGTCGTCTTCCTGCGCCTCGATGACGAACGGTCTTCAAACAAGATTGCGGTCATCAAGCGGCTCCTGGAACGTTTCTCCGAAGAGTTGGCCGACCGCTTCATCGTTGCCACAGACAACCAGGTCCGGTTTTCTCGCGACTGACTCCTGCTCCAGCTATCCCTCCACCAGAGGCTCGATGCAATTGGGCAGCTCGTTGGTCGGGCTGTTGACCAGCTTGCTCACGGGGAAGGTCTCGAGAATATCGTTCGGCGCCGGGTGGAGAAGAGCCTGGAGGCGTTCGGCGTCCTCGATCTTCGGGTCCAGCCAGAGATCGAAATCCTCACGCTGCAGAATGACCGGCATGCGGTCGTGGAGCGGACGGATGAAGTCGTTGGCATCCGTGGTGAGGATGGTGAAGGTTTCGACAGGGACGCCCTTTTCAGGGTCCCGCCAGGTGGACCAGAGGCCCGCGAAAGCGAAGGGCTTATGGTCTTGGCGGCGGATGAGGAAGGGTTGCTTGGCCTTGCCTTCCTTCTTCCATTCATAAAAGCCGTCGGTCGGGATGAGGCAGCGCTTCTTCCTGAAGCTGTGGCGATAGGCGGGTTTCTCGGCAACCCCCTCGGAGCGGGCGTTGATCATCCGGTTGCCGATGCTCGCCTCCTTGGCCCAGTAGGGGATGAGCCCCCAGCGCAGGAAGTCGAGCCGGCGCGGCTCGCCGGGCGCCGTGACGCGCACGACCGCCGCCTCCTGGGTGGGCGCCAGGTTGTAGCGCGGCGGGATCAGCGGGAGCTGCTGGGAGATGTCGAAGAGGAGCGCCAAGTCTTCGCTCGGGGAGGTCAGGGTGTAGCGTCCGCACATGGGAGGGTCCTCAGGCTGTTGCCGCCATCCGGGCGGCGGGGGAAGTTTCGTGGATCCCCAGATACTCCTCCAGGGAGAAGCTGTCGACCTGAATCGCGTCCCGGCGCGCCTCGGCGGCCTCGCGGACCAGGGCGGCCTCTTCGCGGCTGACGACGCCGGCCGCGACCGCCGGCTCGACGAGCGTCTCGGGATCGCCGGCCGGGAGCCTGCCGTCGCGGCTGGCCACGCGGAGGCGATCCAGGATCGGGCGGCTTTGACTGACGAGGAGGAATGCCCTTTCGAGCCGCCCCACGGCTTCCGCGGGGTCGGAGGGGAGGTGGATGTCTCCGGTCAGCCGGTCCCGTTGCTCGCCGGGAATCTGGATCGCCGCCGCTACGCGGGAGCCTTCACGATCAGAGGGGGACGTTCCAATTGGATTCAGGCGCGACCCGAACGCCGCCGGGCCGCGCATCCAGAAGGCGAGCGGCCCCTCGAAGTTCGCGTAGATCCCGTCGAAGGCTTCCTGGATGCGGGCGAGGCTCCAGTCCAGAGACCAGCGCACCAGGGGGAGATCCTCCTCCCGCCTTCCTTCGGCCTCGAAGCGGCGGAGCGCGCAGAAGCCCAGATACATCCAGGAGAGGGCGTCCGCGAAGCGGCCGGAGAGCTTTTCGCGGAATTTGAGCTTGCCACCGAGGGAGAGCATGGCGAGGTCCGCCAGGGCGGCGAAGCGGGCCGAGGCCCAGGCGAGCCGGCGGTAGTAGCGGGCCGTGGGACCGGAGACGGGCGAGCCCGCGAGCCGGCCGCGGGTCATCCCCAGGAACGCCGAGCGCAGGAGGTTCCGCAGCAGGAAGGCCGCGTGGCCGAGGAGCGCGCGGCGGAGCGCGGGGCCGTCTCCCGCCGCGAGCGCGCGGATCTCCCGCTGGGCGTAAGGGTGGCAGCGGACCGCGCCCTGGCCGAAGATGATGAGCGTCCGGGTGAGGATGTTCGCCCCCTCGACGGTGATGCCGATCGAGGCGCCGGTGTAGCCGTCCGCGAGGACGTTGCGCGGTCCCCGGCAGAGCGCGGCGCCGCCCATCACGTCCATACCGTCCAGCACGATCCGGCGCAGCAACTCGGTCTGCTGGTACTTGACCACGGCGGAGAGCACCGAGGGCTTCTCCCCGGAATCCACCGCGCCGCAGGTGTAGACCCGGGCCGCCTCCATCAGATAGGTCAGCCCGGCGATGCGGGCGAGCGGCTCCTCGATCCCCTCGAAGCGGCCGATCGACAGCCCGAACTGCCGCCGGACCGCGCTGTAGGCGCCCACCACGCGCGCCACGAGCTTCGCTCCGCCGGCCGACTGCGCCGGTAGCGAGATCGAGCGCCCCGCCGAGAGGGCCTCCATGAGCATCTTCCAGCCCCGCCCGGCTCCGGCCGGGCCGCCGATAATGGCGTCCACGGGCACGACCACGTCCCGCCCCTCGGTCGGCCCGTTCGGGAAGGGGATGCCCATGGGATCGTGCCGCCGGCCGATCTCGACGCCGGGCGTTGCGGCGGGCACGAGGACGCAGGTGATCCCCACGTCCTCCCCTGCCCCAAGGAGGTTCTCCGGGTCCCGCAGGCGGACGGCGAGCCCGAGCAGGGTGGCGACCGGGGCGAGCGTGATGTAGCGCTTGCTCCAGGTGAGCCGGAGGAAGAGCCGGCCGTCCCGGCCGCGGAAGACGACGCCCTCGGAAGAGAGGGACGCGGCGTCCGACCCGGCCTCGGGCTCGGTCAGGGCGAAGCAGGGGATCTCCTCGCCGCGCGCGAGGCGGGGGAGGTAGTGCCGGCGCTGCTCGTCCGTCCCATAGGCCAGGAGAAGCTCCGCCGGGCCGACCGAGTTGGGGATCAGCACCACGGCCGAGAGGGGGAGGGACCGGGACGCGAGCTTGCCGAAGATGCTGCTGCACGCGAGGGCGGAGAAGGCGAGGCCGCCATACTCCTCGGGGATGGTGAGCCCGAAGAACCGCTCCCGCTTGAGGAAGTCCCAAACCTCGGAAGGCAGCTCCCGCCTCCGGGAGAGCTCCCACCCGTCCACCCGACGGCACGCCTCCTCGACCGGACCGTCCAGAAACGCCCGCTCCCTCGAGGTCAGCTCGGGGTACGGCTCCCGGAGCATCCGCCGGAAGTCGGGCTTGCCCGAGAACAGCTCGCCGTCCACCCAGACCGTCCCCGCTTCGAGCGCTTCGCGCTCGGTCTCCGACATGCGGGGGAGGAGGTTCCTGAACATGGCCTGGAGATTCTATGGTCCGTGGCAGAAAGGACCAACACGGACCAACACGGACCGACACGGACAAAACACGGACCAAGAGGACAGGGAGGCCGTCTCCTTGTCCGTGTCAGTCCGTGCTGGTCCGTGTCGTCCGTGTCC
>DATHUD010000785.1:0-10521 GCA_035462575.1 Thermoanaerobaculia bacterium | reverse complement strand
CAGCCCCCTCCCAACCTTCCGGGAGAGGGAGCGTTTGCGACAGCAAGATCCCAGCAAGGGCTCCCTCTCCCGGTTGGGGGACGGGGAGGCCGGGAGAGGGTTGGGGTGAGGGCCCGGGGGGGCTCTTCCCGCCGGTCGCGCCCATGCGCAAAAAAACTTCGGCTATGATTCCCCGCATGCCACTGACCGTCGCCACCTGGAACGTCAACGGAATCCGCGCCCGGCAGGCGCAGTTCCTCGAATGGCTCGGCCGCGACCGGCCGGACGTCGTCTGCCTGCAAGAGATCAAGGCCACCCCCGCCCAGTTGGAGGATACCCTCTGCAGCCTGGACGGCTACTACTGCTACTGGCACGGCGCCGGGCCCTACTCCGGCGTGTCGCTCAACCTCCGGCGCGACACCTTCCCCGAAGAGCCGAAGTACTCCCACCCGGCCTTCGACCGCGAGACCCGCATCGTCACCGCCGAATCCGGAGACCTGGTCTTCGCCTCCATCTACGTGCCCAACGGCGGCAAGGACTTCGCGGCCAAGATGGAGTTCCTCCACGAGCTCGAACGCTGGGCCGGCCGCCTGACCGCCGAAGGCAAGCGCCTCGTCCTTTCCGGCGACATGAACGTCACCCGCACCGACCAGGACGTCCACCCCAAAGAGCGCAAGCCCCTGATCATCGGCCAGCGCCCCGAAGAGCGGCAGGTCTTCGAACGCCTCCTCGCCCACGGCCTCGTGGACGTCGGCCGCGCCCTGGACCCCGAAAACAACGACCTCTTCACTTGGTGGGCCCCCTGGAGGAACATGCGCCAGAGAAACATCGGCTGGAGGATCGACTACATCCTCGCGAGCGAATCCCTGGCGAAGACCGCCACCGAAAGCAAGGTCCTGGCGGACGTGGGGACGAGCGACCACGCGCCGGTGATGGCGCGGTTTGGGGATGCGAAAACCGAAACGGGGGCCGTCTCAAGGCCATGAACCCTCTATCGAGGAGGCACATCATGGCAAACGGCAATCCTCTGGACCCTCGAGCCCCCATCCCGGAGGCGGTCGCGCTCCCGTTCACCGGCGTCGCGATCAACTTCGGTGAGCGGGCCGCCTCCGGCCCCGCCGATCTCGAAGCTGCGCGCCCCTTCCGGTCCCGCAAGCCTCTGCGGCGTCCGAAAGAACCTCTCCCCGTGGCGACCGCCATGGACGAGGCCATGGTCCTCAACCTGGACGGTGTCGCCGAGCCCGAGCCGGCCGCGCCGTCGGCTCCTCTTCCCGTCTCGCCTCCACCCGCCGTCACCTTCTCGGGAGGAGTGGACACGGGCGTTACGATCCCCCCGGACACCATGGGCGTCGTCGGCGATCGTTTCCTCTTCCACCCGCTCAACGACGACATTCGAATCCAGGACCGGACGGGGACCGTCCTCTCCCAGATGTCCCTGAATCGCTTCTGGGACGTCTTCCCCCTGCCGATGCAGGCTTTCGATCCGAGAGCAGCCTACGATCCCTTCGGCCGCCGATACCTCTTCACCTCGTGCGCCAACGCCGAAAGTCCTTCCTCCAGTCTCCTCATCGCCGTGAGTGAGACGGACGACCCTGGCGGCAACTGGATCGTGGGATTTCTGCCGGTCGACCGGGCCCTTCAGGGGGATGTCTGGATCGACTTCCCGAGCATCGGCTTCACCGCCGACAAGATCACCGTCCAGGCCAATCTGTACACAATCGCCGGGAACGCCTTTGCCGGCTCCAGCATCTACGTCTGGGACAAAGGCGTCTTCTACACCTCCCCGGCAGCGCCTCCGGTCAAGCTGTTCGTGCTGCCGAGACAGCAGGGAGGACCCCAGGTTCCGGCCCTGACCTACGACCCTCAGGAGTCGACCCAGTTTCTGGTCTCCCGCTGGACCGGGAACGATCCGAACCGAGGAGCCGGTGCCTACTTTGTCTACGAGATCACCGGGAGCGTCTCTGCGGGGACGGTCGCCCTCAACCCGATTGGCTTCGTCCATACTCCGGGAACGACCTGGGCCTCTTTCTCTCCCGCCAACTTCGCCCCTCAGCTCGGCTCAGCGGAAAAAATCAATACAGGCGACGATCGCATGCAGAGCGTCGTCTTCCGCCATGGCGCTCTGTGGTTCTGCAACACGGTCTTCCTGCCGGCCGGAGGTCCCACCCGATCGGCGGCCCAGTGGCTCGAAGTCGAAGCCGGCACGTGGCGCATTCGTCAGCTCGGGAGAGTCGAGGACCCGGGAGGCAGTCGATTCTTCGCCTTTCCGAATCTGGCGGTCAACAGTGACCGGGATGTCCTCCTGGGTTTCTCGTGCTTTTCCGCGAGCCATTTCGCCAGTGGGGCCTACGCTCTCCATGTCAACGGCGATCCGGCGGGTTCCACACGAGCTCCCCACATCTACGCGCCGGGATCGAATCCCTACTTCAAGCCCGGCCCGGACGGCAAGAACCGGTGGGGGGATTACAGCCGTACCCAGGTCGATCCCGTAGACGACCGCAGCTTCTGGACGATCCAGGAACACGCAGGGGCTTCACCGAACCAGTGGGCGACGAGGTGGGCGCAGGTGACCTGAGGGAAGGCCGGGCGCGTGGCAGGGGTTACACTAGAGGAGAGGAAGTACCCCCATGCCAAACGATGAGAAGAACCGCCCACCCGCTCCTTCCCCGGGAAGCATTCTGCCCACCTCGGGCAGCCGGAAGGTGAGCTTCGCCGAGCGTGCGAGGAGCCCCCGGTCTCCCGAAGAGAAGATTGCCGAGCGTCCGACACGATTCCCGCCCGCCCCAGGGGATCTGCCGGACTGCGGCCCGATCGATCCTCGGCTGATCCTCAACCGCGACGATTCCGAGGAGTAGATCCCTCTCACCTCAAGCCTGGATGGGAGCCGCAGCCATCGGCTCCCTCCCAGGCTTCCGCCCCCGCACGCCCCACAGATACACCTCCGCCACCACCAGATTCGGCACCCAGCAGAGCCAGGCGATCATCGGGTACGCCACGGGGAATTCCAGGCCCTGCGACAGCAGGAAGGGCAGCCAGAGGCGGAGCGTCACGGCGGCGAAGGTCAGGGCGTAGTTGCGGATCATCCACTCGCGGTGCGCCCGGACCTTGCCCTGGCGGATCGTCCGGAGGGCGAAGGCGCCGGTCCCGAGCCAGAGCACGGCAAGGCCGCCGAAGCCGAGCTGGGAGGGGAGGCCGCCGAAGGCGATCACCGCCATCCCGAGCCCCGCCAAGCCCCCGGCCAGGATCCCGAGCAGATAGACCCGGCCCAGCCAGCGATGGAAGGCGGGATACCGTCTCCGGAGCCCGCCCCAGAACTGCCAGGGGCCGAGGAACAGCGCCACGATCCCGCCGGTCACGTGAGTGAGGAGCAAGGGCAGGTGCCGTGCGAACTTTTCCCCGAGGGCAGGGTCCGAGGCCTTCTCCGGGCTGATGAAGAAAAACCGCAGGGAGGCCGCCGCGATGAGCGTCGCGAACACGAGCATCAGGATCCAGCCGGAAACCCGCAAGAGGCGTTTCATGGCTCCAGTACGCGCCCCGGGGAAGTCTTGTTTCGGCCGCCGCGAAGTCGGCTGGAGAGGTAGAATGCGCGCTCTTCTATAGGAGAGACTGATGAAGAAGAACCTGCGCAAGCTGACCCTCTCTCGCGAAACCCTCCGCGACCTGGAGAGCTCCGCCTTGGGCGTCGCCGGGGCCGGGAACACCCGGCAGTGCCCAAGCCAGGGTGGTATTTGCACCGGCAACACCTGTGACTGCACGCTCGGGTGCACCCAAGCCGTCTGCACCACCCAGTAGCGACTCTGGGGTGGAGAACAGGTAGGGCCGTGCTCCGTCCGGCTGGGAAGACGGAGCACGGCCTATTCATTTACGCCAATTGTCAGAGCATTCGGAGCCGGCACTGCGTCCCGGCTCGCGGTCGGAACCTTTTCGGATCGGAGTACAGAGCTTTAGGCCGCCGAAATACTCTCCGCCTCGCGGCAAAAGACTTTTTTGGCCGCGGAAAAGTCTTTTGCCTCGAGGGAAAGACTTTTTGCTCGGAGTTTTCGGTCTTTAGCCGGTCCAACAGCCTTCCGGGAAGACTCTAATACCTTTTTCCTCGCTTCTGCAAGGCTATTTCCGGGCCAACAAGTGGGAAGCTTGGCGCAAAAGACTTTTCGTAGCCGCAAAAGACTTTTTGGCGGAGGCAATAGATCTGTTGCCGACCGCAAAAGACCTTTTGGTCAAGGCAATTGACTATTGCCGGGAGCTAAAAGTCTTTTTCAAGGATCGGCTCGGCAATTAGAGATTCAGGCTTGACGGCCACCAAGGACCCAAAGGACACCAAGGACGATCAAGGACAGGTCTCACCGTCCTTGCAGTTCCTGCTGTCCTTTGGGTCCTTTAGGACTTAGGGGCAGTGCGTAAAGAGGAGAAGATCTTCCAGATCCCGATCAAGGCCAGACCTACGACCAGGAGGGGGAGGGAGAGGAACTGAAGGGAGAGCAGCACCACCGCCCCGACGGCCGTTTCGGCGAAGTACCCGGCTGGCTTGGACTCTGGCTGGGTCATAGGCGCCTCCCTTCGATTATTCTACGCCCCTCTGCCCCGGCTGGGGCAGAGGCATGTAGCCAGGGGCGCAAGCCCCTGGAATCGGCCCCAAACAAATTCAGAAGCCCCGCAGGGGCGCAGGCAATTTTCGGGTGGTTGCGGGAAGCTGCCTACGCCCCGTTCGGGGCTTGAAGAGGGTGGGTGAGGCTGTCTGTCCAGGGGCTCGCGCCCCTGGCTACATGCCGCCGCCCCCTCCGGGGCGGAAAGGCGTCTGACGGGCGAGCGCAATTCCGAGCTCTAGAATCGGGCCGTCCCTGACAGGTGGAGCCAGATCGGACCTATAATTGTCGCGAGAGGGGGACATCATGGACTGGCGCAACTACATCACCGTCGATCCGAAGATCTGCCACGGTCAGGCGTGCATCAAGGGCACCCGGATCATGGTCTCCGTCGTGCTCGACAATCTGGCTGCCGATTTGAAACCAGAAGAGATCCTCCGGAGCTACCCCTCGCTGACACCTGAAGCGATCCAGGCCGCCATCGCCTACGCCGCCGACTTGGCCAGAGAGCGCTTCGTCGCGATCCCCGCCTGATCGCCCATGAAATTCAAGGCGGATGAGAACCTCCCGATCGAGGTCGCGGATCTCTTGAGGCAGGCTGGCCACGATGCGTCCACCGTCGTGGAACAAAGAATGGGGGGAGAGCCTGATCCCAGCCTGGCAGCGGTGTGCAAGGAGGAAGGCCGGGCTATCCTGACCTTCGATCTGGGGTTCACCGATATCCGAACGTATCCTCCCGAGGATTACCACGGCCTCCTTGTTCTTCGACTCAAGCGCCAAGACAAGATCACGGTACTTCAGGTTTTCGAGCGGATTCTGCCTCTCTTGGAGACTGAGACTCTTGCTGGCCATCTTTGGATCGTGGATGAGGAGAGGGTTAGGATACGGAGCTGACTCAGAGATATTGATGCCAGACAAAGTTCTGCAAAGTCCAACTCTGCGATGACAATGCAAGTATCACAATTTAGTATAGGGAGCGGTCAACTACCTGCGCTTACTGCGGCTGCAGGGTGGCGCCAGCCGATGATCACGTAGCGCCACGCGCTCTCTATCCACCCTCGAAATCTTCATCCAAAGTTCAGCGCATCATCATTTGTTCATCATATTGGGGTTAATCTTTTTTGAGCGGTGTTCGAATCTCCCCAGGCGATGACGCAGTTCGAGATTTCGGACAATTGAATGCTTGCCTTGAGAATCCGTGCCGGCCAAGACTGGCTTGATAACAATCCACTTGAACCGTCGGCCTCAGAGATCATGCTCCCTCATGCCTACCGATCCTGAACTGCACTCCCACTTCCGCACCCTGGAGGAAACCCACCTCCACCCCGAGACCCGCTCCTCCCCCGAAGCCCTGGGCGCCCTCCTGGCCGAGGACTTCATCGAGCTCGGCAGCTCCGGCCGGGTCTACGACCGCAAAGCCGTCCTGGAAGCCCTCTCAGGAGGAGACCCCTTCCGGTGGACCATCGAGGACTTCGCTGTGCGTCTCCTCGCTCCCGGTGTAGCCTTGACGACCTACCGCCTGTCAGTCGGATCTGTGGGGACAGACGTGCGCACGACGCTCCGCAGCTCGGTCTGGGTCCAGCGCGGAGGGCGCTGGGTGATGATCTTTCACCAGGGCACGCCCGTAGCGGCGAAAGATGCCGTCGAATCTTGAGCTCGTTTCTACTTTCTTTTTGTCGAGGAGGTCTGCTGACATGCTGATCCCAAAGAAGGCGTGGACCGTCGCCGCAGCGCTCGGAGTGCTTCTGGCTCTCCCGGCCTGGTCCGATCCCCAGCGCATCCAGTTCGAAAAGGGGCGTTCCTCCGCCGTCCTCAAGGGCACGGCTCCTGCTCTTACCGAGAGCTACCAGGGCCCCCGGGAGTACGTCCTCGCGGCGAGCGCGGGGCAGGTGATGACGGTAAAGCTCAAGGGGGAGGACGTGTCGTATTGGGTGTCCTGCCCGGGGGAGGGTGGGACGGATGCGGGGGCGGCGGCGTGGTCGATGACGCTTCCGGAGACGGGGGATTACACAATCCGGGTCAACGGGAAAGGGGAGAAGGATACTCCGTTCTCGCTGGAGGTGGGGGTGACGGGCAAGCCGAAGGCGGTGGAGGTCCGGGGGGTGACCGGGACGTATCGGCGGGACGACGATTCATCGCTCCAGGTGGTGGAGCTGCCCGGGGGCAAGGTGAAGTTTGCGCTCCTCGCGTTCTGGAAGGGGCTCCGGTGGGAGGAGTACGGGCCGAACCTCGGCGAGGCGCACGGGGAGGTGCCCCTGGTCAAGGGCGTGGCCGCCTACAAGGAGGACGAGTGCCGGTTGACGATGCGGTTCTCCTCCGGGAAGGTCGAGATCGAGCAGGCGGGGGACTGCCTTTTCGGGCACAACGTGACGGCGGATGGGGAGTACCGGCGGACGAGCGTTTGTGCGGCTCCGGGGGAGGGGCTCGAGTAACAGCGGCGTCTTCCTGCAGAGGGTGCCTGGAAAGGCCCGAAGGGCCGGCAGCACTCAGCTTACGTCACCGACCCACACGACGGGGAGACGCACAGGAACGTTCGTCAAGGCGTTGTAGAGTCTGCGGTCGGCAGTCACCATGAAACAACCCTGGTGGAGCGCCAATGCGAGGTAAAGGCTGTCGTAGAAGCTGCGGTCCAGACCCGTCGCGAGCTCCCAGGCAGCCGCAAGCAGTTTCTCAGAGGGGTGGGTCTGGAGGGGGAAGCGCCTGAAATCCAGAAGGATGGTTCGGGCGGCCTCCTCGGAGACCTCTCCGCGGCGGTGTTTTTTCCAGGCAATGTTTCCCGTTTCCGCCCAGATCAGGTCTGGTGCCCAAAGCTCCCGGTTCCCAGTCAGAAGGCGGCCTGCGGCCTCGGAATGCTCTTCCGGAAAGACCCACTTCGCCGCGACGCTCGCGTCCACAACCAGTTTCGTCAACGCTCGCGATCCTCGCGGATGAGGTCGGCGCTATCGCTCACCATCTGACCGGCGAGGCGTTGCCTCCACTGTTCCGCGACGTGTCGGGCTTCCTCCATCGAGTAGCTGGCTGCCGCTTCGAGAATCGCCTTGACCTCTCCCTGGAGGGAGCGGCCATGGCGTCTGGCTTGGCTCTTGAGCCGTTCAATCAGTTCGGAGTCGAGGTCTCGGACGAGGACTTGTGCCATGGGTTGGTTCTCCTGCTAGCAAGATGATAGCAGAGGCTGCCGGCGCCGCTCAGGCGTCAGTGGTCGGTCTCTGCCGGATCCTGCCCGCGAGCGATCCTCAGCAAGACCCAATCCCTGACCTCCTGCGTCAGGTTGCGCCGGCATTCGTCGGCGTCATCGCCGACAGCCGACAGGCCGAGAATCTCAGGAATGCTCCCGTAGACGTAATCTTCATCGCGCCATTGGTCGGGTTTGTATTCCGCACGGGCCATGAGGGCGTCGGTGTGGGTTTGAACGAGATCCTCATAAGGTTCCGGGTGCAGGAACGTCACCCAGTCCCGCGGCGTCGCCAGCTTGACCGCCTCGACGAGCCCCAGCGTCATCAGCAGCATTCCCAGGCAACGGCGCGAGCCCTCGGAGCCGCCAATCCACAGGCCTCCGATATTTTCGAACTTGGCCTGAGGACACCAGGAGACGAACTCCTCGAAGCGGATGGGCACAGGTTGGAGCCCGACCCGCGGAGCGAAGGGGAGCGAGTCCCATCTCAGCCCGTCTTTGTTCGACCGGAAAGCGGACTCGGGGCGGTCGTCTCCGGGGGGAAGAGGCAGAAACGGCAGGCCGGAACGGTCCCAGTCGGGTTCGTCCATCGTCCAGAGATGCGGCAAGGAGAGAGCCAGCCCCGGCACGGCCGTGGAGTGGTAGACCCCTTGAGAATCCACGTCGGCCTGCTCGTAACGGCCGTCGACCCCCAGACGGAAGAAGAGGGCTTGCTGCGAAGCCGACTCGAGCAGCCAATATTCGGGGATCCCCGCTTCCTCATACAGACGCAGCTTGAGGCCTCGCTCTTGCTCTCCGCGGCCGTCGAGCGTGATCTCGATGACCAGGGAGGGCGGACCGTCCAGGTAATACTCGTACAGGTTCGCCAAGCCGGACGGGTTCACGAACAGCAGATCGGGCGTGAGCGCGTTCTCTCCCAGGCGAATCACGAAGTCGCGGCCCAGGGAGCGCCCCAGACTGCTCCGGCCGGAGAGGGAGTAAAAGCCGCGCTGCAACAGGTCATAGACCCTCCGGTGCTCCAGCGTGCCATACGGCCCGGCCGGCGGCGGCTCCGGGTCGTGCTCGACGGTCGCCGCCCACGCGGCCCACTCCTCTGGATTCTGGGGCCTCGGGCGGGGATCGAAAGCCTGCTCCAGGGCGGCCCACCAGAGATCGAGGGACGCCATCGGCAGCGCCATGGCCGGACCGTAGTCCTGAAGCAGCATCCAGGCGATCCGCCGGCTGCCTTCCAGGGTGCTGACGATGAGCTGACCGTCGATGAGCTCCAGCTTGTTTTCGGGCGTCATGGCCCACCATCGTTCGATGAAATCGTCGGCCATCGTCATCTCTCCGGACGAGATTTGTGGCGCTTCAGGGACCGTCAAGCTGCACAGCGATTCTTTCGGATCATAACGCCGGTTGTGTCCAGGCGCAACCGGCTGGCGCGGGGGGATTGCTCGACCTGGTCCGAGGAGCCCCGCCAGGGGCATCAGGAATTAGCCCGGCGCGTGAGCGCCGGGACAGGCGATCCCGAGAATCAACAAGCCCCGCGAGGGGCGGCAGGAGCGTGGCGGGGAGATTCCTGTCGCCCCTCGCGGGGCTCCGAGTCTGGTGGTGTTTTGCCTTACCCGGGGCTCACGCCGCCGGGCTAATGCCTAACGCCCCTGGCGGGGCTGGGCTCGGAGAATCGGACAAGGGGGTTTGCAGGCCGCGCCTATATTCCCCCGGCCGCCTCTACATCCCTCCCAGCGTCTCCCCCACCTGCTTCTTCGCCGCCTGAGTGGCCTCCGTGGCCTCCTCGCTTCTGTCCAGCGAGACGTACAGCGCGCGGAGGAGGTGCTTTTCGTTCATCACGCGGGCGTAGCGGGTGGGATCGACCTGCGGTCCCCCTTCCCAGAGCTTTTCGCTGTCGGCCTTGAATTTCGCGAGCCAGGGGGCGAGGAGGGCGGCGTCGAAGTCCTTTCTCTGGATCAGAGCTTGGACGACGGCGGCGAGGCGCTCTTCCTCTCCCCAGGTGTAGGTGTTGGGCGCGGTGCTCAGCTTGCCGGTCACAGCGTCCAGGATGCGTTTCGGGTCGGTCTTTCGGAGGTGGGGGCTCGCGGCCAGGGCGGCGAGGAGGTCGGCGGTGTGGGCGGTCGCGTGGATCCAGCCTTTGCCGGACTCGAAGCTGCGGAGGTCTTTCTCGCCGGCAAGGTAGGCGAGGGCCTCGTCCAGGAGGGTGTGGACGTCCTCGGCCGCGAGGTAGGGGTGCTCGTTGTCCACCCGGGCGAGGGTCGCCAAGTGCAGGGCGGAGAAGGAGCGGAGGAGGACGGTGTCGGTGCCGGTTTCGCCCAGGCCGGTCCGGAGGTTGCCTTTCCAAGATTTCAGAAGCTCGCGGAGGATCTGGGGGCTCAAGCGCTGGTCCCGCTCGATCCAGGCCGCGGGGATCATGTAGCCGAAGTCGTCCCGCAACTCGGGGTCGGGCGAGCCGGTGTAGCGGGCGAGCTCGATCACGAGGTCGGCGGGGACCGCGCCCGGGGGAACGGCGTAGTCCTTCTCCACGATCGCGCGCCAATACGCCTTGTCGTGCCCGCCGGATGCCGGGGCCGGGGCGGGATCGGCGGCAGCGGAAGTGGGCTCTTTGGCTGGCGGCGGAGGGTCCTCCGGGCGGCAGGCGGGGAGGAGAAGGGCGGCGGCGAGTGTGAGGATCAGGAGGGGGTGCGGACGGAGGGTGGGCATGGCGGGGGGAATGGTAGCAGCCCCCCGCCCGGGGACCCTCACCCCAACCCTCTCCCAGCCCCCTCCCAACCTTCCGGGAGAGGGAGCCTT
>DATHUD010000784.1:0-4316 GCA_035462575.1 Thermoanaerobaculia bacterium | reverse complement strand
CGCGCAGGGCGCCGCCCGCCAAAGCCACCAGTTGCAGGAAGGGCGGATCGCCGGTCCATTGGATGCGCAGCGGCGTGAGGTCGGCGGCCCCAATGACCAGATCCTCGGCGCCGCTGTAGCGCGCCAGAAGGGCGGCGAGGCCGGCGAGGAGGAGCACGTCGAGCGAGGCCCCCTCTCGCCGCGCCGCCTGCCGCAGGCTCGCCGTCACAGCCGCCGGCAGGCGCAGCGCGCGGGTCGCGCCGCGGAAGCTCGGGACGGGAGGACGCGGCCGGTCCGCCGGCAGCTCCAGCCCGCTCGGTGCCTCGGCCAGCTCGCTCACGAGCGGGCCTCCGGGGCCTGCGGCACGAAGGGCTCGGGGGTGAGATCGGTAGTCAGGGGGGATTTCATCTCGCTTAAAACCTTTAACCCTTACGCGAAAAACACAAAGCCTCCACGGCCTCCCCGCGTAAGGTCAGTATATAGAGGTGCGACGGAGGGCCTGGGCGTGGACAGCCTCCTCCTTCGGCGCCTCGCGGCGGGCCGGATTATTGTCCGGATGATTGTGCCATCATCACCCGATGAAACTGCGGTTTGACAGGAGACGCCATGACGCCCACGGCGCTCAAGACAACTGAGCTGGGCGCCACCGGTCTCAAGATCACCCGCGTCGGCTTCGGCGCCTGGGCGATTGGAGGCGGTGGCTACGAGGGGGGCTGGGGACCGCAGGATGACGAGGACTCGATCGCGGCGATCCGCCACGCGCTGGCTCTCGGGGTGAACTGGATCGACACCGCGGCGCATTATGGCTTCGGGCACTCGGAACGGGTCATCGGGCGCGCCCTGGCCGGTGTCGAACCGCGCCCCTACGTCTTCACCAAAGGCGGGCTGCCCGAGGGACCGGGGAGGACCAAGACACGGAGCCTCCGGCGCGACTCGCTGCTGCGCGAGGTGGAGGGCAGCCGCGAGCGCTTAGGCGTCGAGGCCATCGACCTCTACCAGATCCACTGGCCGGTCCCCGATGAGGAGATCGAGGAGGGCTGGTCGACGCTCGCCGAGCTGAAGGAGCGCGGGGTGGTGCGCCACATCGGCGTGTCGAACTTCAACGCCAGACAGCTTCGGCGAGCGCAGGCCATCGCGCCGGTGGAGACCCTGCAGCCGCCGTACTCGCTGATCGACCGCCGGATCGAAGTGGAGCTCCTTCCCGTCGCCGAGCGGGAAGGGATCGGGATGATCGTGTACTCGCCGATGGCCTCCGGCCTGCTCTCCGGCGCGATGACGCGGGAGCGGATCGCGGCGCTGCCCGCGGACGACTGGCGCCGGCACAGCGAGGAGTTCCGCGAGCCCCAGCTCACCCAGCACCTCGAGCTGGTGGAGCGGCTGCGGCGGGTCGCCGCCCGCCACGACACCACGCCGGGGGCGGTCGCGGTGGCCTGGACCCTCCGCAACCCGGCCGTGAACGGGGCCATCGCCGGCTTCCGGCGCCCTGAACAGGTCGATCCGATCGTGGCGGCGGCGAACCTCACGCTGGACAAGCACGACATCGCCACGATCCTGCGGAGGAAGTGAGACCGCCGGACCCCACGATCTCGCCGGGTCGCGCGACGAGCGCCGTCAAAAGGTGGGAGCGCGCTTCACGCCTTCTCCGACTTGCGCCGGTAGTGCTGGGAGATTGCGCCCGACGCCAGGCGCTCGGTCGATAGGAGCTCGAGGCGCTTCGAGCGCGTCACTCCCTCGAACAAAGTGGGACCGTGGCCGGCCATGACCGGATGAACGAGGAAGCGATATTCGTCGATCAGGTCGAGGGCCTCGAGCGCGCCGGCGAGCTTGTGTCCGCCGAGAAGAATGCCGCCAGGCGTCCGTTCTTTGATCTTCGTCACCGCCTCGCGGAGATCGCCTTCGACGAGGTGCGTGTTGGACCACGAATAGTCGCGGCGCGAAGTCGACACGACGTACTTCGGTTTGGCGTCGAGCTTGACCGCCCACTCGCGCATCGCGGCGGGTGCCTGGGTGTCGCGGGCGACGGCGGGCCATGCGCCCTCCATCATCTCGTACGTGACTCGGCCCCAGAGCATCGCCGCTGCGCCATCCATCAGCGCCGTCCAGTACCGGTGAAGCTCGTCGTCCGCGAGGCCCTCGCGATGATCGATGCAGCCGTCGAGGGTGATGTTGATGCCGAAGGTGAGGAGGCCCATACGGCCGATACTATTTCATAATGCCGCCGAGAATCAGATCGATCCCGGCGAGGTACTCTTTGCGGTCGTCGTGACCGGGGAGGTGCTCGCCGGCAGGTAAGCCGACACCTCTCCGGCTCGTTGGCCGACATGATTGACACGGATTCTGAAAAGCCGTAAGTTGAAGCCCTATGACGCTTTAGGGGCTCCACGTTCGCCGCTGCTACTCCCGAGGGGGAGGCATCGCGGGCTGGCGGTGAGGCGGCTGAGGCGTCGAAGCTAGGTTAGGCCGTCGCCCGAAGCATTTTCCACCACACGAGCCGCCCCGTGGTGGCGTCCTACGAGCCCGGCGAGCGTTGGGCCTGGTGCTACGTCGACGAGACGGAGCTGCCGGTGCCGGAGCATATCCTGCCGGTCCTGCGTGACTGAAGCAGACAGCGCCGGACCAAAGGAGCCCGAGACATGATCGATCAGGACCTGCACGCCGCCGCATTCCCCAGGCTCGACAAGGCCCAGCTCGCCGCGCTGGAGGGCTGCCCTCTGTCGAAGCTCAAGCATTATCGCCACGGGGAGAAGCTCTTCGAAGCCGCGCAACGCGACTCCAACTTCTACGTCGTCAAGACCGGCGCGGTCGAGATCGTCGACGACGACGGCGATGAGCCGAAGGTCGTCGCGACCCTCGGGCCCGGGGAGTTCACCGGCGAGGTGGCCCAGTTGACCGGGGGCCCCGCGATCTTCAGCGGCGCCGCCCGGGGCGAGAGCGACGTCTTCGAGATCTCGAACGATGCCCTGCGTGAGATTATGAACGTCCACCCAGACCTGGGCGACGTCATCCTCCGGGCCTTCATGGCCCGACGCCACCTCCTCCACGAGATGGGGGACTTCACGGGCCTGCGGGTGATCGGGTCGCGCTATTCGAAGCACACCCTCCGGGTCCGCGAGTTCCTGGCCAAGAACCTGGTGCCGTTCACCTGGATGGACCTGGAGGACGACCCACAGGTGAAGCAGTTTCTCAAGGAGGCCGGGCTGACCGAGGCCGACACGCCCGTCGTCACCTGGGGCCACAAGCTGCTCCTGCGCAACCCCTCGAACGAGGAGCTGGCGGATGCGCTGGCCCTCCGCCGGCCGCTCGAGCACACGGTGTACGACCTGGCCGTGGTGGGGGCCGGCCCGGCGGGGCTGGCCGCGGCCGTCTACGCCGCCTCCGAGGGGCTCAACACGGTCGTGTTGGAGCGGGACGCGCCCGGGGGTCAGGCCGGTCGCAGCATGCGGATCGAGAACTACCTCGGTTTCCCCACTGGCATCACCGGCCGCGAACTGGCCGAGAACGCCGTCGTGCAGGCCAACAAGTTCGGGGCGCACCTTCCCGTCGCCTCGCCGGTCACGGGCCTGTCGTTCGACAACAAGTATGCGGTGCTGCACCTCGACAACGGCGAGACGGTCTCGGCCAAGTGCCTGCTGATCGCCACCGGGGCCGACTATCGCCGCCTGGACGTCGAGGGTTGCGAACGGTTCGAAGGGTGCGGGGTCTACTACGCCGCGACCCCCGTCGAGGCGCAGCTCTGCAAGGGCTCGGACGTCGTGGTCGTCGGCGGCGGCAACTCCGCCGGGCAGGCCAGCGTCTTCCTCTCCGGGCAGGTCCGCAAGGTGTACCTCGTGGTTCGCGGCGGCGACCTCTACGAGCACATGTCGAGCTACCTCGCGAGGCGGTGCGAGGAGACCCCCAACATCGAAGTGCTCCTCAACACCGAGGTCCGGCGGATGTCCGGGGACCGCTGCCTCCTCGAGGTCGAGGTCGTCAACAACAAGACGGGCGAGGCGCGGACGATCAAGACACCCGCCCTGTTCTGCTTCATCGGCGCGACGCCGCGGACCGACTGGCTCCCCTTGATGATCGAGAAGGACGAGAAGGGATTCGTGCGGACCGGGGCCTCCCTGCAGAATTCCGAGGCGTGGACGGCACGTCGGCAGCCCCACCTGCTGGAGACCAGCCGCCCCGGCGTCTTCGCCGCAGGCGACGTCCGCTCCGGCTCGGCCAAGCGCGTCGCCTCCGCCGTCGGTGAGGGGTCGATGGCGGTCCTCTTCGTGCACGAATATCTGAAGCAGATGTGAAGCAGGGCAGGGGGTGACGGGCCATTGCTGCCCGTTACGCCTGCGCGCGCCTTC
>DATHUD010000783.1:0-2657 GCA_035462575.1 Thermoanaerobaculia bacterium | reverse complement strand
GGAAAAACTTCTGCTCCAGCTCGATCTGCCGCTCCTCGGCCGAGAGGATCTGCTCTTCCAGCTCCTTGATCTCGGGGGTGACGTAGCGCTCGGCGTTCACCAGGGTCTGCTTGCGGATGTAGTCCACCGGCACCCGCTGCTGGTTCGCGCGGGTGACCTCCAGGTAGTAGCCGAAGACCTTGTTGTAGCGGATCTTGAGCGACGAGATCCCCGTCCGCTCCCGCTCGCGGGCTTCGAGGGCGAGGATGTGGCGCTTGCTGTCCCGCGCGAGCGACCGGTAGCGGTCGAGGTCCTCGTCCACCCCGGCGGCGATGACGCCCCCCTCCTGGAGATTGGGGGCGGGCGCCTCTTCGAGCATCCGGGCGAGCTCCCCGTGAAGTCCGGGGAGCGGATCGGTCGCGCCCAGCTCGGCCAGGAGCGGCGCCGCGACCGGATCGAGCCCCGCGAGCTCGGCGAGCGCTCCCGGGGCCTCGGCCAGGGTGTCCCGCAGCGCCGCGGCCTCCCGGGGAGTGATGGTGCCGAGGACGGCCCGGGCGAGGATGCGCTCGGGGTCCGCCATGCGCGCGAGCCGCTCCCGCAGGCGCTCGCGCCGCGGGTTGTCCGCCGCGAGCTCGCCCACGGCCTCGTGGCGGTGGGCGATGGCCCCGGGGTCGACGAGCGGGCGCCGCAGCCACTCCCGCAGGGTCCGGCCGCCCGGAGCGGTCACGGTGCGGTCGAGAACGGAGAGGAGCGTGCTCCGCCGCCTCCCGGCGCCCGCGAGCGAGGCGCGCTGACTCGCGAAGACCTCCAGGTTCGCGAGCGTCGCGGCGTCCAGGATCAGGCGGTCCCGCGCCTCGCGGACGGCGATCCCGCGGAGGTGGGAGAGGGTGCTCTTCTGCGTCTCCTGGGCGTAGGCCAGGGCCGCGGCCGCGGCGCGCACGGCGGGCTCGCCCTCTTCGAGGCCGAAGCCGCGGAGGGTGCCCGTGCCGAACTGGCGCAGGAGAAGCTCCGCGGCCCGGCGGGGCTCGAACAGGCGGTCCCCGGCGAGCGGCGTGCGGCAGGGGCACTCCCGCTCGGCCCAGTCGGCGATCTCGGGCGGAAAGCCGTCGCTCCCCGCGTCCCCATGGAACAGGACCTCGCGGGGGCGCAGGAGGGCCAGATCCTCGACCGCCTCCTCGGGCGTCCGCCAGCGGCGGACGAAGAACGTGCCGGTGGACAGGTCCAGAAAAGCGCCGGCCCCCTGGTCCTTCTCCCAGACGAGGCCGGCCAGGAAGTTCTCCTCCTTGCCTTCCAGCAGCTCCGGGTCGCTCACCGTGCCCGGGGTGACCACCCGGGTCACCTCGCGCTTGACGAGCCCCTTGGCCTGGGCGGGATCTTCCACCTGATCGCAGATCGCCACCTTGAGGCCCGCGGCGAGGAGCTTGCCGAGATAGGATTCGAGCGCGTGATAGGGGATGCCGCACATCGGGGTCTCGTTGCCGGTCCCCTTGTGGCGGGCGGTGAGCTGGACTTCGAGGAGCGGCGCGGCCTGGCGGGCGTCCTCGAAGAACATCTCGTAGAAGTCCCCCATGCGGATCATGAGGACGGCGTCCGGGTGTTGCGCCTTGACCTCCAGGTACTGGCGCATCATGGGCGTGAGCGAAGAAAGGGAGACGGCCTGGGACATGGAAAGAGAGTATATCCGCCCATCCAACCTATACTTCCCCCATGCCTGACCCAACCCTGGTTCTCGACACCGGCTCCCCCCTGGTGAGCGTGGCCGTGGGCCGCGCGGGGCAGGTCGTCTCCGAGCGCTCCGTCGAGCTCGGGCGCTCGTCCGCCCTGCTCCTCGACATGATCCGCGAGGTGCTCCAAGAGGCGGGGGTGGCTCCCGCAGACCTCGGGGGGATCGCCGTGCTCCGCGGGCCGGGGAGCTTCACGGGCGTGCGCATCGGCCTCGCGACCGCTCTGGGGCTCCACCAGGCGCTGGGGGTTCAGGCGACGGGTCTCGACACCCTGCGGGCTCTGGCGGCTTCGGCGGAAGCGGCCGGGACGGTGATCGCGGTGGTGGATGCCCTGCGGGGGGAGTGGAGCGCCCAGGTGTTTGCGGGCGGAGCCTTGCCGGAGCCGCTTTCGGAGGAGGTGCTCGTTCCAGGCGGGGAGCTTCCGGGTCTCGCGGGGGGCGGGCCGGCCCGGGTGATCGGCTTCGGGACCGCGAAGCTTGCCGGGCTCCCGGGGTGGCCGGCGGAGATCCGGGTTGTCGAGGCGGGGGCTCTGGCTCCCGCGGCCGTCCGCCTGGCCGCGGCGCCGGACCTGGTCTGGGATCCGGGCCTTCTCATCCGGCCCCTCTACTCGCGCCCTCCGGCGATCACCCCGCCCAGGCCCCGGGCCGCCGCGGAGGCCCGCTAGCGTGGAGGCGCTCGTTCCCGACGGGCCCCACGTCCGCCCCGCCCGGGCGGAGGACCTCGCGCGCATGGCCTGGCTCGAAGAGGCCGCGTTCCGGGATTCGTGGCCCGGGGAGATGCTCGCCCACGAGCTCACGCATCCCCGGGCCCTCCTCCTCGTGGCCACGTGGGCCGAGGGGCAGCCGGCCGCGGGGTATATCTCCTTCCGATCCGGCGCCGGCGAGGCGGAGCTGCTGCGCCTGGCCGTGGATCCCGCGGAGCGGCGGCGCGGCGTGGCCCGTGCCCTGGTCGAAG
>DATHUD010000782.1:0-14967 GCA_035462575.1 Thermoanaerobaculia bacterium | reverse complement strand
GGTCGATACCTGGCTCCTGTGGACTCTCACCGGCGGGGCGCTCCACGCGACGGACGTGACGAACGCGTCGCGAACGCTCCTGTGGAACCTCCACACCCGGGAGTGGGATGAGGAGCTTCTGGGCCTCCTGGGCATCCCCCGCGAGGTGCTGCCGGAGGTGCGGGGATCGTCCGAGGTCTACGCAGAGACGGCTTTGCTCGGCGGATCGATTCCCGTGGCGGGCGTGGCCGGGGACCAGCAGGCGGCGCTCTTCGGGCAGGCGTGCCTGCGGCCGGGGATGGTCAAGAGCACCTACGGCACGGGCTGCTTCCTCCTGATGAACACGGGAGACCGGCCGATCCCCTCGCGGCACGAGCTGATCACGACGCCCGCGTGGTCAATCGGCGGCGCGACCGAGTATGCCCTCGAAGGGAGCGTGTTCGTGGGCGGGGCCGTGGTGCAGTGGCTGCGCGACGGGATCGGGATCGTCCGCTCGTCGGGCGAGATCGAGGCGCTCGCCGCGAGCGTTCCGGACGCGGGCGGGCTCATTCTCGTCCCCGCCTTCACCGGGCTCGGGGCGCCCCATTGGGACCCTTACGCCCGCGGGGCGCTCGTGGGGATCACCCGCGGCACCACCGCCGCCCACATGGCCCGGGCGGCCCTCGAAGGGATCGCGTTCCAGGTGGCGGACGTGCTCTCCGCCATGGCGGCCGACGCGGGCGTGCCGGTCGCCGAGGTCCGGGTGGACGGCGGCGCCGCCGCGAACGATCTGCTGATGCAGTTCCAGGCCGACGTGACGGGCGTTCCCGTGGTGCGCGCCAAGGTGCAGGAGACGACGGCCCTGGGCGCCGCCTATCTCGCGGGGCTCGCCGTGGGCGTCTGGAAGGGGACGGAAGAGATCACCGCCCGCTGGCGGGCCGAGCGGACGTTTACGCCCGCGATGGACCGGGAGCGCGCGGCGGATCTCAGGGCGCGCTGGAGCCGGGCGGTGGAGCGGGCGAAGGGCTGGGAGGCGTGAACCGGCAAGACCTTCTCGCCCGGCTCCTCGATCCCGGCGAGCCGCCCTGGGACGTGCTGGTCGTGGGCGGCGGGGCGACGGGGCTCGGCACGGCCGTGGAGGCGGCGTCCCGCGGGTACCGGACGGCGCTTCTCGAAGGGCACGATTTCGCCAAGGGGACCTCCAGCCGCAGCACGAAGCTCGTCCACGGCGGCGTCCGCTATCTCCAGCAGGGGAACGTGTCGCTGGTGCTCGAAGCCCTCCGCGAGCGGGGGTTGCTCTTGAAGAACGCGCCCCATCTCGTCCACAACCTCTCTTTCGTCGTGCCCAACTACGACTGGTGGGAGGGCCCGTTCTATGGCGTGGGCCTGAAGATCTACGACCGGCTCGCGGGGAAGATGGGGCTCGCGCCGTCCCGCTTCCTCTCCCGGGAGGAGACGCTCGACGCGATCCCGACGCTTGAGCGGGAGCGGCTCCGGGGCGGCGTCGTCTACCAGGACGCCCAGTTCGACGATGCCCGCCTGGCCGTGACCCTGGCCCGGACGCTGACGGACGATCTCGGCGGCGTGGCGGTCAATTACATGTTGGTCACGGGCCTCTTGAAGGAGGGAGATCTCGTGCGCGGCGTCCTCGCGCGGGATGAAGAGACCGGCGAGGAGAGGGAGGTCCGGGCGCGGGTGGTGGTCAACGCCACGGGGATCTTCGCGGACGATCTCCGGCAGATGGACGAGCCGGAGAGCGAGGCGCTGCTCGCGCCCAGCCAGGGCGTCCACCTCGTCCTCGACCGCCGGTTCCAGCCGGGGGCGAGCGCCATCCTCGTCCCCCACACGGACGACGGCCGGGTGCTCTTCGCCGTGCCCTGGCACGACCGCGTGGTGGTGGGGACCACGGATACGCCGTTGACGGAACGGAGCCTCGAGCCCCGCCCTCTTCCCCAGGAGATCGAGTTCCTCCTGACCCACGCGGCGCGCTACCTCACCCACGACCCCGCGCCCGCCGACGTCCTCTCCTGCTTCGCGGGCCTGCGCCCTCTGGTCAAGGCCAGGAAGGCGGCGAAGACCGCCGCCCTCTCCCGCGACCACATGCTCCTCGTCTCCTCGTCCGGCCTCCTCACGATCACCGGCGGGAAGTGGACGACCTATCGCAAGATGGGAGAGGACGCGGTCGATCAGGCCGCGCTCCTCGCGGGGCTCGACGAGCACCCGTCCAAGACCGCCGAGCTCCGGCTCCACGGCTGGGTGGAAACACCGCGCCCCTGGGCTCCGTGGGCCGAGCACGGCTCCGAAGCCCCGGAGCTCGCCCGCCTCGCCGCCCTGAGCCCCGGCTGGGACGAGCCGCTCCACGTCCACCTCCCCTACCGCGCCGTCGAGGTCGTCTGGGCCGCCCGCCACGAGATGGCGCGGACGGTCGAGGACGTCCTCGCCCGGCGGACCCGGGCGCTCCTCCTGGATGCCCGCGCCAGTGCGGAGATCGCGCCGCGCGTGGCCGAAATCCTGGCGGGCGAGTTCGGCCGGGACGAGGCGTGGCAGAGGGCGCAGGTGGACGCCTACCGGGAGCTCGCGGCCGGGTACGTGCTCTCCTGAAGGTGCTCGGCCTTCCAATCCATCGCCATCCGGATGCGGGTCCGGCCGCTCGGGTGATCGTAGAAGATCCACTCCTCGATCGGTCCCGGGGACATCTTCCGGTATTCGGAGAGCTGGAGCGCGACCTCGGCGAAGCCGTCCGGCTGGCGGGCGGCGTTCAGGCCGAAGATGTCGGCCTCGGACTCGTTCGTGCGGATGAAGGTGTTGAAGACCGGGGTCAGGACGAAAAAGTAGACCGACAGGAGCGCGGCGAGAAGCGGCAGGCCCGCGGTGTCGGCGATGCCGCGCACGCCCCAGCGGCCACCCCAGCGGGCGAGCGCCCGGTCGAAGCTGAAGCGGAGGAACGCGAAGCCCGTGACGAGGACGACCCCGAGAAAGAGGATCATCTCGGCCACGTGGTTCAACACGTAGTGCCCCATCTCGTGGCCCATGACGGCCTCGATGCCGGGCTTCGAGGTGCGGTTCAGCAGGTTGTCGTTCAACGCGATCCGCATGGTGCCGAACAGGCCGGCGACGTTGGCGCTGATGCGGTTCGTCTGCCGGGAGGCGTCCACCACGTAGACGTGCTCGGCCGGGATGCCGTTCGCCCGCGCGAGGGAGAGGATGGGCTCGCGCAGCGTAGGGTCGGTCAGCTCCGTGTACTTGTTGAAGATCGGCTCGATGAAGACCGGCGCGATCGCCACCCCGATCACCACGAAGAGGAGGGCGACGACCGCGCCCCAGATCCACCACGTGCGCGGCGCCTTGCGCAGGACGGCGTAGAGCGCAGAGAGGGTGAGTCCGCCGAGCACGAGCCCCACGCCCAGGCCCTTGGCCTCGTCCGTCAGCCAGGCGCCGAAGGTCTGGGTGGAAAGCCCGTACTTGTGCTCGCGAAAGAAGCCCGTGTAGACGGCCCAGGGGAACGAGAGGAGCGCCACTCCCACGATGTACTGGGCCGCGTAGAGGAAGGTCTGGACGAACTTGAAACGGGATGCCCGCTCGGCGCGGTCCCGCATGCGGGCTGAGAGCCCGGTCCCCAGAAGGATCCAGGCGACCAGGAGGCCGTAGAGGAATCCCCAGAGCTGGAGCCAGTAGCCCCCCTCGAAGTAGGCGTCGGAGCGGGCCCGCGCCTCGGGGGACATCTGGGCAAGGTAGGCCTCGGTGGCCGCCTCCGCGTCGAAAGTCCCGGCCGAAGCCTGGGCCGCTGCAGGGACCCCTGCGGCCGGAGCCGGCTCCTGGGCCGCGGCCGGCAGAGCGTTTCCCATCCCCATCCAGAACAGAACGGCGATCGCCAGGACCGCCAGACGAGCTTCGCATCGCATGGGCGTCTCCTTGAATTTCCCCGGAGTCTACACCCGGGCCGGCCCGGTCTTTGCAGCTTGCCGGGAAAGCGGGGCGCGGACGACCTCGGAGCGAACGCCGCCGGTGAGCGCCCGCACAAAGCAGGAAAGGAGACGGACGTGGCGGAAATCAGCATCGAACGCAAGCAGCGCAGCAGCATCCTCCCGTGGGTTCTCGGACTGGCGCTCGTCGCCCTTCTGATCTGGGGGCTGGCGGAAGCTTTCGACCGGGACGCCGAAGGCGAGACCGAAGGGGGCGCCGCGGAGGCCGGCACCGTCAAGGACCAGACGGAGCCCCGGTTCCGGCAGTACGCCGGGCTCGTGGAGACCGCGCCCTGGCAGGCCGCGGCCTGAAAGGAGACGGAATGAAGGATCGCGACGATCTGACGAAGGAGGTCGACGGCTGGGACGTGATCTCCGCCGACGCGACCCGCATCGGCAAGGTGCGGGGCGTGGTGGACGACCGCTGGCTGGACGTCGTGCTCGACGGCGAGACGATGGGGAGCCTCCTCCTGTTCCATCGGGAACCGGAGCGCCAGGTCAACGAACACTTGGTCGAGGTCCGGCCGCATGGCGACGAGCAGTTGGGGGACCTGGACCCGACCGTGGGGGTCAACCAGACGACGGAGCTCCTGAGGCCCGGCCCGCGCCAGCACGCCGGGGAGCACCCCGGGGCGGTCCCCTACGACCGGAGGGACAACACCAACCGGTCTGGGGACAACCTCGACTTCGGCCCCGAGAGGCACGTCCTGATCCCCAGGAGCGACGCCCGGGTGGACCGCGACACGAAGCAGGTCTTCCTCCGGGAGACGCGCAGCTCGGACGCGGCGGCCCTGCCGCCCTACCGGGAGGCGGAGCCGGCGCGGAGGTAGGGGGCTCTACCGCCGCGCCCGCACCCAGTACTCCAAGGGGCGCTTGCCCTCCTTGTGCCAGGTGAACGTCCCTTCGAGGACATCGCCGCGGACCTGGCCCCGCCACTCGATCCGGCCCTCCTTGGGGCTGCGGGTCTCGGCCGTGAACGAGATCTCCTCCCCGCTCTGGGCGGCGGCGTAGTCGCCGTCCTCGAAGCCGAACGGCTCGCACGCCTCCGAGTGGAGCTGGCCGCGGCGGAAGGAGATCCGCTCCGGCTGCCCCTGGGAGCGCCCTTTTTCACCCATCTGCCCCACGAACGTCCTTCCGTCGAGGAGCCCGCGCCCGGCTTCCGCGGGGCGGCAGGCCGCGAGGGCGGCCGCCCCGAGCAGCAGCGCGGCGAGGGCGGCCCGGACGATCCGTCGATCCCGATGTCTCATGGCCTTGTCTCCTGGGCCGGATTCTACCAGCGCGGCCGGCCTCCGGAGGGGGCGGGTGGATTTTGCCGTGGCAATATGCTAAAAAGTTCGCCATCTTCCGACGTCGATGGCCAGGCGCGGCGAGGATGGGCCGACCGGGGAGCCTCCCCCGTCGGTTCTACCCTTGCGCGAGGCACGGGGCGAGGTTTCTCGTCCCGTCACTTTGAGACCGGAGCCCGTGTGTGATGGATCAAGAGCTACCGATCATCCAGATCCGCAACTGCTTGCTGGTGAGCATCCAGACCGAGTTCCATGACCGGCTCGCCCTGAATCTCCAGGAGGCGCTCATGGACCGGGTGAGGAACGTCAACGCCCGGGGGGTCATCCTGGACGTCTCGGCGGTCGAGATCATCGACAGCTACATCACACGCATCCTGAACGACATCGGCAAGTCGGTGCGGTTCATGGGGGCGGAGTGCTTCATCGTGGGCATCCGGCCGGCCGTGGCCATGACCTTGATCGAGATGGGGGTCGAGCTCGACTCGGTCAACACCGCGCTCAACCTCGACCTCGCTCTGGAAAAGCTCGAGCTCCTCTAATGAAAACCGTCGAGAGCGAGATCGGCGCGATCCTCACCGGGACGATCTCGTCGATCACCCAGCGCAGCATCTTCAACCGCCTGGGCGGCCTGGCGAAGATGCCGGTCGCCCAACTCTCCGCGAACGACCGCCTGACGATCATGACCGAGCTCGAGAACTCGGTCCGCCTGTTCGCCCGGAGCAACAGCCCGGCGCTCATCGCCTCCTGCGCCCGGGTGCTCAACTCCGGGTCCGGGAGCGCGGGCGCCTCCGCTCTCGGCGGGGGCGGGTCCTCCGCGGGCACGGCCTCCGCGTCCGCACCGGCCGGCGGGGGGATCCTCGCGGCACCCAAGAAGCTCGCGATCGAGCAGGAGAAGGACATCGCCACGGCGCGCCTGGAGGCGTGGAGCGAGGCGGTGCGGATCGGGCTTTCGAAGTTCGCCTCGGTCAAGGTGGCGACGGCGGTCTCGGAGCTCGCGAGGAACATCATCTTCTACGCGGTCAAGGGGACCGTCGAGCTGCGCGCGGTCAAGGACGAGCGCGGCGTCCACGGGCTTCAGATCGTCGCGACCGACCAGGGGCCCGGGATCGCTCCGGCGAAGCTCGAGGAGATCTGGTCCGGCACCTATAAATCACAACGTGGCATGGGCAAAGGATTGGTGGCGGTCAAGAAGCTGGTGGACGATTTCCAGCTCGACACCCGGCCTGGGGTCGGCACCACCGTGACCTGCCTGTTTCGGGGGGAACGATGAAATCCGGTGGGTACAGCCGTCCCTTCAAGGGACTGACCGTCTGCGGCGACAGCTTCCTGATCGAGGAGAAGGACGGCTCGTTCCTGGCCGCCGTCATCGACGGCCTGGGCCACGGCTACGAGTCGTCGGTCGCGGCCGAGAGGGCCGTCGAGGTGATCCGCGAGTTCGCGGACCTCTCGGTTGACGCCATCATGCGCCGCTGCCACGAAGGCCTGCGCCCGACGCGCGGCGCGGCGGTGGGCATCCTCAAGGTCTCGGAGAGCGGGGAGGGGGAGTTCTGCGGCATCGGAAACATCGAGGTCCAGGCCTTGAACGGCAAGGCGCCCTCGATTTTCTGTCTCGCAGGGATCGTGGGTCACAACCTGCGCGCCTCGAAGGTGATGCAGGTCAATATGAAGGCGGGCGACATCTACTGTCTGATGAGCGACGGCGTCTCGACCCGGGGGAACCTGAAGTCCTGTCTCCCCGGGCCTCCGGACGCGGTCGCGCGGCGGATCGTCGAGCAGTGGGGACGCGCCCACGACGACGCCACCGCCCTGGTGGTCGGGTTCGGGGAGGCCCCGCTCCTCGCGGCGGCCGGTTGATGAAGTCCATGGAGTCAGAATCGATTCTTTTCTTTTGCAGGAGGCAGTGATGGCCATCGCGACGGACATCCGCAGGAACGACCCCGCCAACCGGGTGGCGGGCAAGCACGTCACGTATTTCGAGGAACCGGACATCATCTACCTGAAGTTCAACGGCGAGGTGAGCAACGACGACGGGTTCGAGCTCCTGCGCCGGCAGCTCGGGTACGTCGAGGGGCGCCCCAGGATCTTCTTTCTGATCGACGGCGAGAATCTGGAGAAGATCGCCCCCGAGGCGCGGAAGGCGGTGGCGGAGAGCCTGAAAGAGATCCCGCTCCACGGCATGTGCGTGTTCGCGGCTCCGCTCAAGGCGAAGGTGATCACCAAGCTGATCATCACGGCGGTCAACCTGTTCCGCAAGGACTCCTCACTCAACCAGGTGGCGTTCTTCGACACCGAGCAGGAGGCGCGGGACTGGATCGCGGCGCGCCGTCAGGTCACCGCGAATGGCAAGTAAATCAGGACGACGAGAAAGAAAGGGAATACCCCAGATGGAAGACTCCGCGGAGTTCAAGGTCCATAGCGAGCGGCTCGAGGCGGTGATCGAGGCTCTGTCGTACGCGAGCGTCGACGAGTTCGACTCCTGCCTGGCCCTGCTCCAGCGAGCCTCCGATGTGAGAGACGAGTTCTCGGAGCTCGAGACGGCGTTCTCGATCTTCGTGCGCGAGCTCGCGGAGGCGAAGCGGGAGCTCAACCGGGCGATCACCCAGCAGGAGGCGATCAACCGGGATCTCGAAGGGAAGCTCGAGACGATCGAAATGCAGCAGGCGGCCATCCGCGAGCTGTCGACGCCGATCATCGAAGTCTGGGCGGGGGTCCTCTGCCTCCCCGTCGTGGGCGTTGTCGACAGCCAGAGGAGCGCCGAGATGACGGAGACCCTCCTCGAAACGATCGTCGCCAAGCAGGCGCGCATGGCGATCGTGGACATCACCGGCATCGACGTGATGGATACCAAGACCGCCGACCACTTCATCAAGATGGCGCGCGCGGTCCGCCTCCTGGGCGCCGAGTGCATCGTCTCCGGCATCAATCCCGGAATCGCCCAGACGCTCACCCACATCGGGGTCGACCTGACCGGCGTCCGGACGCTCCGGAGCCTGCGCGACGCCCTGCAGCTCTACCTGCGGGAGACCGAGCAGATCCTGCACTCGAGCGCGAACGGGGCCCGCCGGATCATGGAGTAAGAGGAGCGTCACTCGGAATGACCGAACGGGCCGAGGCGATCGCCGTCGCGATGCAAGAAGGGACGCGGGAAAAGGTCTTCCCCATCCGGGGGCGCAGCGACGTCGTGGTCGTCGGCAGCCAGGCCCAGAAGCTCGCCCGCGAGGCCGGCTTCGGAGCCAAACGGGCGGCCGAGCTCGCGATCGTCGTCGCCGAGCTCGCCTCGAACATCGTCAAGCACGGTGTCCGAGGCGAGGTCTCGCTCTGCCTCGACCTGGACTCCCCCCCGCGCGGAGAGATCATGGTCGTCGCCAGAGACATCGGCCCCCCGATCCGGGATCTGGAGCTCGCGATGACCGACGGATACGACGACCTGGGGCCGATCGACCCCGCCCTGATGCTGCGCCGCGGCGGCCTGGGCACCGGGCTCGGGGCCATCGCCCGCCTGGCCGACCGCGTGGAGTACCGGCAGGAAGAGGGCGGCAAGTCGGTCACGGCGCGGTTTTATTTGTAGAGCCCACCCGCTTCAACACCACGACCGACCGCCCTTCGACCCGCACCTCTCTACCGGCTTCGAAAACCTCTCCCGTGCCGTTGAAGCCGCCCCGGGCGGTGTCGAGCACCTCCTCCCAGCGCTCGCCCCACTCCGGGCGGGGCGGAAGGCGGAAGGCCAGCGGGCCCTGGTGGGCGTTGAAAAGCACGTAGAAGCTCTCGTCCACCACCCGCTCGCCGCGGGCGCCGCGGCTGGGGATGGCCTCGCCGTTCAGGAAGACTCCGAGGGACTTGGTGCGGCCGTTGCCCCAATCCTCGTCGCTCATCAGCTCGCCGTCCGGCCGGAACCAGCCGATGTCGCGCACCCCTTCGCCGTGGATGCGCGCGCCCAGAAACCAGCGGCGGCGGCGGAAGACGGGGTGATCGCGGCGGAAGGCGATCAGGCGCGAGGTGAATTCGAGCAGGCCCTCGTCCACGTGCTCCCAGTCGAACCAGGAGATCTCGTTGTCCTGGCAGTAGGCGTTGTTGTTCCCCCGCTGGGTGCGCCCCATCTCGTCGCCTCCTAAAAGCATGGGGATGCCCTGGGAGAGGAAGAGGGTCGCCAGAAGGTTCCGCTGCTGCCGGGCGCGCAGGGCATTGACCTCCGGATCGTCCGTCTCCCCTTCGGCGCCGTGGTTCCAGGAGCGGTTGTGGCTCTCGCCGTCCCGGTTGTCCTCGCCGTTCGCCTCGTTGTGCTTCTCGTTGTAGGAGACGAGATCGCGCAGGGTGAAGCCGTCGTGGGCGGTCACGAAGTTGATGGAGGCCGACGGGCGCCGCCCGGTCGTGGCGTAGAGGTCCGAGCTGCCGGTGAAGCGGTAGGCGAGCTCGTTCACGGTGCCTTCGACCCCGCGCCAGAAGTCCCGGACCTCGTCTCTGTACTTGCCGTTCCATTCGGACCAGAGCGGCGGGAAGTTCCCCACCTGGTAGCCGCCCTCCCCCACGTCCCACGGCTCGGCGATGAGCTTCACCTGGCTGATCACCGGGTCCTGCTGGATGATGTCGAAGAAGGCGGAGAGGCGGTCCACGTCGTGGAGCTCGCGGGCGAGGGTGGCGGCCAGGTCGAAGCGGAAGCCGTCCACGTGCATGTCGAGCACCCAGTAGCGCAGCGAGTCCATGATGAGCTGCAGCACGTGGGGGTGGCGCATGTTCAGGCTGTTGCCCGTGCCCGTGTAATCCATGTAATAGCGGCGGTCGTGGTCCATCAGCCGGTAGTAGGCGGCATTGTCGATCCCCTTCAGGGAGAGCATCGGCCCCAGGTGGTTCCCCTCGGCCGTGTGGTTGTAGACCACGTCCAGGATGACCTCGATCCCCTCCTGGTGGAGGATCTTGACCATCTGCTTGAATTCCTGCATCTGCTGGCCCACAAAGCCGCCGGCCGCGGCGTACTCGTTGTGCGGCGCGAGATAGGCGATCGAGTTGTAGCCCCAGTAGTTGCGCAGCCCGCGCTCGGTCAAGAGGCTGTCGTGGACGAACTGGTGGACGGGCAGGAGCTCGACGGCGGTCACCCCGAGCCGTTTCAGGTGCGCGAGCGCCGCCGGGTGGGCGAGGCCGGCATAGGTGCCCCGCAGCTCTTCCGGCACGCCGGGGTGGCGCTCTGTGAACCCCTTGACGTGCACCTCGTAGAGCACGGTCTCGTGCATGGGGGTGCGCGGCGAGCGGTCGTTACCCCAGTCGAAGAAGGGGTTCGTCACCACGCACTTGGGCATGAAGGGGGCGCTGTCCGCGTCGTTCTTCGATCCCTCGGGATCGGCGAAGAGGTAGGGGAACACCGCCTCGTCCCACCGGACCTCCCCCTCGACCGCCTTGGCGTAGGGGTCCAGAAGGAGCTTCGCGGGATTCGAGCGGTGCCCCTCTCTTGGCGCCCACGGCCCGTGCACCCGGTAGCCGAAGCGCTGGCCGGGCACCACGTTCGGCAGGTAGCCGTGCCAGCAGAGAGCGGTGACCTCGGGGAGCGCGACCCGCGTCTCCGCGCCCTTCTCGTCGAAAAGGCAGAGCTCCACCTTCTTGGCCACCTCCGAGAAGAGGGAAAAGTTGGTCCCGGCGCCGTCGTACGTGGCGCCCAGGGGATACGGTTGTCCCGGATAGATCTTCATCGGCTCCCTCCCACGCTCGAAAGCCCTCGCCGGATCGGCGGCGGACGAAAATGCAATTCACGTGCAACCGTGTCCCCAGGGTACGGATCTTGCTTTGGAGATCCGGCAGCAGGGCTGTCGTCGTCAGATTCTATCTTGGGCAGGGAGGGCTCCCCCGGGAGGGTTTTATCCAGAGATGATCCAGACGATTCTCATCACGGCCGCCGTCACCCTCCTCCTCGTCGTATTCCTTCGCAACCTGACGACGGGCGAGGGGAAGATCACCCGCAAGATCGAGCCGCTCTACGGGGTGGAAGAGCCGCCGTTCCGCCGCGCTCTGGGGCACCTGCTGGGCCCGCCCATCGTCTCCGGCAACCGGGTGGACGCCCTCTACAACGGCGACCAGATCTTCCCCGCGATGCTCGAAGCCATCCGCGGTGCGCAGAAGACGATCAGCTTCGAGACCTACATCTACTGGTCGGGCGAGATCGGCCGGAAGTTCACCGAGGCCCTCTCCGAGCGGGCACGCGCCGGGGTCCGGGTCCACATGCTCCTGGACTGGCTCGGCAGCCAGAGGATGGACGAGGAGCTTCTGAAACGCATGGAGAAGGACGGCGTCCAGATCGAACGCTATCATCCGATCCGCTGGTACAACCTCGACCGCCTGAACAACCGCACTCACCGGAAGCTCCTGATCGTGGACGGCCGGATCGGCTTCACGGGCGGGGTGGGCATCGCGGACGACTGGCTGGGCCACGCCCAGGACAAGGACCACTGGCGCGACAACCACTTCCGCGTCGAAGGGCCGGTCGTGGCCCAGATGCAGGCGGCCTTCATGGACAACTGGTTGAAGACCCACTCCCAGGTCCTCCACGGGGACGACTACTTCCCGCCGCTCGAAGACGAAGAAGGCCCCGGGACCTGCGACGCCCAGATGTTCAAGAGCTCGTCCGCGGAGGGGAGCGAGAGCGCCCGGCTGATGTTCCTGCTCTCGATCGCCTCGGCGCGCCGGAGCCTCTACATCGGCAACTCCTATTTCGTGCCGGACGACCTCTCGGTCGAGACCCTGACCGACGCGGCCCGCCGGGGCGTCCATGTCGAGGTCATGCTCCCCGGCCGGCACATCGACACCAAGATCACCCGCCAGGCCTCGCGCTCCCGCTGGGGCATGCTCCTCGAAGCCGGGATCGAGATCTGGGAGTTCCAACCGACCATGTTCCACTGCAAGATCATGATCGTGGACGAGACCTGGGTGTCGGTCGGCTCCACCAACTTTGACAACCGCTCCTTCCGCCTGAACGACGAGGCCAACCTGAACCTGATCGCCCCCGACTTCGCGAAAAAGCAGATCGAGGTCTTCGAAGAGGACAAGGCCCGGTGCAAGAAGATCACCCTCGAGCAGTGGAGGAAGCGCCCGTTCTCGGAAAAGCTCCTGGAGCACGCGGCCGGGCTGCTCCGCTCCCAGGTCTGAGGCCTACCAGCCCATCCGCTCGCAGAGCGCCGTGATGTGCGCCGTGTGGTGGCGGCCGTGCCAGGCGTAGAGCCCGAGGAGCCGGTCGAGGTCGACCACGCCGTTCTCCGGGTGTACCAGGGTGCGCTGGAAGTCCTCGGGGGAGAGCGAGCGCAGCAGGATCACCCAGCGATGGTGCAGGGCGTCCAGAAGAGAGAGGGAGACTTCGGGGGGCGAAGTCCGCGAGTCCGGAAGCTCGGCCCAGAGGGCCTCCTTGTACAGCTTGATCGGCGGCTGCTCTTCCGTGATCCCCCAGCGGAACCGGGCATAGCCGTTCATGTGGCTGTCCGGCACGTGATTCACCACCTGGAGCACGGTCCAGCCTTCCGGCCGGTAGGGTGTTGCCAACTGCTCCGGGGAGAGGCCGTGGACGGCCGCCCGCAGCCTGGCGGGAAGCTCCTCGATCTCCGCGATCCGCGCCTGGCGCCAAGCGTCGCCGGGAGCCGCCTCCACCACGAAAGGTCCAACGGGATACCGCAGGTCGGTCATGCTCGTCTCCTCTGTCAATCGAGGGACGCGTCCAACTGAAGGACGACGTCCAGAACCGTCTTCGCCGCGAGGTCCAGGGTGGCCGGCTCGATCTTCTCGATCCGGTCCTCCGGCGTGTGGATGGTGCGGACGATCGGGGGCACGAAGCTCTCCCGGAGCCCCGACTCCGGGCCGCCGTTCAGGAGCAGCCAGAGCTGGTGGGCCTCCGCCCGGGGCACGAAGGCCAGCGAGACGTTGGGGAGGCCCGCCGCCTCGAAGCTCAGGTCGTCGCTCGGGGGGAACTTGGGGAAGCGCACGCAGTCGAGGAGATGCTCCGCGCAGACCCGCTCGACCGCCCGGATCACCGGCGCGCTCGATTCCCCTTTTCCCGTGCCATAGGCGACGCTGTCACCGTAGCCCGCGATGTCCAGGTTGACCGCCGCGGCCACTTCGCCGGGCTTTCGGGAGGCGACGTACGCCTTGGAGCCCAGGAGGCCGATCTCCTCCTGATCGAAGAACAGGAGGCGCACCGGGTGCCGGAGCTTCCGGTCCCGGAGCGCCTCGGCCACGCGGACGAGGACGACCACCGAGGCCCCGTTGTCCACCATGCCGTGGCTCAGGGTGCCGTCCTTGAGCTCCGCGGCGTCGTAGTGGGCTCCCACCACGATCTCGCGGGGCCCGGAGCCGAACGCCACGGAGAGGTTGGTCCCTTCCTGAGGCTTGTCCTTCCTGCCCCCGGCGAAGGTCTGGACCTCGAAGGGGATCTTCCGCTCGGTCAGGATCTCCTTGAGAGCCATGAGCCGTCCCGCGTTCGTCGTCTGCTTGAGACGGACGAGCTCCGCGAGCGGCTCGGTCTGCGCGAGCCCCGCTCCCGGCAGAACGGCCAGGGCGAGCCCGACCAGTCCTACCATCATCGGCGTCCAACGTCTCATCGGCCCTCCTCGATCGCCTTCCGGGCGATCCGGTCTACCACGCCGGGAGCCAGGAGCTTCAGCCACATCCCGAGCTTCCCGCGGCGGGTCATCACGAGCTCGCGCCGGCGCTCCGCCGTGGCTTCGAGGATCAGCCGGGCACAGGTCTCGACGGTCATCACCTCCGCCTCCCGGACGGGGCTCGTGCCCAGCGGTTTGCCGTCCGCCCCGAAGGCCCGCTCCCGGATCTCCGTGGAGACGAACCCGGGGTAGATCATCGTCACCGTGACGCCTGTACCGTCGAGCTCGATCCGGAGCGAATCGAAAAGGCCGGCCATGGCGTGCTTGCTCGCCGCGTAGCCGCTCCGGGTGGGCACCCCGGTCTTGCCCGTGAGGCTTGAGATCCCCACGATCCGCCCGCGGGTCCGTTTGAGGTGCGGGAGGGCGTGCCAGGTGCAGTAGACGCTCCCCAGGTAGTTCACCCGCATCATCCGCTCGAAGATCGAGAGGTCGCTCACCTCGTCGAACCGGGCCCACATGCCGATCCCGGCGTTGTTGACCAGCGTATCGATCCGGCCGTAGGCAGAGACGGTCCTGGCCACGAGCGCCGCGCAGTCCGCCTCCTCGCCCACGTCGGCCGGAAGGGCCACCGCGCGCCCCCCGCGCTCCCGGCACTCGCGGGCGGCCTCTTCGAGCTCGCCCGCGTCCCGGGCGGCGAGCGCGAGCCACGCCCCCTGCTCCGCCGCCTGGCGGGCCAGCTCCCGGCCGATCCCTCGCGACGCCCCGGTGACGAGGATCACGTTCTCCCGAAACGCTTCCCGGCTCATCGCCGCGAGCATAGCAGCGCGCCACCGCGGACCAAGTCTTGAGCAACAGCTTTCTTGATGGTAGGATCAGTACAACGTTCAAAGCTTGTTTCAGATTGCCGGCCCGGGACGGGGGCGGGTCGGAAGCCCGTTCCTGGAGGACTGAGGAGGACAGCGATGCACAAGGGCTACAAGAAGATCGGAAGGCACAGCACCAGCATGGAGATCCCGGACATCGTCCATCTGAAGCTCGTGGGCGAGGTCACCCTTGTAGAGTGCCGGGAGATCAACCAGGCGCACATCGACTACGCCAGGGACCTTCCCCACTTCTTCTACATGATCGACCTCTCGGAGCTCGAGAACATCCCGGCCGCGGTGCGCCGGGAGGCGTCGCAGACCGTCAAGATCC
>DATHUD010000781.1:0-3881 GCA_035462575.1 Thermoanaerobaculia bacterium | reverse complement strand
CGCTGCTCGTCAGGATGTAGACCGGTTTCTTCTCTCCATACCTCCGGCCCGGAACGTAGGGCAACGTCCAGGACTGAACGGTCCGGGCGCCCTCGCGGAATTCGAGGCCGCTCAACTGGACGGGCTTGGAGCTGAACAGATAGCTCGCGAGAAAAGCCACCATGGAGGGCTCGCCGCCGTGGTTCTCGCGCAGATCGATGATCAGCGCGTCCGTATCGGCGAGGAAATTCATGGCGGCCACGGCGGTGTCGCCCCCCAGCGAGGCGTCGATGAAGTAGCGCAGATCGAGATAGCCGACGTTGCCGGACAGCCTCTCCACCTTCTCGAAAAATTGATTGTTTGTGCGGAGATCGGCGAGCAACGCCTCCCGCCGAGCCTTCCGGGCCTCCGGGTCCTCAGGGGGCGGTGGCGGCTCGTGGTTGTAGGAGAGCTGCAGGTGCTTGTCCCCGCTCACCTCCTGGAGATCGCGCGTGACGGCCTCGGCCAGCTCCCGGGAGCTCGTGAGTTTGTCGTACTCTCCTCGCTCCAGCCGTTCTCGCAGAGAGCGTGCAATCGTCTCCCCTTTCTCGGGGAGCACATAGAGGGCAACGATCCTCTCGGCGAGCTTGTTCAAGACCTCCTTGCGGGTTGCGGCTTCGAGCGCGCGGTCGGGTGGCTCGGCGGCACGAGCCAGAGTCGCGGTCAGGAGCAGAAGGAACAGAGCCAGGCGAAAGGATGTGGCGCGCATGAGATCTCCTTGACGGGTCCTCTCCTACAACGTACGGTAGCGAGAAAAGTTGCGCGGCCCGACGAAAGAGGTGACGCCTCTCGGAATGCTGGAGCGGCTCGCAGGAATCTGAAGCGCGACGTGGAGAATTCCAGCGGCCCACAGAGTCTTGCAACGCGCCACAGAATTTTCGAACGCTGCGCAGAGGCCAGGATCGGCTCTCAGAATCTTCCCGCGCCGCGTGGAGTTTTCCGGCGCTTCACAGAATTTTCCCGGGGCTGGCAGATCTTTCAAAGGTGCCACAGAGCCTTGCAACGGTCTGTCGAATTCTCCAATCGCTCGCAGAATCTTTCAGAGAGCCGCAGAGTTTTCCGCAAAGCCACAGAATCTTGCAGCGCTTCGTAGAACTTTACTGCGCTTCGCAGAAGCTTAGCGCGCTCCCTACAATCTTCCAACGAAGCGTGGAAGGTTAGACGAGCCATCTAAAAATTCTTTGAAGCGTCGGAGAATTCCAAGAGCCGCGAGGGAACTCTGTATGACTTCGGAAGATTCGGTGAAGGGTTGAAAACTTCTACGAGTCATTCGAAGATTCTGCGAGGGGTCCCTAAATTCTGTGCGCCGCCGGAAGGTTCCATGGCGCGTTCGAAAGCTCTACAAGCGTCCGGGAGTTTCTGGGAGCCTCCGAGAAACTCGACGAGGCGTTACAGGATTCTACGGCGCGTCCCAAAGATCTCTAGGTCATTGGGAAGTTCCGTGACTCGCTTCGATACTCTATGAGGCGTCGGAAGATTTTAAGAGGCGGTGCAAAGCTCTGCGGGCTGCTCAAGAATTCTGTGGCTCGCGTCTTTTTTCTACAGCCCGTTCAGGCGAAGGTCGCAGCCGTAGTAGCCCAGCGCTTCCGCACTGGGCTACTCGAACACCGCCCCTGGGGGCGGCTCGACAAGAGCGAAGCGCCTACCGGCTGTTCCGGTTGAACTTCTTCATCAAATCATCCAACGTCGACGCCGGCTTCGGCGGCGGGGGCTGCGGCTTCGCGGGGGGACGCGCTCCCTTGGCCCCTTGGGGGACGTTCTTGTCGGGGCGGTTTCCCCGGGCGGCGCTTCCGGTGGCGGGGCGGCCTTCGGCGGGGGGTTGCTGGAGGGCCTTGATCGAGAGGCCGATGCGCTCTCGCTGGTAGTCGACCTCCAGCACCTTCACCTTGACGATCTCTCCGACCTTGACGGCTTCGCGGGGGTCCGCCACCCAGCGATGGGTGAGCTCGGAGACGTGGACGAGGCCGTCCCGGTGGACTCCGATGTCGACGAAGGCTCCGAAGTTGGTGACGTTCGAGACGCGGCCTTCCAAAACCATTCCGGGCTGGAGATCCTTGACACTCGTCACGTCCGCGCGCCACTCGGGGGTCTTGAACTCGGGGCGCGGGTCGCGGCCGGGGCGGATCAGCTCGTTCTTGATGTCCTCCAGGGTGAATTTGCCGAGGCCCTGGTCTTCCCGGGCGAAACGGCTGAAATCGAGCTGCGAGACGAGCGCGGTGTTGCCCACGAGGTCCGGCAGCGGCACCTTGAGCGCTTCGGCCATCTGCTCGACGACCTGGTAGCGCTCGGGGTGGACGGCCGTCTTGTCGAGCGGGTGCTCGCCTTCGCGCAGGCGGAGGAACCCGGCCGCGAGCTCGAAGGTCTTGGGGCCGAAGCCGGCGACCTTCAGGAGCGCCTTCCTCGAACGGAAGGGGCCGTTCGTGTCCCGATGCGTCACGATGGTGTGGGCGAGGCGCTCGGAGAGGCCGGAGACGCGGCGCAGGAGCGAGGCCGAGGCGGTGTTGAGCTCGACGCCCACGCGGTTGACCGCGCCTTCGACGGCGGTGTCCAGCTCTTTTTCGAGCGACCTCTGGTCCACGTCGTGCTGGTACTGGCCGACCCCCATGGAGCGGGGCTCGATCTTGACCAGCTCGGCCAGCGGATCCTGGAGGCGGCGGGCGATCGAAACGGCTCCGCGCAGCGTCACGTCGAGCTGCGGCAGCTCTTCGCGGGCCACGGCCGAGGCCGAGTAGACGGAGGCGCCCGTCTCGGGGACGATCGCCACGACGACGTTTTCCAGTCCCGCGTCCTGTGCGACCTTGCGGGCGAAGGCCTCGGTCTCGCGGCTCGCGGTGCCGTTGCCCACGGCCACGGCGCGCACGCCGTGCTGCGCAATCAGGCGGAGGATGGTCTTCGCCGCCGCGGCTTCGTTCGCGTGCGGCTGGATGGGGTGGATGACGTCGGTCGCGACCACGCGGCCGGTGCCGTCCACCACGGCGAGCTTGCAGCCGGTCCGGAAGCCAGGGTCGAGCCCCATGACGGGGATGAGGCCGAGCGGCGCCTGGAGGAGGAGGGATTCGAGGTTCGCCCGGAACACGGCGATGGCCTGGGTCTCGGCGCGGTCGCGCATCTCGCCGCGCACCTCGTTGGTGATCGAGGGGCGAAGGAGGCGCTTGTAGCCGTCCGCCGTGGCCGCGGCGACCTCCTGGCCGCAGGGGGTGTCGAGCGGCACGCTCCAGGAGCGGCCGAGGTTTTCGACCTCGCGCTCGTCGTCGATCCGGAGGTCCGAGATCAGGAAGCCTTCGCGCTCGCCGCGGAGGATGGCGAGGAGGCGGTGCGAGGGGATGTCCCGGCCCGGCTCGTCGTGCTCGAAGTAGTCGCGGTAGACGGCGGCCTCTTGATCGGTTTCCTTGCCGGGGAGCACGCGCACGCGGAGCACGCCGTCGGTCGCGAGGACCTTCCTCAACTCGGCCCGCAGCTCGGCGCTTTCGGCGAGGCGCTCGGCCAGGATGTCCCTCGCTCCGGCGAGAGCGGCGACGGCGTCCTCCACTCCCTTTTCGGCGTCCACGAAGGGCTGGGCCAGCTCCTGAACGCTCGCGCGTGTGGCCGCGTTCGCGAGGAGGGCGTCGGCCAGCGGCTCGAGCCCCTTTTCGCGGGCGATCTGGGCCCGGGTGCGCCGCTTGGGCTTGTAGGGGAGGTAGAGGTCTTCGAGCTCCTGCTTGGTGGTCGAGGCACGGATGGCCGCTTCGAGCTCGGGGGTGAGCTTGCCCTGCTCCCCGATGCTTTCGAGGATGGCGTCCCGCCGCTCGGTCAGCTCCAGGAAGTACTCGCGGCGCTTGAAGAGGTTTTCGAGCTGAAGGTCTTCGAGGCCGCCCGTGGCCTCC
>DATHUD010000780.1:0-6113 GCA_035462575.1 Thermoanaerobaculia bacterium | reverse complement strand
CTGCACCTCTAGAGCGGCCCGGCGGAGGGCCTCGGCCTCGCGCTCTTCCTCGGGTAGATCCCGGAGGTCCACGACGGGCGGCACGACCTGCCGAGGGGGCTCGACGACCTGCACGGCCCCATCCGGCCTCTCCTCGAAACGGGTGCGGAGCGACTCCTGGCGCCGGGCGATCTCCGAGAGGCAGCGGCCGAGGGCGACTGAATCCAGAGGGCCGTCGAGGCGGACGGCCTGGAACACGTTGTAGGCCGCGCCTCCCATCCCCATCCGCTCGAGGAGCCACAGCCGCTGCTGCGCGAAGGAGAGGGGGAAAGCGCTCTCGCCCTCCGCCCGCGGCAGGGGCCGGGGCCGCGCGGCCTCCGCCTCCTCCTGGTGGCGCTTCATCCGCAGCTCGAAGAGCTTGCGCTGCTCCGGGGAGAGAGAGGCGAGGCGCTGGCTCAGATCAGAGACGCTCATGAGACTCCTCGGCGTACGCCTCCCGCGCCTCGTCGGGCGAGAGTCCCTCGATCTCCCGGAGCAGCGCCTCGAGCGCGTCCGCCTCCGAGGGCGCGGTCCGGCCCGCCACGGCCCGGGCGAGGCCGGAGACCGTCGGCGCCTCGAAGAGAGCGTCCAGGGGCACCTCGGCCCCCAGCTCCTCGCGCACTCGGGACACGACCTGGGTGGCGAGCAGCGAGTGCCCGCCCAGGTCGAAGAAGTTGTCGTCGATACCGACCTGCGTGAGGCCCAGCAGGTCCTGCCAGATGGCGGCGAGCGCCCGCTCGGTCTCGTCGCGCGGCTCGGCGTAGGCGCTCCGCAGGTCCGGCCGGGCGTAGGTGGACCGCGCCGGGGCCGCCTCCTCCCCCGTGCCGCCCCGGGCGAGCGCGGACAGGTGCTCCAGGACCGCGCCCAGATCCTTGGTCGAGACCACGACCTGGGGGAGCGCGGCGCGAGAGAGAATCCGGGCGAAGACCTCCCTCCCCTCGGCCGGCGCGATGCCGGTGGCGAGCGCCTGCTCCCGCGCACGCCGGAGCGGCTCGGGCAGGCCCGCGGTGCCGGCCGCCATGCCGACCTCGCGCCAGGTGTCCCAGTCGATGGCCACGGTGTACGGCCCGGGCCTCCCGGAGCGGGACTGGGCCCAGGCGTCCAGGAAGGCGCCCGCGGCGGTCAGGTCCACCTGCCCCGGCTCGCCGGAGAGGGCCCCGGCCGCGGAGGTCAGCACGAAGAAGTCCAGGGGCTCGTCCTTCAGAAGGTCTGCGAGCACCCGGAGACCGCCGATCCGGGGCGCCAGGACCCGCTCGGACTCCGCGGGCGTGTGCCGCTGGATGAGCGCCCCGCCCGGCACGCCCGCGGCGTGGACCACTCCATGGATCGCGCCGAAGCGCTCCCGGACCTCCGCCAGGGCCCGCGCCATGGCTTCGCGGTCGGCCACGTCCGCGGAAAGGACAAGGATCTCGGCACCCATCTCCTCCAGATCGAGGAGCCGGCGGGACCGCCGCAAGGTCCGTCCGAGGAGGGCCAGGCGGACCTTCCTCCCCTGGGCCAGGGACGCCGCGACCTCCAGGCCGATCCCGCCCGTGCCGCCGGTGATCAGGTAGACGCCGTCCTCGCGGACGCGGGGGGGCCGGACCGGAGCGCCGTCCAGCCGCAGCGGCTCCCAGCCCGGCACCCAGCGGTGGGGGCCGCGCAGGGCCACGAGGCTCCCCTCCCCGCCCGCGATCTCCCGAAGGAGGGCCTCCGGCTCTCCGGGCAGGACGTCGAGGACGCGGCAGGAGACGCGCGGGTACTCCCAGGGGATGACCCGGGCGGGCCCGAACAGCGTGGCCTTCTCCGGGGCGAGCGCCTCGCCGCCCGTGACGTCGAAGAGGCCGCTCGCCACCACGGTCAGATCGATGGGGTCAGAGAGGCCCGCGTCGCCCATCCCTTGAGCGAGCGCGATCAGGTCGTGGAACACCGCGGCCTCCTCCAGACCCGCCAGGTGGACGACGGACCGGGGTGGTTCCGCGAACAGGGCGACGTAGGCCTCGCGGGACCCGGCCGGCGGGGTCGTCGCGACCTCGTGCCCCGCGGCGCGGAGGAGGCCCGCCAGGCGCTCTCCAGCGCCTCCTTCGTCCAGGATCAGCAGCCAGCGCCGGGGTTCCATCGCTCCCAGGGGGACCGGCAGCCCCCGCTTCCACGTGGGCGCGGAGAGCCAGTCGGCCGGATCGGGCCGCTTTTCGAGACCGGGCCTCCGGGCCGTGGCGCGGCCGATCCCCAGCGGGCCGGCGCCCTCGATCCAGTAGCGCCGGCGCTCGAAAGGATAGGTCGGCAGCGGGATGCGGCGCCGCGTCTCCCCGGCGTGGAAGGCGCTCCAGCCCACCTCGATCCCTGCCGTCCACAGCCGGCCGAGGGTGGCCAGGAGGAACGGGACCTCCGGCCGCCGGTCGCTCGGGTGCGGCAGGGAGGCCAGGGCGATCGGCGCGCCCGCCTCCCGGGCGAGGGTGGCGAGCGAGTTGCCCGGCCCGATCTCCAGGAGCGCGCGGCCGGGCTCTGTAAGGAGCGTCGCGATCCCGTCGGCGAAACGCACGGTCCCCCGCAGGTGGCGCGCCCAATACTCCGGATCGGTCGCCTCCTCCGCCTTGATCCAGGTGCCGGTGACGTTCGACACGAAGGGGATCTGCGGAGCGTGGAAGCGGACGCGCTTGAGGGCCGCGAGGAAGGGCTCGACCGCCGGCTCCATCAGCTCCGAGTGGAAGGCGTGCGAGGTGTGGAGGCGGCGGTGCTTCACGCCTTGGGCGTCCAGCGCCCGGGCAAGCTCCTCCACGGCCGGCTCCGGCCCCGCCACCACGGTGCGGGCCGGCGTGTTGACCGCGGCGACGGAAAGCCCGGGCGGCAGGAGCGGCAGGACCTCGGCCTCGGGCAGGGGCACGGAGAGCATGGCGCCCGGGGCCATCGCGCCCATCAGGCGCCCGCGCTCGGCGACCAGGGCGAGGGCGTCTTCGAGCGAAAAGACGCCGGAGAGGCACGCGGCCACGTATTCGCCGATCGAGTGGCCGAGGAGGGCCGCGGGCCGGATCCCCCAGCTCATCCACAGCCGGGCCAGGGCGTGCTCGATCACGAAGAGCGCCGGCTGGGTGATCTCGGTCTCGGAAAGGCGCCCGGCCTCCCCTTCCGCGAAGAGGAGGTTCCGGAGGTCCAGGCCCAGCCACGGGGAAAGGATGTCGCAGGCGCGGTCCACCTCCTCGCGGAAGGTCGTCTCGGAGCGGTAGAGCTCCGCCGCCATCCCCGGGTACTGGGAGCCCTGGCCGGAGAACAGGAACGCTACGGAGCCCGCCTCGCCGGAGCCGGGGAGGAGCTCCGTTTCGAGGGCCCGGACGGCCTCCTCCACATCGCGGCCGAGAACGAACGCGCGGTGCTCGAAGCGGCGGCGGCCCGCCTGGAGCGTCCAGGCCGCGTCGGCCAGGTCCGCGTCCGCAAGCTCCGGGAGGCGCTCCGCGAGCCGGGCGCGGGCTGCGTCCAGAGCGGCCTCGCTGCGGGCGGAGAGCGGCAGGAGCTGCCAGGCCCGCCCGGGGGCGGCGGGCTCGCGCGGCGGCGCCTCTTCGAGCACCACGTGGGCGTTCGTGCCGCCGATCCCCATGGAGCTCACGCCGGCCCGGCGCGGGCCGCCCCGGGCCTCCCAGGGGGTCCGCCGGGCGGCGATGAAGAACGGGCTCTCCGGGAGCTCCAGCTTCGGGTTGGGGCTCTCGAAGTGGAGGCTCGGCGGGATCTCCCGGTGCTCCAGCGCCAGGACGGCCTTGATCAGGCCGGCCACCCCGGCCGCGCTGTCCAGGTGGCCGATGTTGGTCTTGACCGAGCCTACGGCGCAGGAGCCCCGGGCCGCGCCCGGGCCGAACGCCCGGGTCAAGGCCGCGATCTCCACGGGGTCGCCCAGGTCCGTGCCCGTGCCGTGGGCCTCGATGTAAGAGACCGTCTCCGGCTCGACGCCGGCCGCGGCCAGGGCCTGCGCGATCACCCGCGCCTGCCCCTCCACGGCCGGCGCGGTGTAGCCGACCTTGACCGACCCGTCGTTGTTGACGGCCGAGCCCTTGATCACCGCGCGCACGGTGTCGCCGTCGCGCAAAGCGTCCGACAGGCGTTTCAGGAGCACGATCCCCGCTCCGTTGCCCCCCACGAAGCCGCCCGCCCGGAAGTCGAAGGCGCGGCAGTGGCCGTCCGGCGAGAACACGGCCCCCTCGCGGTAGTGGTGGCCCATCTCCTGGGGGATGCGGATCGACACCCCCCCGGCGAGCGCGGCGTCGCACTCGCCCGAGAGCAGGCTCCGGCACGCCAAGTGGACGGCCACGAGCGAGGTCGAGCAGGCGGTCTGCACCGAGAGGCTCGGGCCTCGGAGCCCCAGCTTGTAGGAGACCCGGGAGGCGAGGAAGTCCTTGTCGTTGCTGATCGTGATCTGGAAGTTCCCGACCGAGTCGAGGATCTCGGGGTCGGGCAGGAGGTTGAATACGTAGGTGTTCATCCCCACACCCGCGTACACGCCCACGTCGCCCGGATAGAGGGCCGGGTCGTAGCCCGCCTCCTCGAAGGCCTCCCAGGCGCACTCGAGGAAGAGCCGCTGCTGGGGATCGATCACCTCGGCCTCGCGGGGGCTGTAGCCGAAGAAGGAGGCGTCGAAGCGGTCGACGTCCCGGACGATGCCGCGGGCCCGCACGTACCCGGGATCGGCCAGGTCGGAGGCGGGCACGCCGGCCGCCCGGAGCTCCTCGTCCGTGAAGAAGGTGATCGACTCGACGCCCGCCGCGAGGTTCTCCCAGAACGCCCGCAGGTCGTGAGCGCCCGGGAAGCGGCCGGCCATGCCGATCACGGCGACGTCGGTCTCCCCGGCCCGCGCCGGGATCTGCCGCACGAGGGCGGTCGCCGCCTCCCCGCCCGAGAGGTGCGCGGCGAGGGTGCCCACGGTAGGAAACTTGAAGAGGTCGAGGAGCTTGATCTCCCGGCCCAGGGTCGCGGCGAGCTTCGCGTGGACCTGGGCCATCAGGACCGAGTGGCCGCCCAGGTCGAAGAAGTTGTCGTTCACCCCCACGCGGTCGACGCGCAGCACCTCCCGCCAGATCTCCGCGATGGCGCGCTCGGCCTCGCTTCGGGGCGTCACGTAGGTAGCCTCCTCCGCGCGGGCGCCCTCGGGGGCCGGCAGGGCCTTGCGGTCCGGCTTGCCGGTGGGGGTGAGAGGCAGCGTGTCCAGGAGGACCACCGCGGCCGGCACCATGAACTCGGGGAGCGACCCTTTGAGGAAGGCGCGCAGAGCCGCGGGCGTGGCCGCCGCCCCTTCGCGGACCACGGCGTAGGCCACGAGCCGCCGGTCCCCCGGCGCGTCCTCCCGCACCAGGGCGACCGCCCGCTCCACGGCCTCGTGCCGCGCGAGCGCCGTCTCGATCTCCCCCAGTTCCACGCGGAAGCCGCGCAGCTTCACCTGGGAGTCGTTGCGCCCGGCGAACTCGAGCTCGCCGTCCGGCAGGCGGCGGGCGAGGTCGCCGGTCCGGTAGAGCCGCGCCCCGGGCTCCCCGCTCCAGGGGTCGGGCACGAACCGCTCGGCCGTCAGGTCCGGCCGGCCGTGATAGCCGCGCGCCACGCCCTCGCCGCCCACGTAGAGCTCGCCCCGGGCGCCCAGGGGCACCGGGCGCAGGCGGCGGTCCAAGAGGTAGACCCGCGCTCCGGCGATCGGCCGGCCCACCGGAGGCACCCGCCGCGCCCCGGGAAGGCAGCGCCCCGTGGTCGAGTAGATGGTCGTCTCGGTCGGGGCGTAGCAGTTGAAGAGCGCCACGCGCTCCGACCAGACCGCGGCCGTCTCGGCCGAACAGGCCTCCCCGCCCACGGTCACGGTGCGGAGGTCCGGCAGCCCGCCGGGCGGCAGGGTGTCGAGGAGCGCGGGAGAGGCCACGAGGTGCGTGGCCCGGTGGCGGCGGAGCTCCTCCGCAAGGTCCGGCCCCAGGAGTCCCCCCGGCAGGAGGAGGAGCGTGCCGCCGGCCGTGAGCGCGGTGAACATCTCGAGCACCGAGGCGTCGAAGGAGAGCGACGCGAGATGCGGCACCCGGCTCTCCGGCCCGAGGCCGAAGAGGCGGACCGACTCGGCGATCACCCGGCAGACCCCCTCGTGGCGCACGAGCACC
>DATHUD010000779.1:0-4298 GCA_035462575.1 Thermoanaerobaculia bacterium | reverse complement strand
GCGCGAATCAAGAAGTCACCCGCTCCATTCGTCCACGCCGCCACCAAGGCGATACGCCAGTTTTTCTGGGAAGGCTACGCCCTGTTCGTCGCGGCCTACCGAAGCGCCGCGGAGCGGCTGATGGCCGGTGACTCCGCCCCGCCCTTTCCTATCGGGTGCTTCTTCCCTCCCGCGCTGCCGTTCGTGGGTGGGTCGTGGGTGGGTAGGGAAGGAGTCACCACTACGGCCTGAAGACTGCTCTCTCGGCGCTTCCCGGTGGAGGCGGATTGGGGGAGGTGTGCTCTGAACACCGAATTCTGGCCCCCTTCAGGAAGCTAAAGTCGTCTTTCCCAGAGGGCGAGAATCTGAAATCAGCCCCAGAGGCAACTCGGGGAGGCCGTGTGAAGCCCGGGAGGGTGATTGGCGGGGGGAATTGGGAGGAGATTCTTTTTGGCTCGCCTGGCACCTTATCCTGGCACCTTATCCTGCAGTTCGCCCGGCACCTTCTCCGCACCTCCCAGCACCTACTCGGCAGAGCGCCATCCCGAGCCGGCCCCAGTTCGAGTGGTTTGGGGCGTAGGCGCTGCTGAACGGATAGGCGCGGGTCAGCTCGAGGAGGAGCGCTTCCGCCTCGGGCCACTTCTTCTCGTCGAGAAGTCGAGCTGCCGTTCGGTCCTCCGATAGAAATCCACACCATCGGCTGGCGCCGCGAGGAAGGCCGAGGGATTATTGCTCGCGCCTGTCGTCTGGGCGTTCGCTGCGTCGACGCCGGCGATAGCCCATGGCAGGATCCCGAGTGCCAGGGCCGGGAGACCTCTCTCCCGCGTTAGGGCTATGCGCTCGCCGTCTTGGCTTGCCTCTTTAATTTTTATGGTGCTAAGATTATGTTTGGTGCGTTGTGAGCCCAGCCCGAATCAACTCTAGGACCGCGCAGCAAGGAGGGCAGAGCACAGTGGATCACCTGTTTCAGGATCTTCGTTACGCTCTCAGGCAACTCGGGAGAGCCCCTGGGTTCACGGCGGTAGCTATTCTGACCCTCGGATTGGGGATCGGTGCGACGACGACTCTGTTCAGTGTGGTGCACGGGGTGCTGCTCCGGGCGCTGCCGTATCCGGAGCCGGACCGCATCGTGCGCGTCTTCGAAGTCGGGAAGGACGGGACCCGACCAGCCCAGATGTCGGATCCGAACTTCTCTGACCTTTCTGAGCAGAACCGGAGCTTCGAAGGGCTGGCCCAGTTCCAGACCATGCTCGTCTCCGTCTCTGGGGGGAATGAGCCCGCTCGCGTCATGTCCGCCCAAGTGTCGAGAGAGTTCTTCCGGGTCATAGGGGTCCAGCCCCTTCTCGGCAGGATCTTTCACGCCGGTGAGCAGAGAGAAGGTGCGGCTCCCGTCGCTCTCGTCAGCTACGGCTACTGGCAACGGTACCTGGAGGGCGACCGGGACCTCTCCGGGCGCACTCTGACGTACGGTGACGACGTTGTTTCCGTGATTGGCGTGATGCCGCCCGAGTTCGGGTTTCCGGAGGGAGCGGACCTCTGGATCCCCCGAGAGCGCGAGCGGATGAACCTCTCGCGGACCGCCCTCAACAAGAAGGTGATTGGGCGCCTGGCCGCCCACGTGCCCATCGAGCGCGCACGGGAGGATCTCAAGGGCATCGCGCGGCGGCTCAAGGCGCAGTACGGAGACGACACCTGGATGACCGACGCGGAGGTGATCCCGCTGCACGAGGAGCTGGTGGGGCGTACGCGGCCCGCCCTCCTTCTCCTTCTCGGCGCCTCTGGATTGCTGCTCCTGATCGCCTGTGCCAACGTCGTCAACCTCTTGTTGGCCCGCGCGGCGTCGCGGCAGCGGGAGCTTGCCGTGCGTCTCGCGCTGGGAGCTGGACGAGCACGGCTGACCCAGCAGTTTCTGACCGAGTCGCTCCTCCTCGCGCTTCTAGGAGGCGCACTAGGTGTCCTCGTCGCCCGCTGGGGCGTCGATTTGCTCCGCGGGCTCAAGGCCGGCAATCTCCCCAGGCTAGACGAGATCCGGGTGGATGGCGGGGTGCTGCTCTTCGCTCTGGCCGTCTCGGTCGTGGTGGCCGTCGGCCTCGCTCTGCTGGCGTCATGGCGTGCGACGGGAGATGGCATGCGTGCGGTTGCTATGGGCCAGCGCACGCAGGCCGGTACGGGGACGGGGACCACCCGTCTGCGAGAAGTGCTCGTCGTCTCCCAGGTCGCCTTGACTCTGATGCTGCTCGTTGGGAGTGGCCTCCTGCTGCGCAGCTTCCAGCGTCTGCTGGTGGTGGAACCGGGTTATCGCACGGAAGGCGCCGTGGTCCTGAACGGGAACCTCCCCTACGCCGAGACGGATGAGCAGGCGGAGCACCAGAAACGCTTTCATGAACGGCTGATCACGCGACTGGGCGCCCTTCCGGGGGTCGCCGAGGTCGGCGGGGTCGATGCTCTCCCTTTGAAGCGCCAGGGCGCCAACGGCACGTTTCTCCTCCTCAACCGGCCGGACGAGGTCACGGACTGGGATAGCTTCGGAGCCGTCGTGAAGATCCCCGAACGCACGGGCTACGCGGAGTACCGCAGGGCCACGCCGGGCTACTTCCGGGCGATGGAGATCCCGCTGCTGGGTGGCAGGCTGTTCGACGAGCGGGACCACCCGGAGGCGCCTCATGTCGCGGTGGTCAGTCAGTCGCTGGCCGAGGCCACCTGGCCCGGTGAGGATCCGATCGGCAAGCTGATCCAGTTCGGCAACATGGATGGAGACCTCCGTGCGTTCACCGTCGTCGGGGTCGTCGGGGACATCCGCGATGCGAGCCTGGAAGCCGATCCGCAGCCCACCTTCTACGCCAACGCCCTTCAGCGCCCCCGCGCTCTTAGCGGGTCGTTCAACATCCTCCTCGTTGCCAGGAACGATCCCGCGAGCCTCATGACCACGGCACGCAGGATCGTGCACGAGCTCGACCCGCAGGCCGCGCCCAGCCTCGAGACGCTCGACGAGGTCTTCGCCGGCTCGCTCGCCGAGCGCCGCTTTCAACTCCTTTTGCTCGGCTTCTTTGCAGTGACGGCGCTCCTGCTCGCCGTTGTCGGCATCTACGGTGTGATCTCCTTCCATGTGGTGCAGCGAACGCAGGAGATCGGGGTGCGTGTCGCCCTCGGCGCCACGAGCGAGAACGTGGTGCGGCTGGTCATGCAGCAGGCACTCCTGCTGGCCGCCCTGGGCGTGGCCTTGGGCCTCGCGGGCGCCCTTGCCGTGACCCGCCTGATGCAGAGCCTGCTCTACGGGATCACCACGACCGATCCGGTCACGTTCCTCGCCGTTCCGGTCCTGCTCGCGGTGGCCGCGGTTCTCGCATGCTTCCTGCCGGCGAGCCGCGCCGCCCGCGTCAATCCCTTGATCGCCTTGCGAGCGGATTGAGAGCCGTTCCTGGAATCTGACAAGTCAGCGAGAGCAGAGATCGGGCCCGTCACCAATCCCCTGGGTTTCTGACGGAATCGCGGCTATTCCGAGCTATCCATTTACTTCTGTAGTTCTCTGTGATATGTTTTTCCTGCGATGGAGTGGCGGGCCTGTTCGTCGCGCTTGGCGTGACGCGGGATAGGCTAACGGGGGATTAAACCCGCTAGACATTTCTCCACTGGAGGCCATCGGCAGTATGAGTCTCAGCGATGTCGTTGTCGTTGCCCTTCTTGGGAAAGCAGGTCTCGTCGAGCACCAGGCAGGAGTCCTGATCTCCTCCCAACAAAGAATCCACATCGCGCGCCACTTGATCCATGACGGCGCGTGCATCCCAAGACGAGTCGGCAAGGAAGTGTTGCAGCGCCTGAGCGTCGGTGTCGACAACTACCTCGGCCATGCGCTGGACGTTGCGTCGCTCTGCTTGAAGCAGCCCACTCAGATACTTCTGGGCTTGAGGGCTCACGTCACGAGTCCGCAGGCGAAAAAAAGGCGCATATTCCTGGCCCCAGCTCTTCCAGAGGCGCTGGGACATGGATTCTCTCCTTCCGATTACAGACCTTCCGGGGGAGGTATGGTGGAACGATCCTCGGTCGCGTCCATTCACGCCCTATTATGCCTTCAAGAGGAACACGTTTCCTTGCATCCCACTACGTTGAGTTCTTGGGTAAAACGCAGGCCGGTGAATCGCGGTTGTAGACAAGCAGGCGGCACAAGCGACTTGAGCTCATGGTCTTTCTTGCAACGGCCATGGCCACGAGTCGATTAACTCAAGAAGGAGGAAGAGAATGAGCGACAATCCCGATAACAAGCAGGCTGAAGAGGTGGGCAACGCCGAAGCGACCGAACTCGAAGAGGGTGATCTTCAAGA
>DATHUD010000778.1:0-7502 GCA_035462575.1 Thermoanaerobaculia bacterium | reverse complement strand
CCACATAGGGCCGCCCCTACACCCTACCGGCCCGGTTCGGAGATCTTCTCCAGGACCCGGCCGAAGTCCTTCGTGCCGACGGCGCCCAGCTCGCGGGCGAGGTCGGCCTGGGCGACGATCCCCAGGACGCGGTTCTGGTCGTCGACCACGGGGATGCGGCGCACCTGCTCGGACGACATGAGGTGCTCGACCTCGTCCAGCCGGGAGTCGGCGCGGACGCAGGAGACGTTCTTCGTCATCGCCTCGCGGACCGGGGTGTCGGGGTTCTGGCCCCGTCCCAGGATGCGCAGGGCGAGGTCGCGGTCGGTCACGATCCCCTGGAGCTTCATCGAATTACGGCTTTCGACCACGGGAAGGCTCCCGCAGTCGTTTTCTTCCATCATCCGGGCCGCGTCGCGCGCCGTGGTTTCGGGCGTGCAGACGGCCGGGCTGTCGGTCATGATGTCTCGCGCGGTCTTGCCTGCCATGCGGTCCTCCTCGGTTGTCGGTCGGGTCTTTCAATAGACCCACAGGCACAGTTCTGCAAAAGGCGGACCGCTTCGGCTCACCCGCGGCGGCTGGTGTAGGATAGGGAGCCTTTGACAGAGGAGCCGCGAAGCCCATGAGCCAGGAGCCGGAAGTGATCGTCCCCGAGCATGTGCCGCCGGTGGCGTTGACGGAGCTCGACGAGGAGCAGCAGACGAAGCTCGCCACGATGGCCCACCACGTGCGGGGGCTCCTGACGGCGCTGGGGTTGGATCTGAAAGACCCCAACCTCGCCGAAACGGACCTCCGCGTGGCCAAGATGTACCTGGAGATGTTCCACGGCCTGACCGAAGGCGCCGAGCCCAAGGTGACGACCTTTCCCAACGAGGAGGGGTACAGCCACATGGTGATGGAGAAGCAGATCCCCTTCTACTCCATGTGCGCGCACCACCTGATCCCCTTCTACGGCCACGCCCACATCGCCTACATCCCCCGGGACCGCATCCTGGGACTCTCGAAGTTCGCCCGCATCCTCGAGTTCTACGCCAAGCGGCCGCAGCTCCAGGAGCGGCTGACCGAGCAGGTGGTCACCTACCTCGAAGAGAAGCTCCAGCCTCTCGGGGCCATGGTGGTCATCGAGGCCCGGCACCTGTGCGTCGAGATGCGCGGCGTGAAGAAGCCCGGAGCGCTCACCGTGACCTCGGCCCTGCGCGGCATCTTCCACCAGAAACCCGTCCGCGAGGAGTTCCTCGACCTGCTGCGGCACAGCCATGGGTAAGCGCCTCTCCGCCCTCCCGCTCCTCCTGCTTCTCGCCGCCGCGTGCGGCGGGGGAAGCGTCGCCACGCGCTCGATCGCCGACCTGATCAATCCCGGCCTGGGGCCGGAATACTCGGGATGGCTGGTCGGCGCCGTCTCGCGGATCGCGACGCCGGAGGAGAGCCAGGCCTACCTGGCGCTCCGGGACGACGCGGCCGCCCAGGCGTTCATCGAGAGCTTCTGGGAGAAGCGCGATTCCGCGCCCGCCAAGCCCGGCAATCCTCTGCGGGAGACGTTCGAGGAGCGCTCCGCCGCGGCGGACCGGCAGTTCAGCGAGGCGGGCTACCTGGGGCGCCGCACGGACCGCGGCACCATCTACGTGCTCTACGGGCGCCCCACGAAGATCGATTTCGAGGTGCCGCCCACGCCGGGAGACTCGCCGATCGAGGTCTGGAGCTACGACGCCTCGGCCCCGTCGGGCCTCGACGCCCGGCGGCCTTCGGGCCGCTACCGCTTCATCAAGCGCGGCGACTTGACCGTGACCTATCTGCCCACCCAGCGCCGCGCGGTGCCCGGCATTCCGCCGGGACGGAGCCCCCGCTTTTAGGAAGACCGGAAGGAGCGAAGACGATGACCGAGGCTCGTGCCGTGCTCGCGGGGACCGGGATCGCGGTTCCACCCCTCGAAGTGGACAACAACATGCTGGCCCGGATCATCGAGACCAGCGACGAGTGGGTGCGCGAGCGCAGCGGCGTCGTGACGCGCTATTACGTGGAGCCCGGGGTCGGATCGTCCGACCTGGGCGCGGAGGCGGCGCGGGCGGCGCTCGCGGACGCCGGGGTGGAGGCGGGCGAGGTCGACTACATCGTCTGCGCCACGATGACCCCGGACCATTACTTCCCGGGCACCGGCACGCTCCTCCAGCAGAAGCTGGGGATCCGGCCGCTCCCGGCGCTCGACATCCGCCAGCAGTGCGCGGGGTTCGCCTACGGCCTCCAGGTGGTGGACGCCCTGATCCGCGGCGGGGTCGCGAAGACCGTGCTCCTCGTGGGCACCGACGTCCACACCTCGCTGATGCCCTTCTCGGCCCAGACCTTCGAGGTGCTCCACGGGCGCGACCCCGGGCCGCTGCCCCAGGAGGACTTCGAGTGGAACTCCAGGTTCCGCCACCTCCTCGTCCTCTTCGGGGACGCCGCGGGGGCCATGGTCTTCCGCGCGGAGAAGGCGGACGGGCGCGGCATCCTCGCCCACGCCCTCTACGGAGACGGCAACCACAAGGACATCCTCTACGTGCCCGGGGGAGGGTCGGCGCGGCGGCCGTTCGTCACGTGCGAGATGATCGCGAGCGCCGACACCGTGCCGGTGATGGACGGGCGGGCCGTGTTCAAGCTGGCCGTGACGAAGATGCCCGAGGTCACGAACGAGGTGCTCAAGCGGTGCGGCTACACCATGAAGGACCTGGACCTCGTCGTCATGCACCAGGCGAACCTCCGGATCAACGAGAAGGCGCAGCAGATCATGGGCCTGCCGGACGACAAGGTCTACAACAACATCCAGAAGTACGGGAACACCACCTCCGCCACCCTGCCGCTCGCCTTCTACGAGGCGCGGAAGAAGGGGATGGCGCCGGAAGGCTCTCTCGTGGCCTTCACCGCCCTGGGAGCCGGCCTCCACTGGGGTGCGGTGCTCCTGAGGGTCTGACGCCGTGACCGTCTCGAATCCCAGGGTGGCGCTCCAGGGCGCTCCCACCCCCGCCGAGATCGCGGACGCCTTGACCCGCCGGGTGATGGGGCAGGAGGAGGCCGTCCGCGAGATGGCGGTCGCCCTGTCGAAGCACCTCGCGGGCTTGAAGGTGGGAAACATCCTGATGATCGGCTCCTCGGGCACGGGCAAGACCACGCTCATGCGGGCCGTCGAGTCCTACCTGGGATCGGACCCGGTGCTCTCCGCCCGCTCGGCCGTGGTGCGCATCCACGCGAACGTCCTGGGCGAGGAGGCGGAGAGGGGGAGGCCGGGCGAGGCCGTGCTGGGCCGGCTGCTCGACCGCGCTAGAGAGCAGCTCGGCCCCGGGGCACCGGTCGACATGCTAATCAGGCGGGCGAGCTCCGGGCTCGTGTTCGTGGACGAGGTGGACAAGATCCGCTCCCACGTGGGGGGCCAGGCGAACGTCGCGGGCATCCGCGCCCAGGAGGCGCTCCTCACGCTGATCGAGAACGAAGCCGTCCCGGTGGCCCTGCCGGAGTGGGCCGGTGGGGGGAGCCGGGTGGTCGACTCCTCGGACCTCCTCTTCGTCTGCGCGGGCGCCTTCGAAGGGCTCTACGACTCGGTCTACGACCGGGTGACGATCGGCAAGGACCGCGGCTCGCTCCAGCCGGTCACCGTGGTTGAGGGGGGAAAGGTCCAGGAGAAGCTCGTCTTCCGCCTGCGCGACTGGCTGCGCAACGAAGACCTCTTCGACTACGGCATGAGCCCGCAGTTCCTCTCCCGCTTCGACGCCGTCGTCCTCCTCCAGGACCTCGGGCAGGACGAGCTCGTCCGCATCTTCCTCGAAACCCCGGAGTCGGCCTTCCACCAGAGCCGCTCCTACTTCGAGAGCCGGGGCATCCACCTCGCGATCTCCCCCGCCGCCGTGCGAAGGATCGCCACCGAAGCCGGCGACCAGCCCCGCCTCGGAGCCCGGGCCTTGAAAGAGGTCTTCCGCCGCGTGATCCGCGACTACGAGTTCGACCCCTCAGGCGCAGTCACCGGCGGCGCATTGCTCATCGACCTTCGAGAGGTCGAGGCGGCGCTGGGGACCTGAGGAAAGGCTGCTCGGTAGTCCTTGGGATCGACACACTGGTCGTAGGTGGCCTTGTCGATCCGGATCCAGTCTGTTTTGTTGACTCCCCTCCGGTTTCGGTAGGTGGGGCTGGAAGGAAACGCTGATGCGAGCTTGAACCAGCGCTGTTGGCGGCGTGCGATGGTCCGAACTTCGTCAGCGACTTCGGAAAAATCCTGGTCTTGGCTGAAGATAACGGCTACGTCGCAGATCCCATCAAGAGCGACGTTGATGACGTCCAAGGCGATCCGTATATCTACGCCTTTTTCGTGCCCTACGAGATGGGAGTGCTGTGTTCCGTCCGGAAGTCTGAAGGTTCTGTTCTGGTACCGAAGAGGACGGGAGTAGGTGAAGGCCCCTGTCTTGCCCAGATCTGCCAGCTTGTTGCTCCAGAACTGATGCCAAAAGGGGTTATCTGTAGGGGCGGGTACTCCTGTGTAGAAGCGGATCCCGCTCAGAGTCCAGCCCTGTTGGTTACAAATGCTGGTAGCCAGGGCAATCGGGTCGTAGTTGGGAAACGGACAACCGAAGGCCTCGCGAGCCGCGTGGAAGAGGTTCTGGCCATCAAAGAACACAACCGCACGCTTGGCGACCGGCTCCGCGGACAAGAATCCTCCCCAAAAATAAATAACCCCGTCCAAGGCCTTTCGGCAAGTCGGACGGGGAGCAATTACTGCGTTAGTCTACCTGAACTGCTTCGAGCCGTCAAGAATTCCAAGGTACCCGACTCTCCTACATAAATAACCCCACCCGAGGCGCAGAGGCTGATCAGACTGGGGAGGAAATTCCGTGAAAGGATAACGGTAAACGGAGAGGAGTGCAAGCCCCCCGATCAGATCCCCCGCGCCCGCCGCGTCTCCCGGATCGTCCGGTACCGCACCCGTCGTTTCCTTCCGGCCATCACCTGGGGCACCAGGGTCAGGAGGAGGAGACCCAGGGAGGCGGCGGCGAGCTGGAGGTAGAGGCCGGAGCGGTCCGCGTTGCCCAGGCGGGAGAGGGTGGAGGCGAAGTAGGTGAAGAGGGTGACCGTGGGGGCGAGGCCGATGGCCGTCGTCGTGAGGAAGAGGGCGGGGCGGATGCCCGCGAGGGCCGCGCAGTAGTTGACGAGGGGGTAGGGGAGCGGCAGGAAGCGGACCCCGACCATGCCCCAGAAGCCGCGCCGGGCGATCGCCCGCTCCACCCGCTTCAACTTCTTCCCTGCGATATGGAGCACGAAGTCCCGCCCCAGCAAGCGGCCGAGGAAGTAGGTCGAAGCCCCGCCCAGGAAGGTCCCCAGGAGGTTGTAGATCGACCCCTGGACGGTCCCGAAGACGACGCCGCCGGTGATCATCATGGGCGTCGCCGGCACCCCGAGCGGGCAGAGGACCACGTAGCAGGCGAGGAGCGCCAGAGGCGCCCACCAGGTCTCGCGCAGGCGGTCGAAGAGGGCCGAGATCTTCTCGACGGTCATCGACTCGGCGAGCGGTGTCCAGCGCAGCACCACGAAACCGGTGACGACGAGGGCGACGAGGGTCAGGAAGCGGAGGAGGAGCGGCCGGGGCACGAGCGGCGCCGCCGGGAGGGGGATCGGGTGGACCAGGGCCTGTTCGACGTTGTCCGGCAACGTCCGGCGCAGGCGGGCGACGTCCACCCCGAGGACCGCCGGGGGGAGCCGGTCGAGCACCTCCCGGCTGGAGGCGTAGAGGTGATCGGACGAGTCCGACCGCCCGTTCTGCTGGTGGTGGAGCGCTCCGGCCAGGCGGACGAGGGCGAGGGCGAGCTCCCGGTCGTCGCCCGTCAGGGCCTTCCAGGGCTCCTCCCAGGCCACGAGCGCCTGGACGTAGTCGCCCCGCCGGTAGGCCTCGAGGCCGGGACGGAGGACGGGATGGATCGGCACGGGGAGGAGGGCGGGCGTCCGGGCCGGCTCAGGCCGGCTCCGGCTGCGCCTCTCCGGGGAAGAGGAAGTCCCGCATGTGCTTGGCGAGGATCTTCTGCGCCTCGGGATCCATGAAGTTCAGGCGCAGCTCGTTGATCACCATCACTTCCATCTTCTGCCACTCGTCCCAGCAGTCGGCGCAGACGCGGTCCCGGATCTCGATCCCGAGCTTGCCGGGCATCGGCGGCCTCGGGAGAGCGGGGGCGTCGGACCGCCCGCAGCGGGCGCAGTGGACGGTCGCAGGCATCGCAGCCATCAGCGCACCTCGCCCGGAAGCACGATCAGGCTCTCCGAGCGCTCCAGGACCTCCTTGGGCACCCGCACGAGGAGCACGAGGTCGCGGCTCTCGCGGCTGCCTTTGAGGCTCTTCACCACCTCGTCCGGCACGGCGAGCGTCACGTAGGCCGGGCGCTTGGCGTTCTGCCGCGCGCTGTCGGTCGCGATCTCCTCGATGGGGACCATCTCGACCCGCTCCGGGTACTTTTCGAGGGCGAAGCTCAGGGCCTTCTGAGGGTTCTGCATGGGCGGATTCTACACTCCTCCCAGGACGCCGCGCGCCTCGGCCGGCGGCTCGCGGTGCGCCCTGGGGAGGCGCCCCTGCTCTTCCAAGACCTGCCGGAAGTAGGAGATCGTGCTCTCCAGGCCGTCCTTCAAGGAGACCTTGGGCTCCCAGCCGAGCCGCTCGCGGGCCTGGGTGATGTCCGGCTGCCGGGTCTGCGGGTCGTCGACCGGCAACGGCTTGAAGACGATGGGCGACGAGCTCCCCACCGCGGCGCGGATGGTCTCGGCGAATTCGAGGATCGTCATCTCGCGCGGGTTGCCGATGTTGCACGGCTCCCGCAGGTCGCTCATCAGGAGCCGCCAGATGCCCTCGACCAGGTCGGTGACGAAGCAGAACGAGCGGGTCTGCTGGCCCTCGCCGAATACGGTCATGGGCTCGCCCGTCAACGCCTGCTGGACGAAGGCGGGCACCACCCGGCCGTCGCGCAGGCGCATGCGCGGGCCGTAGGTGTTGAAGATCCGCACGATCCGCACGTCGAGGCCGTGGTAGCGGTGGTAGGCCATGGTCATCGCCTCGGCGAAGCGCTTGGCCTCGTCGTAGACGCCGCGGGGGCCGACCGGGTTGACGTTCCCCCAGTAGGTCTCCTTCTGCGGGTGCTCCTTGGGGTCGCCGTACACCTCGGAGGTCGAGGCCAGGAGATAGCGGGCCTCCTTGGCCTTGGCGAGCCCCAGGGTGTTGTGGGTGCCGAGCGAGCCCACCTTGAGGGTCTGGATGGGCAGCTCCAGGTAGTCGATGGGCGAGGCCGGCGAGGCGAAGTGGAGGACGTAGTCAACCGGCCCTTCGACGGTGAAGGGCTTGGAGACGTCGTGCTCCAGGGTCTGGAAGCCGTCCCGCTCCAGGAGGTGGGCGACGTTCTCCATCCGCCCGGTGATCAGGTTGTCCACGCACACCACCTCGTGGCCCTCGGCGAGCATGCGCTCGCAGAGGTGCGAGCCGAGGAAGCCGGCCCCTCCCGTGATGACCGCCCGGCTCACGGGCGGGCTCC
>DATHUD010000777.1:0-3781 GCA_035462575.1 Thermoanaerobaculia bacterium | reverse complement strand
CGGAAGGTGTAACGACCCGCCTTGAGGTGAAAGCTCGATTCGAGTTGAATTTCGTGCAGTTGGAGTCCAAGGTCGGCCAGCCAAGGAAGGATAACCTTGACCGTGACCTCTGCTTCGTTGAGAGCCATACGCTTTCCTCGGGCTGGCGACCGGCGATGGCGGCACGACGTCACCGGTGAGACACCTAGAAGATCCTACAGCAAAGGCCGGTAGGCGAGCCGCACGCAGTGGTGCCAGGCGGTCCGCGTGGTACCAGGAGAGAGTTTCCTACGCCCCTGCTGGGCTCATGAATGTATTCGGGCCGCTTTCCAGGGGCTTGCGCCCCTGGCCATATGCCGCCGCCCCTCCGGGGCGGTTCGGGAGCCGACACAGCAAGAGCCAAGGGGCGGCCCCCGGATACCGCCCCTTGGCTCGGGTTCATCAATTGTCAAAGAACCTTCGCACCGCAGAGCATCGAGACAAGAAACCCTGATCTTCTTCAAGAAGCGCTCTCTCCATCTCGATGAGCACGGCGGTGAAACGTGGGCAATATAGATTGCCGCGATAAGGCCGTCAATCCCAAATCATGGTTTTTCCGAAGGATTCTTCCCAAAAAGTCTTTCGCCGCCACCAAAAGACTTTTTGCCGCCGCGAAAAGTCTTTTGCCCGTCCCAAAAAGTCTTTAGCGGAGCCAATTGACTTTTTGCCTCGACCTTCTGACCTATTGCGCCAAGAATAGCCTTGCGGGAAGGGATGAATGCGCAGTAGAGTCCGCCGACTGACCTTTAGGGCCGGGGAAAAGTCGAAGACTTCGTTCAAAAAGTCTTTTCCCCGAGCCAAAAGGTCTTTTGCCGCGCGCAAAAGAGTATTTCCGCGGCCAAAAAGTCTTTTGTCGGGTCGAACAAGGTTCGGGCCGCGTTCCCGGAAGCAATTCCGGGGGCGAAAGCTCTTTGACAACTGATGGAACGCCCCCAAGAGGGGCAGCGGGAGCTTTTCGAGCGGGGAAAAGCCTCCCGCCGGGCCGTGCTCCGTCTTCGCGGCGGACGGAGCACGGCCTGAATCGGCGAGCTCACTCCTCCCACGTGTAGAGGAACACGTCCCGGCTGCCGTTGCCGTCCCGGGGGACGAGGTCCGTGGCGTAGCTCGTGAAGAGGACGTGGCCGCCGGGGCCGATCCCGTGGAGGTTGGTGCCCTGGTTTCCGCCCTGGTTGAGACGGAAGGCGGAGCGGGTCACCCACTGGAGCTCTTCCGTCGTGCGGTCGTAGAGGAACAGCTCGACCGACAGGAACGGCAGCTCGGGCAGGAGGTCCTCGGTGATGCTGACGAAGGCCACCCGGCGGCCGTCCGCGCTCAATTGGCCGTAGAAGACCTGATCCGCCCCGATTTTGCGGTTCTCGCCGGAAACCCGGTTGAGAAGGAAGAGCTCGGAGACACGGCTGTTCGGCTCGCTGGGAGTGTTCCAGAGAAGCCAGCGGCCGTCGTCGCTCAGGCCTTGCAGCCCACCGGCCTCGCCGCGGGGGACGAGCTGGCGGACGGTCCGCGCGGTGCGGTCGAGGATCTTCAAGGAGAAGATGGGATCGGCGCCCGGAGAGGCGGGGGCGTCGACGTCGAGGAAGGCGACCCAGCGGCCGTCCGCGCTGACGAAGGGGGCGGCCCCCAGGGAGGCCGGTCCGGCGAGCCCGCGGGTGCGGCTCAAGAGGGTGATCCGGCCGGTCCGGCGATCCCAGAGGAAGGCGTCGCGCCCGCCGTTCGTATCCGGAACGCCGGCGACCAGGTTGGTGGCGTCGCTGGTGAAGGTGACGAAGGCGCCGTCCGGGCTCATGGAGGAGAAGTAGGAGGAGCCGTTGCCGGTGCCGGCGGCGCTCGAAGCCGGGGTCCGGCTCACGAGGGTCACGCTCCCCTTGCGCCGGGCGTAGACGAAGAGGTCCTGGGTCGCTCTCGTCTCCCGCTGGCGGGGGACGAGGTCGGTCGCCAGGCTGGTGAAGACCACGGTGCCGCCGTCCGCGCTCAAGTCGTTCACGAAGGAGTCGCCCCGGGCCGCCTGGAGACGGGAGACGCGGGAGCGGCTGGCCAGGGTGATGGCGCCCGTCTGCCGCTCGTAGAGGAAGACGTCCAGGCTTCCGGGCGAGTCCTGCTGGCCGGGCACGAGGTCGGTGGCGCGGCTCTGGAAGGCGATCCAGGCGCCGTCCCGGCTGATCCGGGGGAACGTCGATTCGGCGTTGCCGGCGGTGACGGCGGACGCGGCCGAATGGCTGACGAGGATCGTCTTGCGGGTGACCCGGTCGTGGAGGAAGACGTCGCTCTTGCGGTTGCGGTCCACCTGGGCGGGATACAGGCGGCCGGCGTGGCTGGAGAAGACCACGTATCGGCCGTCGGCGCTGACCGAGGGGTCATCGGCTTCGCCCCAGGCCGTGACGGAAGCCATGCCGGGGGCGTGGCGGGTCACCAGCCGGTTCGCCCCCGTCTTCGTGTCGCAGAGGTGGAGATCCAGGCTCCAGTCGCTGTGCCGCACGCCGGCCACCAGATCGGTGGCGAAGCTGGCGTAGGCGAGCCACCGGCCGTCGGCGCTGACGAGGGGCTGGTTCGACGCCCGGTCGCCGGCCTTCGCGGGGTTGCCTTGAACGTGGCTCACGAGGGTGATGGCCCCGGTGGAGCGGTCGTAGAGGAAGAGGTCCGGCTCCTCGTTGCCGTCCATCTGGCCGGGCACGAGGTGGGTGGAGTAGCTCGTGAAGGCGACCCGGCGTCCGTCGTCCGAGAGGGAGAAGGTGTCGACCTTGGGGGCCACCTGGGTGCGGACGCCGGACAGGCGGTCCACGGTGACGAGGTGGGTAAGAATGCCAAGGAAGGCGATGGTGCCGCCGTCCCCGCTGATCCGGGGCTCCCGGCCTCCCGTCTCCAAGTCGGCGGAGAGGCTGGGGAGGCTCACGAAGGAGACCGTCCCGAGGAGCCGGTTGTAGATGAAGACGTCCGGGACTTCGTTGTCGTCGAATCCACCGGAAACGAGGTCGGTCCCGACGCTTTCGAAGACGACGAGCTGGCCGTTGGCGGAGAGTCCCGGGGAGTGGGAGGAGCCGTTCGCGCTCGTCAGGGCGGAGCCGGCGGCGTGGCTCACGAGAACGTTGGTCCCGGTCTGCCGGTCGTAGAGGAAGACGTCCGGAAACTCGCCGTTGGCGTTGGTCTGGCCGGTCACGAGGTCGGTGGAGGTGCTCTCATACACGACGAACCGTCCGTCGGCGGAGAGGCGGGGGGACTGGGAGGAGCCGGCGCCGCCCCGGGTGGCGGAGGCCGCGGAGTGGCTGACCAGACGGAGGGTGCCGGTGGCCCGCTCGTAGAGGAAGACGTTCTCATCCTCCGAGCTTTCCTGGACCTGGCCGGGAACGAGATCCGGAGCCCGGCTGATGAAGGCGACATAGCTTCCGTCCGCGCTCAGGACCGGATCCCGGGAGCGGCCGCCGGCGCCCTGTTCCGTGCCGGCGCGCCGGGAGACCGCAGTGATTGCGCCGGTCTCGCGGTCCCAGAGATAGACGTGCGGAGTGAAGTCCTGGGGGACGGTCACGCCGGGCACGAGGTCCCAGGCGGAGCTGACGAAGGCGACGAAACGGCCGTCCGCGCTCAAGGCGGGATGCTCCGCGGGCCGCTCGCCTGTGAGAGCGGGCGACCCGGCGGCGTGGCTCACCAGGGTGGTGGTCCCGGCGAGGCGGTCGTAGAGGAAGACGTCGTTGCCGCCGTTCGAGTCCCGCTGGCCCGGCACGAGGTTGGTGGCGTTGCTCGAAAACGCGGCGTAGCGGCCGTCGGCCGAGAG
>DATHUD010000776.1:0-4887 GCA_035462575.1 Thermoanaerobaculia bacterium | reverse complement strand
ATTCGCGGAGAAGGAAACTCTCTCCTGGGACGGTTATCGCCTGCGACCTCACCCTCCGGCTCCCTCTCCTGTAGGAGTGGGAGGGAAAATCAACTCGACAAACCGAAGCCCCTCTCCGTTAGGAGAGGGGTTGGGGTGAGGTCGCAGGCCGCAGTCTGACCGAGGAGCCCTACTCGATCAGCTTGAGCATCGTCACCTGCTCCAGGCAGCGGGCGCGCCCCAGGTTCTCCTGCTGCGTCCAGAGCCAGAGCTTCTCGCGCAGGGTGCCCGGCATGCCCCGGAGCGGCTGGAGGCTCCGGGTGCTGATCTCGATCACCACGAGCTTGCGCCGGAACCACCCCGGCCGGACCAGGCGGACGCGCAGGTCCTGGATCTGGTGGAACGGGATCTTCCGGAACCTCTCCCGGACCGAGAAGAAGCTCCGGGTCTGGTATTCGAGGTCCAGCCCATCGTCCGACAGAGCCATCAGGCCCCCGAGCTTCGCGTGGGGCTCGGGGAAGGTGAAGGGGATGAGGACGTCTTCGGTCATCGGCGAGCCTTTCGACCGGCGCTGAGGCGTCTCGCACGGCCTCCCCTATTCTACGTCTTCTTTGCTCCGGAAGTTCCGGCTCAGGGGCTGATCCTTCTCTGAAGGGGAAGGAACCGTCTGCAGAACAAACAGGGCGGCCACACAGGGCCGCCCCTACAGCAACTCGGTCCTCCTACGCTGCCTGCAGGCGCTGCCATTGCTCGTCGTAGCTCTGGAGCACCTTTCGGAGCTGATCCTGCGCCTCGGCGGTCAGCTCCCCTTCGGCCCCGCCCGTCACCCAACGCGCCGCCGCCACCAGGGCGGCCAGTTCGAAGGCACCGAGCGTGAGCTGGAACGTCGTCGGCCGGAGACGGTCGATGCGCATGGTCAGGCCGCCTTTTCCTTCGACTTCGGCTGCTTGCCGAGGTACTCGCCGATCTGCCGGAGCTCGTCCGAGAAATCGTCGAAGTCCTGCCGAATGCCGTTCAGATAGGCGGAGAGGCCCAGCGAGTGCTTGGCGTAATGCACCGCCTCCTGGATCTCCTGGTCCGTGGCCCCGAACAGCCTGGCGACCTCGGTGTGGAAGAGCGTGCAATAGTGGCACTTGGTCTCGGAATGGAGCGCCACGCCCATGAGCTGCCGGTACTTCACCGGGATGACGACGCCCAGGGGTCCGATCTCATTCACCTCCTCGAGCTCGAACCGCTTGAAGAGCGTCCACTCGTAGTCCAGGGTCTCCTCGGGGAACCCGTCGAAAAAGCTGGGGACGAGGCCCAGGGTCTCTTTGATCTCATTGTTGACTTCTTCTCGCGAACGGAACGTAGCCATGACGTCAACCTCCTTCGGGTCGAAAGGTTTGGGTTCCGGCCGGCCCGGCGCCATCGGTTGTTACCGGGTCCGGCCAACTTCGGCGGGGCGTCTCATTTCCCCGTCAATTAGATCTACGCCAAACCGCCGCAAAACCCGCCATCTGCCCGTTCGCGATTTTCAAAGCCCCCCGAACGGAGGGGAACAAAGGACCGTGCCTGTGTTAATCTGAGCTTTGTCGAGACGACTCAAGGTTGTCGCTTCCAGGGAAGTATCCAAATGCGCTCGACACCCTGCGCTTTACCTCTCTTCTCCGGCTGCCCTCTCGGCCGGCACGCTTCCCCGCCAGCGGTCTCCTCCTTCCGGGGCGCCTCGACAATTCTTCCAGGAGGTGCATCATGGTTCCGAGAGCTCACCGGCTTCCGCTCGCCTCGTGGCTCGCCCTGCTCGCCCTGATGATCGGGCTTGCCCTCTCCATCCCCGCGGCCTCGCAGGTTTCACAACTCCAGTACGCCACCTACCTCGGAGGAAGCGGCCGAGATGTCGGCTATGCCGTCGCGGCCGGCCCGGATGGCACCTCCTATATCGCGGGGATCACCCGGTCTCCGGACTTCCTCCAGTTGACCGGCCCCTTCGAAGGCCCTCCGCCGGAGGAATACGGAACGCGCCTTTTCGTGCTCGCCCTGGATGCCCAAGGGCACCTTCTCTATTCCACCTCCATCACGAGCGCTCCCGATCCGTATGTTCTGGAGCCCACCGGGATCGCCGTGGGGCCCGACGGGAGCGCCTACGTCTCCTACACCTTGTATGGAGATGATTGGTTCTTCGGCTACGCAGTCCGGATCTCTCCCTCCGGCGAGATCCTCTACCGGCACGGTCTCCCCGGCTACTCGGCCCCTCAGGGGATCGCCGTCGACGACCAGGGCAACGTTTACGTCGCGGGATATATCGAAACAGGCCAATATGGACCGAGCCCCACCTTCCTCGGCCGCGCGGCCTTCGTGACCAAGTTCCCGGCGAATGCTGCCCAGGGATTCCAGATCTACTTCGACGGGAGCGGAGAGGAACAGGCAAACGCCGTCGCGCTGGACGCCGAGGGGAACGTCTACCTCACGGGCTTTACCGATTCCCCGGACTTCCCCTCCTCGTCTCCCGTTCAACGGAGAGGAGAAGACGCCTTCGTGATCCGGATCGATCCGGAATCCGGAGAAGCTCTCTACGTGACCGAGCTCGGAGGCTCCGGCGATGACCGGGGCACCGATGTCACCGTGGATCCCCAAGGCAACGTTTTCGTGACAGGGACCACCACCTCGCCGCACCTCCCCCTCACCGGCCCGCACCAGCCGCCGGCTTCCGGCTCCAATTTCTTCCTCACCCGCCTGAGCGCCACGGGCGATCCGGTCTCCTCCAGGTACGTGGGGCCGATTCCCTTGTGGCGGAACACTTCAGCGCCAGCGATCAGCCTCGGGCCCGAAGGAGACGTTTTCTGGATGGGATTCCTGGCCAACATCCCTCCGGAGGACCCGAGCGGCTTGTTCTGTGAAGGCACGGCGATCCTGCGCTTCGATCCGGACAGGCTGGGTCTCCTGGATCACTTCTGTTACTTCACAGCCATCGCGGAGGATATCGATATCGATCCTGATGGATATCTCTACATTACGGGCTGGGCGCTGGACGATTTCACCACGACACCCGGAGCCCTGCAGCCTTTCCACGGCGGTTGGGTCGAGGCCTTCGCAGCCAAGCTCTTGCTCAACCGGTCTCCGGACTGCTCCAACGCGAAACCGAACCCGAGCACCTTATGGCCGCCCAGCGGCAAGCTCGTCTCCGTCGCCCTCCAGGGCGTGACCGATCCCGACGGCGATCCTGTCACTCTGAAGATCACGGGAATCCGCCAGGACGAGCCGCTCTCACGGAACGGTGAGCCCGACGCCATCGGTCTCGGGGCACCGATCGCTCAGGTCCGCGCAGACCGGAAGGGCGGTGGCGACGGCCGGGTCTATCACCTGAGCTTCGAAGCGCAGGACGACAAGGGCGCCGCCTGCACGGGAACGGTGAAGGTCTGCGTCCCCCACAACCAGCGCCCGGGTGCGGCGTGCGGGGATGGCGGACCGCTCTTCGACTCCACTGCGAAGTGAAGACGAAGGGCTTAACTGGCCTCTCTCAACCCATCTGCCGTGCGGAGGCTCGGGAGCCCGCAGCCAGATGCCGGACGGAGTCGGTGAGATCGGCGCCGCCTCTAAGATTGGTCCGGATCGCCCGAATCGTGAAGATGGGTCCGGGAAGAGCCCACCATCCGAGGACCGCGCTCAGCATCGTGTAGGGCAAGCCCCGCCGCGCGGTGCTCTCCCCTGGCGGGATCTTGTAGACCTTGGACGTCGTGATCACCGACACATAGAGCGCGGAAAAAGCGACTTGGAAGACGACGAACCGCGTGCCCCGGTCGACCTCCCAGCGGAGCCGCGAGGTCGACCGGCCCGCTCCCGGAGCATCGCCCTGGTTGAGGGCCCTGAACCGCTCCGCGTAAGCCTGGTTGGAAAACGAGAATTCGGCACCGCTGACCAGCGCGGCCCACCGGGTGACCCGGATGGAATCTTCCAGGCGAGGATGCCTCCCGCAAACCGGCACCAGCCAGGCGGACTTGTGGGAGAGACCGCGCGAAACATACAGAAGGTCGACGCTCGACGCTTCCGCCCCGCAATGAGGGCACTCCAGGGGGAAGAGGATCTCCGGGTCCCGCACCTCGACCGCAGTCCGGCCGTCGGGGGCGACCTGCGCGCGGGCGAGGACCGGAGCGCGCGCAACCTGAGCGCTCGCCGCCTCGACGATGGACGAGGGCACCTTCGCCCTGTGCCCCAGCGCTCGGGCCACGGCTTCCCCGAGAGCCCGAGCGGCCCGGCCCGTGGTCAGCGCGTCATAGCGGAGATACTCCTCCACCACCGTGCCGTCCGCAACCCGGTAGCCGACGTGGAGCACGTTGCCGTCCGCAAAGAGCCGCGCCACATACGAGTAGTGGATCGGGACGTTCCCCAGCTCCACCCGGTCCTCGAAGAACCTGACGCGCTTCGCGCCGGTAAACGACTGGTAATTCCCGGAGCTGTCGGTCCGGAGCAGCTTCTCATCGAAGAAAGGTTTTGTCATATAACGTTTGAACATGCCCCGCCGCTGGTGACGCCTCAGGCGCCGGCCGCAGGAGTAGGTTGTGCATTGGACTTTTGACTGGAGGTATTTGAGGACGGCTGAGACGGAGATCAAGCCGGGAGCTCGGCTTACATCGTCCCAGCGCGCGATCCGCTGACGCAGCGCGATCACGCTGGGGCAGAGTCTCCCTCGCTGGCGCAGCGCGGCTTACACCGAGGCAATGTCCCGCTCGCCGTCACAGCGCGGCTTACATCGCCTCAGCGCGCGATACGCCGGCTCTGCGCTGCAACGCCGGGGCAATGTACCGCTCGCCGTCACAGCGCGGCTTACAACGCCTCGGCGCGCGATACGCTGGCCCTGCGCTGCCAACGCCGGGGCAATGTACCGCTCGCCGTCACAGCGCGGCTTACAACGCCTCGGCGCGCGATACG
>DATHUD010000775.1:0-9368 GCA_035462575.1 Thermoanaerobaculia bacterium | reverse complement strand
TGGGTGAGCCGCACCGGCCGCGCCGCGCCCCGATAGCTCTGCACCGCGGGCCGCGGGTGGTCGGTGGGGAGCGTGAGGAGCGGCGGCAGCCCGGCAAGCTGCTGGCGCCAGAAGTCGATCTCCAGCTCCAGCCCCTCGCCGTGCAGCCAGGAGCGCTGCCAGACCGAGAAGTCCGCGTACTGCACCGGCAGCGCGGGCAGAGGCGACGGCCGGCGCGCGGCGAAGGCCGGATAGAGCGCCGCCACCTCGCGGACCAGGACGCCCATGGACCAGCCGTCGCTCGCGATGTGGTGCATCGTCAGGAGGACGGCGTGGTCCGCCTCGCCCAGGCGCAGCAGCAGGGCGCGCAGGAGGGGACCCCGCGCGAGATCGAACGGGCGCGCCGACTCCTCGGCCGCCAGGGTGAGGGCCGGTTTTTCCGCCTCCGGCAGCCCGGACAGGTCCACGACGGGCAGCCGGAAGGGCTCCGCCGGCAGGATCACCTGCACCGGCGAGCCGGCCCGCGCGGCGAAGACCGTGCGCAGCGCCTCGTGCCGCCGCACGATCTCGCCCAGAACCCGCGCCAGCACCCCGGAGTCGAGCGGCCCCTCGGCGCGGAGCGCCGCCGCGACGTTGTAGAGCGGGCTCCCCGGCTCGAGCTGGTCGATGAACCAGAGCCGCTCCTGGGCGAACGACAGGGGCAGGTCCCCCTCGCGCGGCACCGGCCGGAGGGGCGGAGCGGACGCCGGCGTGCCGGCCCGCCGCGCCGCTTCGACGCGGGCGGCCAGATCCGAGAGCCCTGGGGCCTCGAAGACGTCGTGGAGCGGCAGCTCGACTCCAAAGGCCTCGCGCAGGCGAGACGCCACCCGGGTGGCGAGGAGCGAATGGCCGCCCAGCTCGAAGAAGTCGGCGTCCGCCCCGACCCGCTCGACCCCGAGAAGCTCGGCCCAGATGCCGGCCACCACCTCTTCGACCGGCGTGCGCGGCGCCCGGTACGTCTCCGGAGCGCTCTGCGCCTCGGGCGCCGGCAGGGCTTTCCTGTCCACCTTGCCGTTGGGGTTCAAGGGCAGGGCTTCGAGAGTCACGAAGGCGGCCGGCACCATGTAGTCCGGCAGCCTCTCTCGCAACGCCGCGCGCAGGCTGTCAGCGGCGACCTCACCGGCCACATAGGCGACCAGCCTCTGATCGCGTACAACCACCACCGCCTCGCGGACTCCCGGCAGCGCGAGGAGCGCGGCCTCGATCTCCCCCGGCTCGATGCGGAAGCCGCGGATCTTGACCTGGCCGTCCAGGCGGCCGAGGAACTCCACCGCGCCGTCCGCCCGCTGCCTCACGAGGTCCCCTGTCCGGTAGAGCCGCCCTCCCGGGTCGGACCCGAACGGGTCGGGCACGAAACGCTCGGCCGTCAGCTCCGGCCGGGCATGGTAGCCGTGCGCCACGCCGTCGCCGCCGATGTAAAGCTCACCCGGCACGCCCACCGGCTGGAGGGTGAGCCCCGGCGCCAGGACGTAGAGGGTGCCGTTGGCCAGCGGCCGGCCGATGGGCACGGTCTCCCCCGGCCGCACCGCCTCCACCCGCTGCCAGGTGGCGAAAGTCGTGGTCTCGGTCGGGCCGTAGACGTGGAGCAGGCGCGCGGGCGGGCCGCTTTCCAGCACGGCACGGACCGCCGCGGGATCGACCGCCTCGCCCCCGAAGAGCACGGAGCGCAGCGGGGCGAGCCCGGCCGGAACCTCGCGGGCGACCTGGTTGAAGAGGGCGGTGGTCAGGAACAGCGCGCTCACGCCTTCGCGGCGGAGCGTGTCCGCCAGGCGGGCGGGAGAAAGCACGGTCTCGCGCTCGATGCCGATCAGCCGGCCGCCGTTGAGCAGCGCGCCCCAGATCTCGAAGGTGGCGGCGTCGAACGAGCTGTTCGAAGCCTGCGCCACCCGGTCGTTGGGCCCAAGCTGGACGTAGTCGGTCCCGCGCACGAGGCGGACGACGGCGCGGTGAGGCACCACCACCCCCTTCGGCCGGCCGGTCGAGCCCGAGGTGTAGATGACGTAGGCGGGGTCGCCGGGCGAGGAGACGCTCGCGAGGGGCGGCCCGGCGGGGGTGTCCTCCTCCGTGCGGTCGAGCCGCTCGACGCGGAGGCCCGCGCGGGTGGGGAGCCGCCCCTCCAGGCCCTCCTCCGCGACCAGCACGGCGGCGCCGGTGTCCTCCAGCATGAAGGCGAGCCGTTCCTGCGGATAGGCGAGGTCGAGCGGCACGTAGGCGCCCCCCGCCGCGAGGATGCCCAGCATCCCCACCACCCTCTCCGGCAGGCTTTCGGCAGAGAGGCCTACGGGCGAGCCGGGGCCGACGCCCGCGCGGCGCAGCCGGTGCGCCAGCCGGCGCGCGCGGCGCTCGATCTCCCCATAGGTGATCTCCCGGCCGCCGAAAGCCACGGCCACGGCTTCCGGAGAGCGCTCCGCCTGCCCGGCGAACAGCTCGTGGATCGCGGCCTGCGGATAATCGCTGGCCGTGGCGTTCCAGCCCGCGAGCTCCCGGGCCTCCGCGGCGCTGAGCAGGCCGAGCTCGCCCACGCGGCGCTCCAGCCCTTCGGCCATGCCGGCGAGCAGCGTGCCGAGGTGCTCTAGCAGGCGTTCTGCCGCATCCTCGTCCACGCGGGCGCGGTCGGTCTTCAAGAGCAGAGAGAGCCGGTCCCCCGCGATGATGGCCAGGGTGACGGGGTAGTTGGTGCTCTCGTAGCTCTGCAGGTTGCTGATCCGCAGGCTGTCGGAGCCGCCATCGGCGTCGGGGTAGTTCTCGAACGCGTAGAGCGTCTCAAAGAGCGGCGAGCCGGCGGGGACCTCGCTCCAGCGCTGGATCCCGGCCAGAGGGGTGTGCTCGAAGTCCTGCCGGGCGAGCTGGCGCTCCTGGAGGCGCCGCAGCCAGCCCACCAGGGGCTCGGCGCCGTCCACCCGCACCCGCGCCGGCAGGGTGTTGACGAACATGCCGACCATGGTCTCGACGCCGGGCAGAGCGGCCGGACGGCCGGAGACCACAGTCCCGAAGACCACGTCCTCCTCGTTACCGTAGCGGCTCAAGAGCACGGCCCAGGCGCCCAGGGTGACGGTCTGGAGCGTCAGCTTGTGCCGCGCTGCCAGGGCCTGCAGCTCCGCCGTGACCTCGCGGGAGAGCTCAAGCTCGTGCTCGGCGTAGCCCGAAGCCGGGTGGGCCGGGCCCGGAATGCCCAGAGAGTTGGGGGCGGTGAGCCCCGCGAGCTCGCGGCGCCAGAACAACTCCGCCCTGGCCGCATCCTGCTTTTGCAGCCAGACGACGTAGTCGCCGAACGGCCGCACCGGCGGCAGGATCGGCTCCCGGTCCTCCTGAAGAGCCGTATAGACCGCCACCAGCTCCCGCACCAGGAGGGGGAGCGACCAGCCGTCCAGCAGCAGGTGGTGGAACGTCCAGATGAACCGGAGCTCGCGGTCGAGGCGGACCAGCGAGAAGCGCACCAGCGGCGCCTTGGTGAGAGCCAGAGGCGTGTGCCGCTCGCGATGCCGCAGCTCTTCGAAGCGGCGCTGCTGCTCCTCCGCGGAAAGGCCGCGCCAGTCCAGCTCCTGCCAGGGGAGAGTTACCTTTTTGCGGACGACCTGCAGAGGCTCTTCTAAGCCGTCCCAGAGAAAGGCCGTGCGGAGCACGCCGTGGCGCTGTACGAGCCTCTCCCAGGCTTGCCGGAACCGCCGGGGATCGACGTCCGCCGGCAGGGTGCAGGTGACCTGGTTGACGTAGACCCCGGACTCGGGCGCCATCAGGCTATGGAACAACATGCCGCTCTGGAGCGGCGTCAAGGGATAGAGGTCTTCGACGTTCTTCATAGTGCTTCCCGTGCGGGCGGATTCAATCCTCGGAGTCGTCGTCATCGGCGAGCAGGGCCGCCACCTTGGCGAAGCTCTTGGCGTCGAGGCGGGCCTTCCCGAAGTCGGAAGGCGTGAAGACCTCTTCGCTCTCCTGGCTGTGCTGGATCAGTTGCCGCAGAGCGCCGGCATAGGCGGTCGCCAGACGCTCCATGGTCTCTCGGGCGTGGGTCAAGGAGCCGTAGGTCAGAGTGACTTGAAGCCGGCCGTCCGTGACGATGCCGGTGACCTCCAGGAGGTGAGTCCGGCGGGCGCGCGGGCTCCGGCAGGGGCCGGTGCTGTTCGTCGAGGCCCGGAAGAGAGAGAGCTCCCCGGAGGTGGCGCCGGCCTGGCCCAGATAGTTGAACAGAACCTCGGCCGGCGGAGCCTCTTCGAGGAGGCGGGCCGCCCGCAGCAGGCCGTAGCCGATCCCGCGCCCGGGCACGGCGCGCAGCCGCTCCTTGGCGCTCACCAGCGCGGCGCCGGGATCGGCGTCGCCCGCCTCCAGGACGACCGGGTACATCGAGGTGAACCAGCCCACGGTGCGCGAAACGTCCAAGTCGTCGAACAGCGGCTCGCGGCCGTGCCCTTCCAAGTCCACCCGCAGGCGCGGCGAGCCGGTCCAGCCCTCGAGAGCCCGGACCAGGGAGCTGAGCAGCGCGTCGTCGATCCGGCTGTGGTAGACCGACGGCAGGGTCCGGAGCAGGTCCGCCGTCTCTTCGGCGCTGAGCTCGAAGGAGACCGTGGCATCGTCGCCCGTGAGATTGCCGGCCTCCTCCGGGAAGTCCACCGGCAGGCGGGGCACGGCAGCCCGGGCGGCCTCGCGCCAGTAGCCCAGCTCGCCGGCCAACGCCTCGGCATGCCCGGTCAGGCGGCGGGCCCACTCCTGGAACGACGTGGTCTTGGGAGGCAACGCGGCCTCCCGGTACGCCGCCTCGAAGTCTTCGAGCAGCACGCGCCAGGAGACGCCGTCCACCACCAGGTGGTGGGTGACCCAGAGCAGCTTCGCCGGCTCGGCTCCGGTGTTGAACAGAACCAGGCGCGTGAGAGGTCCGGCCGACAAATCGAAGCCCGCCTGGAGAGCCGCGGCCGCCGGCTCGAAGGCTTCGTGAGGCTCCGGCAGGCCCGAAAGGTCGACCTGATGGAACGGCGTCACCGGCTCGGCCGGCGCGTTCTCCTGCCGCCAGTCGCCCTCCTCGAAATCGAACCGCATGCGCAGGGCGTCGTGGTGCTCCACGACGGCGGCCAGGGCGCGGTTGAGCGCGGCGGGGGCGAGGGGCTCCCGCGGCTCCAAGAGGAGAGCCTGATTGAAGTGGTGGGGATCGGCAACGCCCAGGTCGAAGAACCGGCTCTGGATCGGGGTGAGCGGCACCTCGCCAGCCACCGGCTCCTGCCCGGCGAGAGCCGCGCCGTCCGTGACCGTGACGTGGAGAGCGAGCCCGGCCACGGTCTGGTGCTCGAAGATCTCCCGCACGGTGAAGAGCAGGCCGGCCTGGCGGGCCCGCGCCACGATCTGGATCGAGAGGATCGAATCGCCGCCCAGCTCGAAGAAGTTGTCGGTGACCCCCACCCGCGGCAGGCGCAGGACCTGGGCCCAGACGCCCGCCAGGATCTCCTCCTCACGGGTGCGCGGCGCAACGTATCCCTCCTCCCGCGCGGCGGACAATTCCGGAGCCGGCAGGGCCTTGCGGTCCACCTTGCCGCTGGCGGTCAAGGGCAATGCCTCTAGCGTCACAAAGACGGCCGGCACCATGTAGTCCGGCAGCCGCTCGCGCAGAGACCGGCGGAGTTCCTCCACCACGGCGCCACCGACCACGTAGGCGACCAGCCGCGACTCGCGCACCACCACGACCGCCTGGCGGATTCCGGGCAGGGCGGCGAGAGCCGACTCGATCTCTCCCAGCTCGATGCGGAGGCCGCGCACCTTGACCTGGTGGTCCAGGCGGCCCAGGAAGTCGATGGCCCCGTCGGGCAGCCAGCGCGCGAGGTCGCCCGTGCGGTACAGACGGGCGCCGGGGACGCCGCCGAACGGATCGGGGATGAACTTCTCCGCCGTCAGATCGGGCCGCCGCAGATAGCCGCGCGTCACACCCGCCCCTCCCACCAGCAGCTCGCCGGCCACGCCGGCCGGCACCGGCCGCAGCTCCGGGTCCACGACATAGACCTGGGTGTTGGAGATCGGCCGGCCGATCGGCACCCGGCGCGGGTCCTGTCCGGGCGCGCAGGCCCAGCGCGTGGAATCGACCGAGGCCTCCGTCGGCCCGTACTCGTTGTCGAACGCCCCGGGCAGGCGCGCCAGCGCCCGGTCGCGCAGCTCCGGAGTGAGCGCCTCGCCCCCCGAGAAGACCTGGCGCAGCGAGGTGCACTCCTCCACGCCCTCCTCCGCGAGGAACGCCGCCAGCATCGAAGGGACGAAATGGGTGATCGTGACCCGGTGCTCGCGGATGACGCGCATCAGATAGGGGACGTCGCCCTGCCGGCCCGGCTCGGCCAGGACCAGCCGCGCCCCGGCCCAGAGCGGGGCGAAGCACTCCCAGACCGAGAAGTCGAAGCCGAAGGACGCCTTCTGGAGCACCGCGTCGCGCTCATCCAGCCGGTAGAGCTGCTGGGCCCAGCCCACCCGGTTGCAGATCCCCCGGTGCGGCACCATCACGCCCTTCGGCCGCCCCGTCGAGCCCGAGGTGTAGATGACGTAGGCCAGATGGTCCGGAGTCACCTCGACCCCCAGATCCTCGTCCATCTCCTCGTCGGAGCTCCAGCGGGCGTCCAGGGGGACGACGTGCAGATCGTCCGCCGCCGTCCCCACCCGCTCGCGCAGGTGCTCTTGAAGCAGCAGGATCCGGGCGCCCGAGTCGTCGAGCATGAAGGCGAGCCGCTCCGGCGGATAGGCCGGATCGAGAGGCAGCCAGGCGCCGCCCGCCTCAAGGATGGCGAGCATTCCCACGACCATGGCCGGCGAGCGGTCGGCGCAGAGGCCGACGATCTGGTCCGGGCCGACGCCGAGCTCCCGCAGGTGGCGGGCGAGGAGCCGCGCGCTGCCGACCAGGCGGCGGTACGTCCACCGCTCGCTCCCCAGCTCGACGGCCACGGCGGACGGCGTCCGGGCCGCCTGCCGGGCGACGGCGTGATGGAGGCAGCCCTCCCCGAGCCCCTCGATCCGCGTGTCGTTCCACTCTCCGAGGATCTGCCGGAGCTCGGCCGGGGTCAGCAGATCCAGCTCGCCGACGCGGGCGCCCGGCCCTTCGGCCATGCCTTCGAGCAGGGTGGCGAGGTGCCGGAGCAGGCGCGGCGCCGCGTCCCCGTCCACGCGGGCGCGGTCGGTCGCGAGGTGCAGGGAGACCTGGTCCGCCGCCGTCAAGACCAGGGTGACGGGGTAGTTGGTGCTCTCGAAGCTCTGCAGGTCGCGGATCCCCAGGCCGCCGGAGCCGGCTCCTTCGGCGTCGGGGTAGTTCTCGAACACGTAGAGCGTCTCGAAGAGCGGCGAGCCGGCCGGGACCTCGCTCCAGCGCTGGATCCGGGAGAGAGGGGTGTGCTCGAACTCCTGCCGGGCGAGCTGGCGCTCCTGGAGGCGCTGCAGCCAGGAGGCCAGGGGCTCGGCGCCGTCCACCCGCACCCGCACCGGCAGGGTGTTGACGAACATGCCGACCATGGCCTCGACCCCGGGCAGAGCGGCCGGACGGCCGGAGACGACGCCGCCGAAGAGCACGTCAAGGTCGCTGCTGTAGCGGGCGAGGAGCACGGCCCAGGCCCCCAGGGTGACGGTCTGGAGCGTCAGCTTGTGCCGCGCCGCCAGGGCCTGAAGCTCCGCCGTGACCTCGCGGGAGAGCCGGATCTCGTGCTCGTCGTAGCCCGCGGCCTTTTCCGCTCCCGCCGGGTGGAGGATTCCCAGAGCGTTGGGGGCGGTGAACCCGGCGAGCTCCTCACGCCAGAACGGCTCCGCCTCCGCCTCGTCCTGCCTCCCAAGCCAGACGACGTAGTCGCTGAACGGCCGCGCCGGCGGCAGCGCCGGATTCCGGCCCTCCGCAAGAGCCGTATAGACCTCCCCCAGCTCCTGGACCAGGACGGGAAGCGACCAGCCGTCCAGGAGCAGGTGGTGGGACGTCCAGAGGAGCTTGAGCCCGTGGTCGAGGCGGATCAGGAAGAAACGCATCAGCGGCGCGCTGTTCAAGGGGATCGGAGCGTGCCGGTCGCTCTGCCGCAGCTCTTCGAAGCGGCGCTGCTCCTCCTCCGCGGAGAGGCCGCGCCAGTCCAGCTCCTGCCAGGGCAGGGCGAAGCTCTTGCGGACGACCTGCCGGGGCTCGTCCAGGCCTTCCCAGAGAAACGCCGTGCGCAGCACCGTGTGGCGCAGGACGAGCCTCTCCCAGGACTGCCGGAACCGCCGGGGATCGAGGTCCGCCGGCAGGGTGCAGGCGACCTGGGTGATGTAGACCCCGGAGCCGGGCGCCATCAGGCTGTGGAACAGCATGCCGCTCTGGAGCGGCGTCAGGGGATAGACGTCGTCGACGTCCGTGAGATCCGGCAGAAGCGCGGCCAACTGCCCGAAGCTGTGCGCGTCGAGCCCGGCCTTGGGGAAGTCGGACGGCGTCCAGACCTCCTCGCTCTCCCGGGCGTGCCCGACGAGCTCTCGCAACGCGTCGGCATAGGCTTCGGCCAGACGCTCCACGGTCTCTCGGGCGTGCGTCCGCGAGCCGTAGGTCAGAGCGATCCGGATCCGCCCCTCGGTCACGAGGCCGCTGACCTCCAGCCGGTGGGTGCGGTGGGCGCGCGGGCTCCGGCACGGGCCGGTTCCGGCCGTGGAAGCCTGGAAGAGAGAGAGCGCCTCGGCGGTGGCGTCGGCCTGGCCCAGATAGTTGAACAGAACCTCCGCCGCCGGAGCCGCTTCGAGGAGGCCGGCCGCCTGCAACAGGCCGTAGCCGATCCCGCGGCCGGGCACGGCGCGCAGCCGCTCCTTGGTGCTCACCAGGGCGTCGCCGGGGCCGGCGCCGCCCGCCTCCAGAACGACGGGGTACAGCGAGGTGAACCAGCCCACGGTGCGCGAGACGTCGAGGTCGTTGAACACCGGCTCGCGGCCGTGCCCTTCGAGGTCCACCCGCAGGCGCGGCGAGCCGGTCCAGCCCGAGAGGGCCCGCACCAGCGCGGAGAGCAGGGCGTCGTCGATCCGGCTGTGGTAAACCGCGGGCACGGTCCGGAGCAGGTCCGCGGTCTCTTCGGCGCCGAGCTCGAAGGAGACCGTGTCCTCGTCGCCCACGAGATCGCCGGCCTCCGGGAAATCGACCGGCAGGCGGGGCGCGGAAACCCGGGCGGCCTCGCGCCAGAAATCCAGCTCGCCATCCAGTGCCCCGGCATGCCCGGTCAAGCGGCGGGCCCACTCCTGGAACGACGTGGTCTTGGGCGGCAGGGCGGCCTTCCGGTACGCCGCCTCGAAGTCTTCGAGCAGCACGCGCCAGGAGACGCCGTCCACCACCAGGTGGTGGGCGACCCAGAGCAGCCGGGACGGCAGGAACCAGCCGAGGCGGGTCAGCGGCCCGGCCT
>DATHUD010000774.1:0-2110 GCA_035462575.1 Thermoanaerobaculia bacterium | reverse complement strand
TCTCAGAACTCCGGCCAGCACCGGGGCGACCCGCCTGGCGGCGTTGCGTCGAAGAAGATCGATCGTGAGGCTTTGGCGGTGTCGAGTCCCGCGTAGTTGCGTGGCCGCCTGTTCGCGGTTTTGCGTGGCGGTGTGAAGCGGAAGGAGAGCAGTCCCGAAATCAGCCGGTGGCGGTGGAGTCCGGGACTGCCTTGATCTGAGGGGCGAGTTGGGGCGGAGAGTTACTCGGTTCTTCGGGTCCAGGAGTTGGCAATCCAGCGTCTCAAGCCGACGCGGACGTTCTTGAAGCGGTCAGCCGGGCGGTTGTTGTGATACCACCTGAAAGTCTTGGTCTCTTCGAGGATGTCGAGGTCGTGAAAGTCCTCGATCAGTTCGTGGACGAAGGGTTCGTCGAGCCTGGGATCGAAGGGATAGGCAGGGATCTGGGTCCTCAGGTAGTCAAGGATGAGCTCGGGAGCGTTCATGAGCGCAGCTCCTCGGCGGCTTGCAGGACGTGCTCGGGCTCGACAAGCTTGGCTCTGGAGAGGGCAGCGGCGGCCAGGGCGTGGTGGGCGAGGGCGTCGATTCTGCGCATGATCCCTTGGGAGGCTTCGAAGAGGGCCTCGTAGGCAGGAGTGGTCAGCAGGGGCCGATCAAGGCCGGCGATCTTGAAGCGGTGCGCGAGATAGGAGCGGGTGGTGTCTCTGTCGAAGCCGCGCAGGGCGAAGCGGATGGAGATGCGCTGAGCGAGGGCTTCGAGATGCGACAGGCGCAGGATCTGTCGCAGTCCGGACTGGCCTGCCAGGAGGATGGCGAGCCGTCCGGTGGCGTCCCAGTCGAAGTTGGCGAGCAGGGGCAGGAGGGCGAGGACGTCGGGTCTGAGGTTGTGGGCCTCGTCGACGATGAGCAGGACGGAGAGGTGTCGATCCTTGACGAGCCTGTGGATCTCGTGCTGGATGAGTCTGAAGGTCATGGCCCGGGACCATTCGGGCTCAAGGCCCATCTCCAGAGCGAGTTGGCGGCAGAAGTCGGCGGGGTTGACCAGCGTGTCGTGCAGGTAAATGGTGCGGACCTGGTCGGGATGGAGGTCGTCTCTGAGCCGTCTTAGAGCGGTGGACTTGCCGGTGCCGGGCTCGCCGGTGAGCAGCCCGATGGCCCTGGAGTCGACGAGATAGCGCAGTCGCGAGTGCAGCTCTTCGAGCCCGGGTGAGCGGAAGAGCTGATCGGCGGCGAGGGATCGCTGGAAGGGCGGATGGGTGAAGCCGAAAGCCGGAGCGTAGAGGCTCATTGGTGGTTGCCCTCGTAGAATTTCTTGGCGATGAGCTCGAGGTAGCTGATGCCGGTTGTCGGGGCTTCGGCGAGCGGCTCGGTCTCGCGAGCGGCGCGGCGCAGGGTGGCGTTGGTGGCGAGATCGAGCCGGCGCAGGGGCCGCTCGGCCTTCTCGCCTTTTCTGCGGAAGTGGACGGGGCGTCCAGGGTCATAGGGATCGTAGAGGACCTCGACGATTTCACCGGCATAGCCATCGGGGGCCTCGTAGAGACGGCCGTCAAGGTGGACGATGCGGTCGCGGCCGACCCTCCTTGAGACGCTCATGCGCAGCCACAGCTCGAGCTGCTCAGGGGCCAGGCGGATCAGCGCCTGGTCCTCAAGGAAGCGATCGAGAGGGGTTTGTCCGTCGAGGCCGCCATGGGGAGTCTGGTGGTATTCGGCTTCCAGCTAGGCCCAGAAGACGCGGTTGAGCTCGGCCAGGTCGCTGAGGATCTCCTGGGTGAGATGGGGCAGAAAGGCTGTCCGGACATGGCGGAAAAAGCGCTCGATCTTGCCTCTGCCCCGCGGCCTGTGAGGCCGGGAGTGGATCAGGGAGATGTTGAGCGTGGCACAGATGACCTGCAGGTGGTGGGTGCGGAAGGTGGCGCCATTGTCGCAGTAGAGCCGCCGCGGCAGGCCACGGCGCAGCAGCGCCTGCTTCAGGGCGTCCTGGAAGCAGGCGGCGTTCTCGGCCAAGTAGAAGCCGGCAAACGGCACCATGCGCGAGGCGTCGTCGAGGAAGGCGTAGAGGTAGGTCTTGCCGCCGTCGCGCCGCCCCGGCACCAGCAAGCGCGGTCCGTGCATCAAGTCCGAGGTCCACAAA
>DATHUD010000773.1:0-9013 GCA_035462575.1 Thermoanaerobaculia bacterium | reverse complement strand
TTACCCCGCCACGGCTCAGGTGGCGCTTGAGATTCGGAGGCGCGGACCGGAGGAATTGTAGGGGCGGCCCTGCGTGGCCGCCCTGGGAGGGGGAAATACCGGAGCAAGCAGGGCGGCCACACGGGGCCGCCCCTACGGGGGCCGGTTTTTCAGAAAGCTGTTACGAAGCCCGCTACGGCAGGCAAATCTCCCCGCGGATGCCGGCCTCGAAACGATCCGGGAACGCCTGGCCGAGCACCCACAGGTGGCCGGTGGCGCCTTCGTACTCCCCGGTGCCTTCGAGGACCTGTTGGAACGCCGTGAAGTACCCCTGATCCGATTCGCGGAGACCCGAGAGGCCGCTCTCGCGCACTGTGAGAGTCCCGCCGTCCGTGGTGTAGACGAGCACTCCGCTGGTGGCGAGAGAGCCGGGGAGGGTCGCCGGGCCGCGCACGGCGCCGTCCATCACGAAATAGGTCGTGCCGTTCAGCCCGTGGTTTCCCGTCACCGTGCCTTCGGCGCAGAACTTGTTGGGGCTGGTACACCCCTCGATCACCTGGACGTCCACGATCGTGCCATGGATCTTTTTGCATTCGTCAGCGAGCGTAGGGCTCGTAAACGACACGATCGTCAAAAGCGACAGCGAGCCGAAGCGAAAAAACTTGCTCATCGACAGATTCTCCATTCAATTCTCCATTCAAGTTCGCGCCCCCCTGCGGCGATGCAGTCGCCGCAGAGAGATTCCACACCGGGAGGCGAGCCTGATCAATTACGTGGGAGGTCAAGTCCGGCCGATTCCTTTCCGGCCGGATTCGCAGTAAGCTGTGATCTACTATTGTTGGATGGAATCCTGGTCGCGAGGTGGAGTTGTGGAAGATCCGGTTCGAGTGCTCGTCGTCGATGATCATTTTGTCGTGCGCAAGGGAGTTTGTGCACTGCTTGTCGATACCGACGGGATCGTCGTGGTGGGTGAGGCGGCCGACGGGCTCCAGGCGGTGGCGGAGGCGAGGCGCCTGCGGCCGCAGGTGATCCTCATGGATCTGAAGCTCCCCGGGCTCGACGGCGTGGGAGCCGCCCGGGCGATCCTCGCCGAGCAGCCGGAGGTGGGGATCCTGATCCTCACCAGCACGGACGTGGAGGACGAGGTGCTCGCCGCCGTCCAGACGGGGGCCCTGGGTTATCTCGCCAAGACCTCCCCGCGGGAGGATCTCGTCCAGGCGATCCAGCGGGTCGCCCAGGGCGAGATCTGGCTCCCGCCGCGCCTTACCCGCCGTCTCCTGACCCAGATGAAGCCCCCTCCGGCGGAGGAGGCTTCGGAGCCGCTGACCGAGCGGGAGGACGAGGTGCTGGTCCTGCTCGCCCGGGGCTGGAGCAATCGCCGCATTTCCGAGGATCTCTCGATCGCGGAGATCACGGTGCGCACCCACGTGAGCCACATCTTCGGCAAGCTGGGCGTGAGCAACCGGGTGGAAGCGGCCCTTCACGCGCTACGGTCGGGAAAGGCGAGCCTGCAGAGCGTCTGAGGACGCCATGAACGACGACACCAAGGCGCTCCCGCGAGGGCGCGCGCGCCGCCTGGAGGTCCTGGGTTTTGCCAACGGCGTAGTCTTCCTCGCGGTCCTGGCCTTCCTCCTGTTCTCCTCGCCGCTTCCGCTCCCTCCGGCCCGGATCGCCGCGCTCGCCGTTCTCGCCGGCTGCGTCGGCGTCGCCTATCTGCTGCGCCGCCGTTTCTGGATCACGCTTGAAGCCGAGCTCGAACACCGCAAGCGGGCCGAGCAGGAGGCCCGCGCCGCGGATCAGGCCAAGGGACGGTTCCTCGCCAACATAGGCCACGAGATCCGCACTCCCATGAACGGCATCCTCGGCATGACCGAGCTCGTGCTCCGCGGCCCGTTGACGCCGGCCCAGCGGGAGCAGATCGGCGTGGCCCGCACGTCGGCCGAGGCGCTCCTCGCCCTGGTCGACGACATCCTGGACCTCGCCCGGATCGACGCCGGCCGCCTGATGCTCCGGCCGCGGGATTTCCGCCTCCGCGAGTTGGCCGCCGACGTGCTGCGGCTTCTGGCGCCGCGCGCCGCCGAACGGGAGGTCGACCTGCGGCTGGAGGTCTCCCCGCGGCTGTTCGACGGCCTCCACGGCGACCCGGTGCGCCTGCGCCAGGTGCTGTTGAACCTGGTGGGCAATGCCATCCGGTTCACCCGCAAGGGGTCGGTGACGATCACGGCGGAAGCGGAGGTGCCCGAGCGGAAGGCCTCGACGGTCCGTTTCGAGGTGCGCGACACCGGCGTGGGCATCCGGCCGGAGGTCCAGGCCCGGCTCTTCCAGCCGTTCACGCAATCGGACAGCTCCGCCTCCCGCCAGATGGGGGGCACCGGGCTGGGGCTGGTCATCTCCAGGAACATCGTGGAAGCCATGGGGGGCGAGATCGGCTTCGAGAGCACCCGGGATGTGGGCTCGACGTTCTGGTTCCGCATCCCCCTGGTACACGCGCTGGGGCCCGGCGCCTCGTCCTGGACGCCTTTCCCCGAGCCAGTCGCCACGGTCCGCCGGCTGGACCGGCACGGCCGGCGCATCCTGGTGGTGGACGACCGCGCCGCCAACCGGGCCGTGGCCCTGGCTCTGCTGCACGAGATCGGCTACGCCGCGGAGGCCGTGGAGAGCGGCGAGGAGGGCCTCGCTCTCTTCGCGCAACGGGCTTTCGACGCGGTGCTCCTGGACAGCGAGATGCCCGGGATCGACGGCCCCGAGACCTGCCGCCGCCTGCGCGGCGAGGAGGCGGAGGGCCGGCGCGTTCCGGTGATCGCCGTGACCGCCCACACCCGGCCGGAAGAGCGGGAGGCCTGCCTCGCGGCCGGCATGGACGACTTTCTGACCAAACCTTTCCAGACCGCGGATCTGGCCGCCCTGCTCGACCGCTGGACAGGGATCGAGGCGGTCGCGCCGTCTTCCGCCGAGGTTATGGGGGACCGGCTCGCCGCCCTCAAAAGCCTGGAGGCGCAGACCGGCGGCAACGAGCTCGCCCAAGTGGTGGAGGCCTTTCTCCAGCAGGGAGAGAGCGATCTGGCGACGATGCGGCGCGCGCTCCCGCAGGGGGATGCCGAGACGCTCGCCGGGGCCGCCCATGGGCTGGCCGGAAGCGCCGCCATCCTGGGGGCCACGGACCTGGCGGCGAGCGCTGGCGAGCTTGCCACCCTGGCGCGCCAGGGAGACCTCTCCGCCTGTGCGGAGCGGCTGACCCGGGTGGAGCAGGATTTCCACGACGCCGCGGGGAAGCTCTAGCCATGATCCATCCCGGAGACCGAATCGGCCACGTCCGCATCGACGGCCCCCTCGCCGAGGGAGGCATGGGCGCCGTGTACGTCGGCTTCGACGAGAAGCTCCACCGCCCGGTCGCCTTGAAGGCGATCCGCAGCGACCGGCTGGACGCCGGGACCCGGGCCCGGTTCCTGACCGAGGCCCGCCTGCTCTCCCAGCTCGACCATCCCAATGTCTGCCGCATCCATGGCTACCTGGAGAGCGAGGAGGAGGATTTCCTGATCCTGGAGCTGATCCGCGGGCGCACTCTGCGCGAGGCCCTTCGGGAGGGGCTCGCTCCCGGCGCGAAGCTCGCCATCGCCGAGGGCGTGGCCCGGGCCCTGGAGGCGGCCCACGAAAAAGGGATCGTTCACCGCGATCTGAAACCGGACAACGTGATGCTCACCGCCGAAGGGCAGGTCAAGGTGCTCGACTTCGGCCTCGCCCGCTCGGAAGAGGGGGAAGACCCCTCACCTCTCGAGCCCCGCGAGCGGGAGGCCGGCGCCTCTTTCTGGATGCCCTCGCTCGGGGGCCGCACCGGGCTGGGCGCCCTGGTCGGCACGCCGGCCAGCATGAGCCCCGAGCAGGCCCGCGGCGAACAGGCCACAGCGGCGAGCGACGCCTATGCCCTCGGGCTCCTGCTCCAGGAGCTCTTCACCGGCCGGCCGGCCTACGAAGCGGGCTTGTCCGAGGATCTGCTGCTGGTCAAAGCCTCCGACGGCGACACGCTTCCCGTCTCCGGGGTCAAGGATAGGGATCTCGCCGAGCTGCTCCGGCGGCTCAAGGCGCTGGCGCCCGAGGCGCGGCCCACGGTCGCCACGGCGGCCGAGCGCCTCGCCTGGATTCGCGCCAAGCCGCGCCGGAGGCGCCTGCGCCTCGTGGCAGCGGCCGTGGCGGCCGCCTTCCTCGTCGTCGGCGTCAAGTACACCCTCGATCTGAAGCGGGAGCAAGGGCTCGCCCTCGAAGCCCGCCACGAGGCGGAGCAGGAAGCCGAGCGGGCCGACGCGGTGGCGCAGTTCCTGGAAGAGCTGTTCAAAGCCTCGGACCCGCGGCAGGCCCGGGGGGATCTGCCCGACGCCCGGGAGCTTCTGAGGCGGGGAACGGAGCGTGTCGACAAGGATCTCGGGGATCAGCCGCTCCTGCGGGCGCAGCTCCTGGACACCCTGGGCGGCATCCACACCGATCTCGGCCTCTTCGACGAGGCGCGCCCGCTCCTCGAGGAAGCCCTGGCCATCCGCGAGCGGCTCCGCGGCAGTGAGCATCCGGAGGTCGCGGAGACCCTCGTCCACCTCGGCTCACTGGCTCAGCTCTCCGGAAAGGGCGACGCCGTGCCGCTGTTTCGAAAGGCGCTCGCGATCTGCGAGGCGCACCTCGGCCCCGAGCATCCCGAGGTGGCCGGCGTCCTCAACAGTCTGGGCATGACGCTCGCCGCGCACGGCCGCTTCGACGAGGCGGAAGAGGTCCTGAAGCGCTCGCTGGCCCTCCACGAAAAGCTCTGGGGGGACCGCGACCCGCAGGTCGCCAGGGTTCTGCACAACCTCTCGGGGATCGCCTATTTCCGCGAACGGACGGAGGAGGCCGAGCGGCTTCTGCGCCGCGCCCTGGCGATCCGCGAAATTGCTCTGCCGGACGATCACCCCGACCTGGCCGGCAGCCGGGAAGCTCTGGCCCTCCTGCTGCGAAAACGGGGCGAGCCGGCCGAAGCCGCCAGGCTCCTGGAGCGCGTGGCCGCGACCACCGAGAAAGTCTACGGCCCCGAGCACCCGGAGCTGGCCAGGACCCTCATGAACCTCGGCCTCGCCTACGCGAGCCTGGGCAGGCAAGCGGAAGCCCGGCGCCTCTTCGAGCGTTCGCTCGCCATCGACGAGAAGGCCCTGGAGCCCGGCCACCCGCAGCTCATGCGGGCGCGGGAGATCCTCGCCGTGCATTGCGGCGAGGACCACGGCCTCAAGGACGCCGGGTCCCGCGAGCTGTGCCGCAGGCACGGGATGTGAAGCCACAGACGTAGAGGGGCGGTGACGCCGCTTATAATGGGATCATGTGTCGAGGCTGGATGCCTCAAACGGGAGGTCAAGGATGGCCCGTGTCCAAGTGGAATTCGACTCCGATGTTTTTGCGACGCTGCGGAGATCTCCGGAAGAGGTCGTCCAGGAGATGCGCTTGGCGGCTGCGGTCATCTGGTATGCCCAGGGCCGAGTCTCCCAAGGCCGCGCTGCAGAGATTGCGGGAGTGAGCCGGGCCGAGCTCCTCGACGCCCTTTCGGAGAGCGGTGTCGCGGCTTGCCAGGAGACGCTGGAGGATCTCGACGAGGTCTTGGCGCGTGGATGAGGCTCTGGTCGTCAATGCTTCGCCGTTGATCCTCCTCTCCCGCATCGAACGCCTCGATCTCCTGGCCTCCCTCGCCAAGCTCCTTATCGTGCCAGAAGCTGTAATCCGAGAAATCCAAGCAGGTTCCGATCGCGACGGAACGGCCGACAAGGTCAAGGATCTCCCCTCGATTCTTCAAGTTGATGATCGACCGGTTCCCGATCGGGTCCGAGTCTGGGACTTGGGAGCCGGGGAGTCCCAAGTCTTGGCCCACGCCCTTGAACGGCCAGGGGTGGGGGTCGTCCTGGACGACCTGGCAGCACGTCGCTGCGCACAGAGTCTGGGTTTATCCATGATCGGCACGTTGGGCATAGTCGTCCTCTGCCGACATCGCGGCATCATCAGCGCAGCACGGCCCGTCATCGAGACGCTCCGCGAGGCAGGGCTGCGTCTGAAGCCGGAACTGATGGACAAAGCGTTGACGAAAGTGGGCGAATGATTTGAGATCGAGCCCTCTCCACCCTGGCGAGGACCACGGCCTCAAGGACGCCGGGTCCCGCGAGCTGTGCCGCAGGCACGGGATGTGAAGCCTTGAGGATCAGGCTGCTTGAGACAACAGACGTCGCATCGTCTCGGGCTCGCGGCCGATCGCTCGAAGCAACGCACGGGCCGGTGCATCGGGCGTGCTGCGGTGCTGTTCCCAATCCCGCAGGGTGCTGACGGGCAGTCGGAAGGCTTCCGCAAACTCGACTTGGGTCATGCCGAGCCGCTGCCGCAACGCCTTCACGGGGGAGATCCGGCGCATCTTCTCCAACACTTCCGAGTCGAGCGGCTGGGCATCGGGATCGGAGTGAGCCGCCGCCAGCACCTCTTCGTCCGTCATGGCGTTCACTCGCTCCCAATCCGTCTCGCCGCGAGGCGGCGCCTCACCAGGCTTCACGGTCATTCGCGTAGTATCGGTCTTGCTCATATCGCGTGGCCCTCCGGGCAGAGATGATGCGGCACGTCCTGTCATCGCGCAGAGTCGTGACGACGAACAGGACAGTGCCGACCGCGATACCGATGACCCGTACCCGCTCTTCCCCGTACTCAAAACGGCTGTCGACCTCCTCGAGCCGGTTCGGGTCCTCAATCGCTGCGATGGAATCCGCAAAGTCGATGCCGTGCCTCCGGCGATTCTCGGCAGCCTTCGGCATCCCACTCGTAATCCATCCTCGATAAAACTACTGGTTACCCGTAGTCTTGTCAACCCCGGGCGGGGGCGCCCTCTCCCGGGGGAGAGGAGGGCGATGGGCTCCGCGAGAGGTTCCCGGATCAAAGGCCTCTTCACAAAGACGCACTCCACCTTTCCCTGGGTCAAAAGGCCTCTCTTATTTGCGGCGCACTACACTAGGATGCCCTCGCGGATCCATGGCCAGGACACCGGAGACCCCATCGCCACCGCCACCGTCACCGGCCGCCGCGTGAAGGCGAACGGGTAGGAGCCTCGCGGCCGTTTGCCGGCGGCGGCCGTTCGCTGCGCGGCGCCGGGCTCGACGAGCTCGGCCGGCGGCGCGGCCTGAAACTCTGGGACAAACCCCAAGCCGGGCTCTTTCGGGAGCCCGGCTTGGTCTATCAACTCCATGAACCTTTGAACCCCTGGACAGAGGAGCGAGACTCATGAAGCTTCGACACCTGTTTTCGATCCTGGTACCGCTCGCCCTTTGCGCGAGCCTCGCCGCCGCCGAGCCGCCGGGCGGCGGCTCCGGTTTCACCGGGACCTACATCGCGACGCTGCCCGAGAGGGCGGAGATCCTCCGGCTCCATCGCGACGGCACCGCGGAGATCACCCTGTCGGATCAGGTCACCGCGGGAGCCGGAGGGTTCACGTTCAGCGACAGCTTCGGCTTCTGGAAGGTCGCCGGGCCGCGGACGCTCACCGCGCGCTTCGTGAACCTGAGCTTCGACGTGAAGGGCATTCCCGCGTACACGGTGCGCGGTCGCCCAATTGTCCCCTGATCGGGCGTCGACACCGCGCGCCCGCCTCTCTCCCCAGCAATGTCTCTCGCCCTCTCCCTACCCCCTGGGGTAGGGCCCGCCTCATCAAAACGTTGAGAGAAAAATCAGCGTTTTGCTGACGACAGGCGGAGAGACTCCCTCTAGGATGGGGTCTCACAGGTCGAGAATCGAGTCTTGGCGGCTGGCGGAGGGAGGCCGTCCTGGTTGAGCTGGCCGAGTCCTTCCCGCTTTTTCAGGAACAAGCTGGAACAAGGAGGTAGTCCGGATGAAACGCAGGATTCAGCGCAGGATCGTTCTCATTGCTTCTCTCACTTTTTTACTCTCGTTCGCCGGAATCGGCCCGGGCGCAGCTCAGCCGAGCCTTCCCTACTGGACCGAGATTCAGCAGGGCGGCGCCGTCCCCGATCCCCTTTGGGACGGCGCGAGCGCTTATCACGAGGGCCTCTTCTACATCTTCGGCGGGTTGAACGGGACCTTTCCGAACGACGAGCCCGTGGCCGATTTCAGCGTCTTCGACGTCGACACGCTGACCTGGTACGACCTCGGCCCATCTCCGGGCCAATATCCGGGCGGGCCGTCCGCCAGGGCCGAGGCGATGATGTGGTGCGTCGCCGAGGACGACGCGCTGATCGTCTCCGGTGGGAGAGGTCCTTTCAGGCGAGGGCTCGACCTCACGCACCAGGACACGTTCCGGTTCGATCCGGTGCACGGGTGGACGGAGATCTCGCAGAGCGCGGCCGAAATCGGGCGCGCCAACCGCTCCACGGAGGCGGTCGCCGTGCGAGAGAAGGGGAAGCACAAGACCGTCGCGTACGCCTTCTCGGGCTCGTCGTCGACGCTGCCGGCCTTCATCAACCGTCCGGACGGCCTCCAGCACGACCTGGTCCGCTACAAGAACGGCTGGAAGCAGTCTGCGACCGGCTCGCCCGCCCCGCGCGCTCGAGCCCATCATCCGCTCGTCTACTCCGAGGGCTGGAACGCCCTGATCGTCTACGGCGGATACACGAACGACGCCGTGAACGGGACCGGTCTGTTCACGCCGGAGAACTACCTCGGCGACCTCTGGAGGTTCGACCTCGACACCGAAACCTGGGAGCAACTCGTCTTCGAGGAGGCCGGTGGACCGGGCCACCGCGACAACGCGAAGCTGATCGCTGATGAGCACAACGACCGCATCTGGCTCTTCGGGGGCAGCCGGTTCGACGGGACCACCCTGTCCGATGTCTGGTACTTCGATCTCCACACCGGGACCTGGACACGCGTGGACACCGCGATGACGGGGCCGGCGCCGGCGCCGAGGTTCGGCCAGTTCTACTTCTCTCGCAAGACCGCCACGGCCTACGAGCTCTACATCTTCGGGGGAGCGACCGCGGAGTTCGCGCCGGTGCTGCTCAACGACATGTGGAGATTGACGATCCCCCTCGCCGGCGGCGGC
>DATHUD010000772.1:0-10749 GCA_035462575.1 Thermoanaerobaculia bacterium | reverse complement strand
GCGATGCTCCAGAGCGGTCTGGAGATCGCTCGTGGCCTTTTCGATCGCCCGCTCGAGATCGGCCCGCCGGGCGGTGAGCTTCTCGGCGTCGTCACGCCAGGAGGTGACCTGGCCGCGTCCGCGGTCGAGCTCGGCCTGGAGGCGGCCCATCTCGCGGTCGAGCGATTCCAGGCGCTCGTCCAAGAGGTCCAGCCGGCCGCGGCGGCCGGCGCTCTCGGTGCGCAGGCTCTCGCGGTGGCTCTTGGCCGCTTCGAGCTCGGCCTGGGCGCGGTCGAAGTCCTCCTGGAGGCCGGCGCTGCGCGTTTCGGCCGCGGCCAGCTCTTCGAGGAGGATCTGCCGCTTCTCGGCGATCCGCTCGATCTCGCGGACGATCTCCTGCTGCTCGTTCGTCAGGGTCTCGGCCTGGGCCGCGAGGCGGCGGTGGCGGGCCGCGGCGTCCTCCATGCGGGCCTTGCCCACCGCGAGCTCCTGGCGGATCTGGGCCACCTCGTTCTGCAGCCGGTTCGACTCCCGGGCGAGGTTGGTGCGCTCGGCGACCAGCCGGTCGAGCTCGGCGCCGGCGGCCCGGAGCTGCTCTTCGAGGTCCGGAATGGCCTTGGCGAGCGTCGCGAGCTCGCTCTCCCGCTCGAGCACGCCGGGCGTCGCAATGTCGCCCTCCACGTGGAAGGTGCCGGCTTCGACCCACACGCCTTCGCGGGAGAGGAAGGCGAGCCCGGGGTGGAGGCGGGCGAGCCGCTCGGCGTCCGTGGCGGTGCGCACGAGGAACGCGGGGGGAAGCGCGGTCGCGAGCTCCTCGGAGAGCCCCAGGGCCTCGCCCAGGGAGAGCACCACGGCCGGGTCGTCCACCACGGGCCAGTTTTCCGAGGTGCCCTGGGGCTGCCGCTCCAGGACCACGGCGGCCGAGCGGCCGGCCAGGGCCTTGGCCAAGTCCAGAGCGCTCTCGCCCTGGGCGAGCACGACCGCGTCGGCCATGGTGCCCAGGTAGACGTCCAGGCTCCGCTCCCAACCCTCGACGGCCTTGGCCTGGCCCGCGAGGTAGGTGGGGGCGTCGAGCCCCAGGCCGGCGAGCGCCTTTTCGAGCGCGGCCCGCCGCTGGGCGTGGGCGCGGGAGAGCTCGGCCAGGATCTTCTGCCGCTGCCGCGAGCCGGTGAGCTGGTCTTCCAGGCGCCGCTTCCGGTCCGCGGCCTCGGCCTCGCGCCGCATCGTGGCTTCGAGGGCCGCGGCGACCTTCTCCTGGTCGGTCACCCGGGAGTCCAGCGCCGCCTCGGAGGAGGCGACCTTGTTCCTGGACATCTCCAGGACCTCGGCCGCCTGCTTGACCTCCTGGGCGTGCTGGGCGATCTCTTCGTCGATCCGGTGGCGCCGGAAGTTGCCCCTCTCCTGCTCGATCTGCGCCTGCTGTGAACGGTTCCGGGCCGCGTTGATCTCGTTCCCCGCGGCCGCCATCTGGGTGCGGAAGGCGTCGACCCGGGCGGCCACCTGCTTCAGGTCCCGCTCGGCTGCGGCGATCTGGCGGTCGTCCTCGTCCACGGCCTGGGCCGCCTGCTGGCGCTCGGCCGCGAGCTCGCCGCGGCGCTCATCCAGGGACTTCAAGGCCGAGATGTGGCCTTCGATCTCCGCCTCCCGCCGATCGGCGAGAGCGCGTCCCTGGGCGGCCCGCTCGCCGATCTCCTGGAGAGTCTGGCGGTTGGCCTTCAGGAACTCCTGCCGCCCCTCGATCGTGGCCGCGAGCTCGGCCACCTTCTGGTGGCGCTCGGCCATCAGCCGCGCGAGCTCGTCCAGCCGCTGGCGCCCGGCGGCGAGCGCCGCCTCGTCGCGGTGGAGATCGGCCGCGAGCGCCGCCTCCCGCGAGGTGGTCTCCTCGATCCGGCTCTTCAAGTCGAGGAGCCGGAAGGCGAGCGAGCTCCAGCGTCCGAGGAGGACCTCCTCCAGGAGCTTCCGGTACTCGACCTCCTTCTCCTGGTAGCGCCGGGCCGCGCTCGCCTGGCGCTTCAAGGACCGGAGGGCCCGCTCGACCTCGGAGATGACGTCGTCGAGCCGCAGGAGGTTGGACATCGCCTCCTGAAGCTTGACCTCGGCCACGCTCTTCCGGGCCTTGTAGCGGGTGATGCCGGCCGCCTCCTCGATGAGCTTTCTGCGCTCCTGGGGCTTGCCCGAGAGGATCATGCCGATCTTCCCCTGCTCGATCACGGAGTAGGCCCGGATGCCGAGCCCCGTGTCCATCAGCAGGTCCTTCACGTCCTTCAGGCGCACGAGCTTGCCGTTCAGCCGGTACTGGCCCTCGCCGCCCCGGTAGACGCGGCGGGAGATGGTGATCTTGCCGTCGTCCGACCGCGGGAAGGAGGGATCGGTCTGCAGGATGAGCGTGCACTCGGCCATCCCCAGCGGCTTCCGGCTGTCGGTGCCGTTGAAGATGACGTCCTCCATGGTGCCGCCGCGCAGCGTCTTCGCGCTCTGCTCGCCGAGCACCCACGTCATCGCTTCGGAGAGGTTGCTCTTGCCACAGCCGTTGGGACCGACGATGGCCGTGATGCCGCCCGCGAAATGAACCTCTACGGGATCGACGAAGGACTTGAAGCCGGAGATCTCGAGGCGTTTGACTTTCATGTGGTCATCCCTGGTCGCAAACGAGCCCTGTCGGAGGAACAGCCGGAGGGCAGGATATCAAAGCGGTCCAGGCACCACAAGTGGATGGGGGAGGGGGGAGAAGAGGGCACTACATGTGGAGATTTCCTGGGACCGCCGGGCGGCTGCGCCGCCCGGACCCTCACCCCAACCCTCTCCCAGCCTCCCGCCCCCCAACCGGGAGAGGGAGCCCTTACTGGGGTGTTGCTGTTGCAAAGGCTCCCTCTCCCGGCGGATGGGAGGGGGCTGGGAGAGGGTTGGGGTGAGGGCCCCGGCGGAGGCAAGGCAGCCCGGCAAAGTAGATCCTGAAGAGTAGATCCTAAAGAAGCCCTTGCGCGTCCCCTCTCCCTGGGTGTATGTTTGTATGGCATAACGATCCTCTCTCCCTGACGGAGACGACAAGGCACGCGCTGTTCGTCTCCGTCCTTTTTCCCTCTCTCTGCTACCCTCAGCCGCCGTGACGGACACGACGTTTCTCGGCTATGGGCAGGGTGAGCTGCGGATGGAAGGGGTCCCGCTCGCGGATCTCGCCGAGCGGCTGGGGACGCCGTTCTTCCTGATCAGCGAATCGCGCCTCGCGGCCAACTACCGGGCCCTGGAGCGCGGTCTTGATGGAGCGGGGCCGGGCGCCGTCCTTCGCTACTGCGCCAAGACCAACCACGAGGCCGCGGTGCTCTCCGTGCTGGCCGGCTGCGGCAGCCACCTGCTGGCGAGCCATGCCGGGGAGGCGGAGCTCGCGATCGGTTGCGGCTTCCCGCCGGAGCGCATCGCCTACGCCCGGCCGGTCCTGACTCCCGAGGAGCTGGACCGGGCCGTGGCGGCGGGAATCTCGCTCTTCCACGTCCATCATCTCGAGGATCTCCCGCTCCTGGCGGACGCGGCGGTCCGGGCGGGCCGGCGGCTCCGGCTCTCCTTCCGCCTGCGGGACGGGGGAGGGGGGATTTCTCCCCTGGGGAGGCTCAACCGGCGGATGGGGCTCGACGCCTCGGAGATCGTGGAGAGCGTCCGGCGGGCCGCGTCCTCGCCCGGGCTGGAGCCTTGGGCGGTCAACTTCTATCTGGGGACGCAGCAGTCGTCGCTCGATGGATTCACCCGGGTCTTCCGCGGGGTCCTGGCGCTTCTCGGAAGGATCGCCGCGGAGACGGGCGTGGCCCTCCGGGAGGTGAACCTGGGCGGGGGCATCCCGTCGCCGTCTCTGCGGCGGATTGGGCCGCGCCGGCTCCTCGCGCGGCTCCGGGACCGCTTTCCCGCCTCCGGCTCTCCCGGGCTCGAGGAGCTGGCCTCCCGGCTGGCCGCGCGGTTCCGCGAGCTGGTGGAGGAGGCGGGGCTTTCCATACCTCCCACGCTCGCCGCCGAGCCGGGACGGTCGATCGTGGGGGACGCGGCGGTGCTCGTCTCCCGCGTGCGGGTCGTCCGCGGGAGCTGGCTGTTCCTGGACGCCAGCCGCAACTTCCTCCCCGAGTCCCCGGTCCTGTTCTCCCGGCGCCTCCTCCCCCTGCGCGAAGCCGGAGTCGGGCCGGAGCGGTTCTGGAACCTCTCGGGCTCGACCTTGAACACCCTGGACGTCTTGGACGTCCGCCGCCGCCTGCCGCCGATGGCGCCCGGCGACGGGCTCGCGTTCTGCGACGCCGGGGCCTATTCGATCTCCCGGGCGAGCCCCTACGCGGGCCTCCCTCCGGCCGTCTACCTGCTGCGGCCGGATGGCACCACGCATCTCGCGCGTCCGGCGGGCCGGAGATGACGGGCGCCTCTCTGGTCACCGGGGCTTCGGGCTTTCTCGGGCGCCCGCTCGTCCGCGCACTGCTTTCCGAAGGGCGCCCGGTGCTCGCCTTCTGTCGGAACGCCTCGGCGCTCTCGGACCTCCGCCACCCGGCCCTGCGGGTCGTCTCCGGAGACCTCCGCGATTCCTCCTCCTGGAGCCCTCTGCTGCGGGAGGCGGCTTCCGTCTTCCACCTGGCGGCCGCGCGCAACGGGCCGGCCACCCGCGCCCGGGAGCTCGAGGAGGTCAACGTCACGGCCACTCTCGACCTGGCCCGGAACGCCAACGAGGCGGGGGTGGCGCGGTTCGTCAACGTAGCGAGCGCCCTGATGTATGGCCCTTCGGCCGGGACCGTGAGGACCGAGGCGGACGGGATCGTGCCGGAGAGGACGTTCGGCGCCTACTCGCGCTCCCGGGCGGTGGCCGCGCTCGCCCTGGGGCCGCTCGCGGTGACCGTCTGCCCCACGGTGGTGTTCGGCCCGGACCGCCCGTCGCATCCGAACCGGGTGACCGCGGAGATCCGCCGTCTCCTGCGCAGGCGGAGGGCGCTGCTCGTCGCGGGCGGGCGGCAGCCGCGCAACCTGGTCTACGTGGACGACGTGGTGCGCGGCCTCCTCGCGGCCGAGAGCCTGGGAAAGCCGGGGGAGTCCTACATCCTGGGAGGGGAGGAGGTGGCCCACCGGGAGCTCGCCGGGCTCGTGTTCGCCCAGGCCGGGATCCGGGGGCGGCTCCTCTCTAGCCCTGCCGGGATGGTCCTCGCGATGGCGGTCCTCGCCGACCGGCTGCGCCGCTCCGATCCGGGTTGCGGCTATGCTACCGGCGTCCGGATCCTGCTCCGCGCCTGGCGCTTCGACTCCGGCAAGGCGCGGCGGGACTTGGGTTATGAAGCCCGTCCCTTGGCCGAGGGGCTGGCTCGCACGATCGATTGGCTTCGCGGGAGGGAGGAGCGATGACGGAGACCGACGCGGCGGTTTCGCTGCGCGAGCGGCAGCGCCGGACCTGGGACCGCGTGGCGGGCTCGATGCCGGACTTCTTCCAGGCGCCCAGCACGCAATATTACCGCCGGTGCGAGATCGCTCTCTTCGAGCGCTCCGTGGGAGACCTCCGGGGTAAAAGGGTCCTGAAGCTCGACCTCTGGAACGAGGCCATCAACACGCGCATCCTGGACTGGGTCCGCTCCCAGGGGGCCGAGGTCGTCGGGCTCGACCTCTCCCGGGTCGTCGCCTTCCGGGCGCGGAAAAACGCGGTGCGCAACGGGCACGCCCCGGCGCTCCTCCGGGCCGACATCCGCGAGCTGCCTTTCCCCGAAGGCTCCTTCGACGTGATCTACACCATGGGGACGATCGAGCACATCGACGAGTACAAAGAGGCCCTCCGGGAGATCCACCGGGTGCTGCGCCCCGGCGGGCGGGCGATCATCGGCGTGCCGCACAAGTGGGACCTGTTCCTGCGCCCGCTCATGGTGTGGGTCCTCGATGCCTTCGGAAAGTACCTCTACTCGCCCGAGAAATCCTTCAGCGCCGGGGAGCTCCGGCGGGATGTCGAAGCCACCGGCCTCCGGGTCGTCGAGAGGACGGGCATCCTCACGCTCCCCGGATTCGTGCGCATGGCGGACCTCTTCTTCTTCACCCGCCGTATCCCCCTCTATCGCCTGACGCCCCTCTTCCTCGCCCCCTTCGAGCTGGAGACCCGGTGGCGCTTCCTCGGCCGCTTCGGATATCTCCTCACCGTGGTGGCGGACAAGCCCGCCTAGACCGTGCCGGCCGTCGTCTTCCTGGCGGGAGTCTTCCTCCCCGTCCTCGTCCTCGCGGTCACCGCGCTGATCCTCGGGCGGACGCTCCACAGAGAAGCGGGCTGGGCCGTCCGGACCGCCCTCGGCCTCGCGCTCCTCGCCCATGGGGCCCTGCTGCTCGGCTTCGCGGGGCTCCTGACACCCGGGCCGGTCCTCCTCGCCGTCGCCGCGATCCACTTCCTGGGCCTTCCCGCCTGGCGCGAGGGGTTCCGGGCGCGTCCCTCGGTTGCGGGAGTCGCCGCGGGAGCCGGGATCGCCGCTCCCTTCCTGCTCCTGGCGCTCTATCCGCCCACGGGATTCGACGAGACTCTCTACCACCTTCCCTTCGCCCGGGCCTTCGTGGCCTCCGGCGGAGTCCCCTTCCTGCCGGACCTGCGGTTTCCGGTGTTCCCCCAGGCCAACGAGATCCTGTTCGCCCTGGTGATGCTCTTCGGGTCGGACGTGGCCACGCACGGGGTGCAGCTCCTGATGACGATGCTGACGGCCGCGATCCTTTTGGATTGGGGAAAGGAGGCCTTTCCGGAGAGCGGGGGAGCGGCGGGGTGGATCGCGGCGGCGATCTTCCTCGGCAATCCCATCGTGGTCTCGCTCGCCGGCAGCGGTTACGTGGAGCCGGGGCTCACGCTCTTCGCGACCGCGGCTCTGGACAGCGCGCGGCGCTTCCGGCGGACCGGGGAGCGCGGCTGGCTCGTCCTCGCCGCCGTCTTCGCCGGCACGACGGCGGACGTCAAATACCTGGGGCTCTTCTTCCTGGGGATGACCGCGCTGGCCGTGGTCCTGGCCCGCCGGCCGATCGCGACCCGCGTCCGCGACCTCCTCCTCTTCGGAGCCGTGGCCGCCGCGGTGGTCGCGCCCTGGTACGGCCGGATGCTCGTCCACACCGGGAACCCGCTGTTCCCCTTCTTCCCTCAGATCTTCGGCTCCACCCCCTGGAACCCTCTCCGGTTCCACAGCTTCGCGGCCGGCGGCGTCGTGCGCCGCCTGATCGCGTTGGCGCGCCTCCCCTGGGACGTCGTGTTCGCGCGGGAGCGCTACGGCTTCCAGCCTCCGTACTCGCCGCTCTCCCTGGTCCTGCTCCCGGTGGCGGCTCTGGCGGCGTTCCGCGACGCTCGCCTCCGGCACCTGTTGGGCGTTGCCGTGCTCTACGCGCTCGCCTGCCTGTCCCTCCCTCCGGACAGCCGGTACCTGGTCCCCGCCCTGCCGCTGGTCAGCCTCGCGGTGGCCGGGGCCCTCGTTTCCTGGCTCGGCCGTCTCCCCGTCCGCCGCGACGTGCTGGTATGGGGCCTTTTCGCGGCCTTCCTGCTGCCGGGCTGGGTTTACGCGGGCTACCGGATCGCCCGCCAGGGGCCGATTCCGCTCACTCCGGAGGCGAGGGAGGAGTACCTGGCCCGGCGCCTTCCCCTCTATCGAGCGGTCGCCTTTTTGAATCGGACCCACGGAAACGGCTATACCGCCTGGGGGCTCGATTTCGAAAACATGGTCTACCACGCTCGGGGGCGTCTGCTGGGGGACTGGATCGGGACCTCGAGCTTTCCCCGCGTGCTCGGCGGCCTCCGCGGACCGGCGGATCTCCACCGCCGGCTGCGAAACCTGGGAGCCGGGTATCTCCTGATTCCCGCAGAGAACAAGGAAGGGGGGATCGACCTGCCGTTCCCCGAGGACGCGGCCTTCCGCCGCTGGTTCCGGCCGGTCTATTCTGATCCGCACGCCCGGGTCTACGCGCTGGCGCGAGAGGAGAGGTGAATGGAAGCGTACCGACACGTCCCCGGTTTCCTGACGAGTGAGGAGCTCGACCGCCTCCGCCGGCTGGTCCACGAGCACGAGCACCTGTTCCGCGAGGTCCACGGCCGCGGCGGCCTCGGCCCCCGCTACCGCGTGATCGACGGCGACCAGATCCGCTCCGAGCTGCCCGAGGTGGAGGCGTTCGGAGACACCCGGGTGCGTCCGCTCGCGCAAGACTTCGCCGGAGGGGCGCTCCGCCCGCTGGGGAGCTCCCGGCGGGCGCTCCGCGTCCAGGCCTACGAGCGGCGGGACCACGGGTTCCGCTGGCACCTGGACGGCCACTCCTACGTGGCCCTGGTGACGCTCGAAAACACCAACCGCGGCCAGACCGAGTTCATCTCCCCGGGGCTCACCCGGTTCCTGCGCTTTCTGCTCTATCCGTTCTACGCGTTCCCGCAGCTCTTCTCGATCTTCCCCCGCCGGGCCGTCCTCGCCGAAGCCGGCGATCTGCTGGTGATGCGCGGAGCGCGCACGCTTCACCGCGGGATCACCCTTTCGGACGAAGGCGAGAGGATCCTGCTCGCCTACACCTACGACGAGCCGGGCAAGAAGCCCAATCCGTTTCGGGATTGGATCGCGCGCAGGTTAAACTATTGAAAGTCCGGCATTGAGCACTTCCGCCGAACGTACCGATCATCTTCTGAGCTTTCGGAGGGACGAACCCATGGCAGAGAAAGCAAGCGACGTTTTGGACGTAGCGATCATCGGCGGCGGCGTCTCCGGGGTCTACTCGGCGTGGCGGCTGTTGACCGACGGCAAGGTGAAGCGCGTGGCGGTCTTCGAGGCGAGCGACCGGATCGGCGGGCGCCTGCTCTCGGTGCCCGCGCCGAAAATCCCCAACATGGTCGCGGAGCTCGGCGGCATGCGGATCCTGCCGGCGGTACAGCCGCGCATCACCAACCTTATCCGGACGCTCAACGGACAGTTGCGGGGAAAAGACCAGATCGTGACGTATCCCTTTCCGGTCGATCAGCCGCAGAACCTGGCCTATCTGCGCGGCACCTACCTGCGGCTGGAGGATTTCACCGAGCAACCCGAGCTCGTGCCGTACCACCTGACCTTCCAGGAGTTCGGGAAGACCTCCGGCACGATCGTCGTCAACGCCATCGAGCAGATCGTCCCCGGCATCACCAACCCCGATCTCACCGAAGAGCAGCGCCAGCGAATGGCCCGCGAGGCCTCGTTCGCCGGCGTGCCGCTCTACCGCCAGGGGTTCTGGAACGTCCTGATGCGCGTGATGAGCGGCGAGGCCTTCCAACTCGCCATCGACGCCGGCGGCTACGACTCGACGCTCAGCAACTGGAACGCCGCCGACGCCATCCCCTGGTTCCTGTCCGATTTCGGCGTCGACCCCCAATACCAGGGTTTCAAGAACGGCTTCCAGCAGGTGCCGCTCACCCTCGCCAGCCTCGTCGAATCGGCCAAAGGCGGCTCGATTGCTCACAATGCCAAGCTCCTGACCTTCGATCAAGACAAAAAGGCGGGAACCTTCGAGCTGCGCTTCGAGGACGGCTCCAAGCGGACGGCACGGGCGCTGATCCTCGCCATGCCGCGACGCGCGCTGGAGCTGATCAACAGCCCGTTGCTCAGCGATCCGTCGGTGGCGCAGTTGATCAAGAGCGTCACGCCCCGGCCACTGTTCAAGCTTTTCACCACCTATGACAGCCCCTGGTGGCTGGCCGCGGGAGTGCAGGCCGGCCGCACGGTGACCGACCTGCCGGTGCGCCAGACCTACTACTGGCCCCAGAACGACGGCAAGCCGGCGCTCTCCGGAAGGGCGATGCTGATGGCAAGCTACGACGACGGCACGAACATCAGCTTCTGGGACGGGCTGCGGCCCAAGCGCGGCCAAGGCTGGCGTGCGGAGGCGAAGAACGCCGCCAGTCTGGAGTTTTTCAAGGGCGAGGCCGACAGCGAGGCGAGCGGTCGCGAGTCTGAATGGTTGAAGTATCACGCGCCGCTCCGCATGGTGAGCGAGGTCGAGCGGGAGCTCCAGCAGATCCACGGCCTGGGCTTCGTCCCCTCGGTCGTCGACGCCGCGTTCCAGGACTGGGGCGACGATCCCTACGGCGGTGGCTGGAACAACTGGAACATCGGCGTGAAGAGCTGGGAGGTCAAGGAGAAGATCGTGCAGCCGCTGGGCGACGGCGTGCCGTTCTACATCTGCGGCGAAGCTTACTCCGACGCGCAGGGCTGGGTGGAGGGAGCGCTACAGACCGCGGACCTCATGCTCGCGAAGTTCGGCCTGTCGGCGCTCCCGGCGGCAAAAGCCTCGCGGAAGAAGCGCTGAAGGCGGCTCCCCCGAGGTGGAGGCGTTCGAGCCGTCGCCTCCACCCGAGGCTCTTTGGCGAAGTGGGCCTCGTTATTTGCCACATTCAGCGCCCCTCCAGCCGTCGTAGAGCTGCAGGGCGAAACGAACTCGGCCCTCAGGGTCGGTCTCTTCCAGACGGCTGACGACGCGGAGCCTGCACTCTTGCGGTAACGGCTCTAGTTTTGTGACGAGGGTGAGATTGGATTTGGGATCTCCGAGGGGAACAACCTGCGGTTTGGCCAGGGAGCCGAGGTTGCGAAGACGGTCGGTCCCGGAGAAGGCAGGCGGCCTGAAACCGCCGTGGGCAAGCTTCTCAGAGCTCAAAGAGAGGCGTTGAGCCTCGGGTAGCAGGGAGGCCGTGTAGAGAGTGTCCCAGCCGAGCAGGAGGATCGCGGCATCCGTGCAGAGCATGCCGTGGACCTGAAAGTCAGGTAGAGGAAGCGCCCGCTGCGAGTCTTGACTCAAAGGTGGCGCGAGAGA
>DATHUD010000771.1:0-5119 GCA_035462575.1 Thermoanaerobaculia bacterium | reverse complement strand
CGTGCCGCGGAGGAGGGAGATCCTCATGCGTCAGCGCATCGTCCATCGCCTGCTGGCTGCGGGAGCCGTTGCCGCCGTCCTCGCCGCCGGTCCGCTCCAGGCCCAGGAGAGCCCCCGGGAGACCGGCCCGTTCCAACCATGGCTCGGGGGGCTCGAAAAGCGGATCACCCTGGTCCTCCGCCTCTGGACGGGCTCGAACAAACAGGGCCATCTGGTCGATCCCAATGGCAGCCCCGATCCGGGGGCTCCGGACTGCCAGAGCTGCACGGACCAGGGTTTCCTGATCGATCCGAACGGCTAGCCCCCGCCCGGCCCTCACCTCCCCGACCCTCCTCTCCCGGCCTTCCGTCCTGCCCCCGGGAGAGGAGGGAGCTTTCTCCCCTACTTGTGAGAAGATAACAAGGTCCGTAAAAGGGAGAAAGAGTGTTCGAGCACTGCGACCTGGAAGATCTTGCGGCGATGTTTGGAGAGAATCCGGCACCGGAAGACGTAAGGCGGACGGTCCTTCGCCTGCTCCGCGGCCAGCCTCTCGGGCCCGTACATCCTCTTCCCGATCGCTTCGCCTACGAGCCGCTCTTCCACCGGTTTGAGGAGTATGCCCGCCGTGCCGATAACCTTCCCCTGCAAGAGCGCACCCGCTTCTACCGGACTCTGCGGCTCCTCGGCCGGGGAGCCCGGGAGCTCGCCGGGGACGGCCGGAAGGGCGCGGCCCGGCTCGGTGTCTACGAGGCGCTCCTCGCCCGGAGTTGGGTCCTCCGCTTCGAAAATCCGCAGGAGATGTGCCGCCTCGCCCAGGCCGCGGTCGACGTGGCGGGCCGTCTCAGCCTGAAAACCCACGGAGCGCAGCGCGTCGCGGACCTCCGGGCGCGCGCCTGGGGCGACTTCGCCAACGCCCTCCGCGTGGCCGACCGGCTGAACGAGGCGAAGCTCGCCTTCGGACAGGCCGTCGCCTTTTCTGTAAGGGGCACGGGCGATCCGCTCCTCAAGGCGCGCATCCTGGAGCTGGAGGCCTCCTACTTCGGGACACTTCGGCAGTTCGCCTCCGCCCAGAACCGGCTGGACCTCGTCCCCGAGATGTACCGGCAGGCAGGGAAACCCCACCTCGCGGGCCGGACCTTGCTCGCGAGGGCGGTCTATGTGGCCTACAGCGGAGACCCCGAGGCCGCCCTCCGCTTCAACCGGGAGGGGCTCGCTCTCGTCGACCGGGAGCGGGAGCCCGACCTCGTCGGGACCGCGCTCCACAACCAGCTCAGCCTGCTCATCGACCTCGGCCGGTTTCCGGAAGCGCAGCGGTTCCTCTTCGACAGCCGCGCGCGCCTTCAGAGCTGCGGGCGCATCTCCAGGCTCAAGCTCCGGGGGCTCGAAGGCCAGCTCAGCTACGGCCAGGAGAACTGGAAGAGCGCGGAGATCGCATTCCGAGAGGTGAAGGAGGGCTTCAAAAAGGAGAAGCTCCGCTTTGCCTATGCCCTGATGTGCCTCTACCTCGCCATGGCCCTGCTGCGCCAGGGCAAGGCCGACGAAGCCGAGAAGGAGGTTCTCGCGGCCTCGAAGGTCTTTTTCTCCCTCCGGATCCACCGCGAGATCTTCGGCTCGGTCCTTCTCCTCAAGGAAGCCGCGGAGATGCGGAGGCTGACCGTCCTGATCCTGGAGGCCGAGGTGCGGAACATCCGCCAGGCGGAGATGAAATACGGAGCGGTGCAGACGGAAAACCAGGCGCCGTAGCTTTGCCAGACATCTCCCTTCCGAGCCCGGATCTGCTCCTTCCGTTCCTGAAATCCAGCATTTCTGAGCCAGATCCGCTCCTGACGACGGCAGAAAACCAGCTCATCCGGCGCCGAAACCAGTGCTCCCGTCCCAGAATCCACTGGAATTCCATTCCGAAATGGAGTGGATCTGGCGGAAACCCAGTGGGTTCTGCCCAAAACCCAGTGGGTTTCGCCAAAAACCCAGTGGGTTCTGCCAAAAACCCAGTGGGTTCTGCCAAAAACCCAGTGGGTTTTGCCAAAAACCCAGTGGGTTCCGCCAAAAACCCAGTGGGTTTTGCCAAAAACCCAGTGGGTTTTGGCGCAGACCCAGTGGGTTTTCAGTCAGACTCCACGGTTTCCGGCAGCGAAAGCGGCATCTCTGGGGCAGATGAGCTGGATCAGGGGGCTTCCGCCCAGCATCCCAGAGAACGCGACGCGTAGGTCGTCCCCGTCGTGGCGTCCCAAGCTTGCTGCAGCGCCAGCGTCCTGCCGATGTCAACAGAGAGGGCGGACGCGAGCCCGCCCTCTCTGCGGGAAAATGTTTACTGGAGGTCCACTACGGCCAACGTCGCCGTGCGGGCCGGCAGGTCGATGCCGAAGCCCTGCGGGTGGACGGTCACGTGCTGGCTGACCGGGCCCAGGCCGTTGCCGTCGAGACGGTAGAGGGCCGGAGCGTAGCCGGCGAGCGCCTCGCTGGAGAGTTGGACGTCGACGTGGCGCTGGACCACGTCCTTGTTGAACAGGAGGACATAGAGCTTCTTCGTCGCGGAAGGCTGAGCCCAGATGGTGTAGGCGCCCACGGCGTCCACCTTCGAGCTGACCGTCTTGACGCTGTCGCCCTCCAGGCGGCTCCCCTGGCCGTCATAGTCCAGGTAGAACCGGAACGCCTTCTCCACGAGGCTTCCCCGCTGGGGCTCCAGCCAGCGGGTGGCGAGGTCGACCCCCTCGCGGCCGAAGATGGCCAGGGCCTCGGCCTGCGCCAGCGCGCTCGTCAGCCCGTGGTCGTTGCCCCAGTTGTACTCGGTGATCGCGAGCTTGGCGCCCGGGAGGCGGGTGTCGATCCACTGCTTGACGCGCGGGATCAGGTTGACCGGCTGCTCGATCCATGACTCGTCGACGTAGGCCGGATCGTAAAGGTTTTTGAGCGAGCGCAGCCGCCGCGCCGCCACGGTGGGCAGCTCGTTGTCCGACAGGTTGACCGCGGGGGCCTGCGGGTAGTAGTGGATGTCGACCCAGTCGACGAGCCGCACGTTGTGGGCGAGCTCGTAGTCCCGCACCTGTTTCAAATACCACTCGAGGAGCGGCATGTTGCCGTGGGCCGCGCGGTCGGGGCCGGTGGTGCAGTTGTCGGCCGCGGAGCCGAAGAGGTCGCACCATCCCCAGGTGACAGGGCCGAAGATCTGCGCGTCCGGGTCCTCCGCCTTGATGGCGGACGCGTACTCCACGGTGCGCTGCCAGAGCTCGTCGTAGGTCACCGGGTTCGGGTGGACGTCGCGGTGGCTGCTGTTCCAGAGGATGGGCTCGTTGTCCAGCGCGAAGTAGCGGACGCCCCCCTGGCCGGCCGTGCCCACGCGCGAGGCGATGTGGCCCATCCAGTCCGTCATGAAGCCGGGGCCGACCTCGCGGGAGGTGTCGTGCGGATCGTTGCCCGTGATCAGCGAGCCGTCGGGATGCACGCCGTTTCCGGCGCACCCTCCGCCCGGGAGCGATCCGCAGTCCTGCGCCTGCTGCGGACCGTATTTGTCGACCGCGAACCCGGCGCGGACCTGGCGGTCGACGGGTGTCCAGCCGAGGGTAGGCAGGGTGATCAGGGCCTCGCCGCCCGCGGCGCGGGTCTCGTCGATGAAGCGGTCGGCGAGCGAGCCGTGCGGCAGGGTCGGGGGCGCCGGGTTGGTCTCCGGGAAGTTATAGAAAAACCAGTCGTGGGCGCGGTTGGCGACGTCGATCTCCCAGGAATAGCGCGTCGTGGCGTTGCCGCCCCAGCGGCGCACGGGGTAGGGGAGCTTCGGGTCCGGATCGAAGCTGTTGAAGTTGACGCCATAGATCAGCGGGCTGATCGGACGCCGCGGCGCCTCCGGAGAGATCGTGACCTGAACCGGGCCCCGGAGGGCGGGAAGGAGCTGGACGTTGTCGACGTAGACCGGCCCCTGGTTGCCTTCCGTGTCGCCCTGGAGCCAGAACCCGTCGAAGGTGGCGTTGGAGGAGCCCAGGAGCGCGCTGAACGGGATGCTGAAGCAGACCCACTGGTTGAACGGGATTCTTCCCCCGGGGATGAACCCGTCGAGCGGCGCATGGGCGATCTGCGTGCCCACGTTCAGGAGCGCGAAGCGGACCTTCTGACCGCCGTTGATCCCGCCGTTGATGCAGAAAGAGACGCCCACGAACTCCGAGCGGTCGATGTTGCCCGTGTCGCGATGGAAGAAGAGTGCCTTCCAGTCGTCGGGCTCGAAGGAGATCGCGTGCGGCCCGCTGTGGACCACGGCGGTCTGGTTGAACGAAACGTCGGCCCAGCTCCAACTGACGAAACCGTTGCGGAGCTGGTCGTCGTAGACCTCGGTCACGATCGGCGTGAGCAGCTCGATGTCGTCGACGTAGACCCGGCCCTGATCGCCGCCGGAGTTGTCCTCAATCCAGATCCCGTCGAAATTGCCCGAGGTGAGGCCGATGCCGACCAGCGGAACCTGCACCCGCACCCACTGCCCGGCGGGAACGCCTCCGGGAAGGAAATCGGAGAGCGGAGCTCCCAGCCCCAGGGGATCGCCGCCCAGGGCCCCGCGAACGCGCAGGTTCTGCCCGCCGGTCGTGCCGCCGTGGATCCAGAATTCGATGGCGGTGTAGTCCGCCGTGCGGAGGAGGCCGTTTCGATGGAGGAAGAGCGCCTTCCAGCCGTCCGGCTCGAAAGAGATCGAATTCGTCCCAGTGCGGTAGACGTCGTCGTCCCGGAGGTCGCGCTCGGCCCAGCTCCAGTCGACAAAGCCGCTATGGAGTTGGTCGTAGTAGACGGACAGGGGCGCCGCCTGGGCGGCCCCCGCCGCGAAGGTCAGGAGAAACAAACCCAGGACGTGTCGTAGCAGGCCCTGAGAAAAACGAACGGGAAACATCTCGGTAGCTCCTTGAAGTCTCGCGCAGGCTTGCTGCCTGCGCACACGCTTCTTGACGAAGCCACCGGGCGGATTCCCTCACCTGGCGTGGTGCGTCGCAAGTGGCGAGGGTCTTCAGGGGTTTTCCGGGAGCGCGTACTCGAAGCCGTAGGAATGCTTCCCCCACCAAAGTGCCACCCATTCCCTCTCCCCCTCTCATCGGACTTCCGACCCTGGGTCGGGACAAAGTGCCGGGACAAAGTGCCAGGTACCCCGCTACCAGGTACCCATTAC